>NZ_CATKQM010000035.1:0-339591 GCF_949768225.1 Pseudomonas sp. IT-P44 | reverse complement strand
AAGCGCTTTGGTTACTTTCGCGCTTTTCGAAAGTGACTCGCTGTAAAAGCGAAACCAATAGCCGCCGTTACCCCAAAAATGGATATGTACTCCAAACAAAAAAACAACAGCATCAACCCCAACCATCACGGTTTATCCGACAAATCCTGAAATAACCCCCTACCCTGCTTGCGCGGCCACCTCCTGCTCTCTAACGTAGCGCCTTTACTGACGCTACCCCCCCGCAGGAGCTTTGCCATGGCCTCGCCAGCCCTCACACATTTTCTTCCCCGGTTCGGCGTTGCCGCAGCAGTGGCCGGTGTTTTGAGCCTGTCCGGTTGTCAGACCTGGAACGCCCAAGACACGCTCCCGCCCACCACCGGCGTGCAGCCGCTCAAAGGTCTGGCGCAAAACGTTTCGGTGCGTCGCAACGCCATGGGCGTGCCGTTGATCGAAAGCAGCAGCTTCCACGACGCGCTGTTCACCCTCGGTTATGTACACGCGAGCGACCGCATCACGCAGATGGTCACCCTGCGCCTGCTGGCCGAAGGCCGGTTGTCGGAGATGTCCGGTTCGGACCTGCTGGACGCCGACCGCTACATGCGCGCCGTCAACCTGAAGAAAAGCGCCGGCGAGTTGTACAAGGCCTCTTCGCCGCGCCTCAAACGCTTCTTCGAAGTCTATGCGCGCGGGGTCAACGCCTACCTGTTCCGCTACCGCGACAAGTTGCCGGCCGATCTCACCGCCACCGGCTACAAGCCCGAATACTGGAAACCGGAAGATTCGGCGCTGATTTTCTGCCTGCTGAACTTCAGCCAATCGGCGAACCTGCCCGAGGAAATCTCCTCGCTGGTGCTGGCCCAATCGGTCACCACCGACAAACTCCCGTGGCTGACACCGTCCGCCCCCGACGAAAAACTGCCGGTGGCCGAAGCCGAAAAACTTCAGGGCCTCAAGCTCAACGGGGCGATTCCAGGCCTCGCCGAAATCAGCAAAGCCACCGGCCAACTGTCCGATCTGAATCTGCTGGGCGCCACATCATCGAACAACTGGGCGATTGCCCCGCAACGCAGCCGCAGCGGCAAAAGCCTGCTGGCCAGCGACAGCCATGGGCCGCTGGGCGTGCCGTCGCTGTTCAGTTACGTGCAGATTCGTGCGCCGAAATACCAGGCGTCCGGCGTGACGATCGCCGGTTTGCCGATGGTGCTGGGCGGTTTCAACGGCAAAGTGGCGTGGAGCATGACCTCGGTCATGGGCGACAACCAGGACCTGTTCCTGGAAAAAATCCAACGCCAGGGCAACGGTCTTTCCTACGAAGTCGGCGGCAAATGGCAGCCGGTTATCGTTCGCAACGAAACCTATTTCGTCAAAGGCCAGCGGCCGATTCGCGAAGCGGTGTACGAAACGCGCCACGGGCCGCTGCTCAACAGCGCCAAAGGCACGGCGCTGGGCAACGGTTTGGGCCTGGCGTTGCAGACACCGAACTTCACCGATGACAAATCCCTGGACGCGTTTTTCGACCTGTCTCGCGCACAAACCGTCGAGAAAGCCTCGGACGCCAGCCGTGAAATCCGTGCGATCACGCTGAATCTGGTCTTTGCCGACGCCAGCAATATTGGCTGGCAAGTTACCGGTCGTTACCCGAACCGCCGCGAAGGCGAAGGCCTGCTGCCATCGCCGGGCTGGGAAGGTCGTTATGACTGGGACGGTTACGCCGACGCGATGCTGCACCCGTACGATCAAGACCCGGCGCAAGGCTGGCTCGGCACCGCCAACCAGCGGGTCATTCCCCATGGTTACGGCATGCAGCTGTCCAATTCGTGGTCGGCACCGGAACGTGGCGAACGCATGGCTGAACTGGCCGGCGTGGGCAAACACGACACGCGCAGTGTGATCGCCATGCAATACGATCAGACCACCACGTTCGCCGCCAAACTGAAAAAGATGTTTGCAGCGCCGGGCATGGCCAAGCCGCTCAAGCAGGCCATTGAAGCCTTGCCGGTAGCCGATCGCGGCAAGGCGCACGAAGCGTTTACCCGCCTGATGGCGTTCGACGGCAAACTCGCCGCGACCTCCGCCGATGCAGCGATTTACGAGCTGTTCCTGCAGGAAAGCGCCAAGCAAACCTTCCTCGACGAACTGGGCCCGGAAAGCAGTCCGGCGTGGAAAGCCTTTATCGCCAACGGCAAGTTGTCCTACGCGGCGCAAGCCGATCATCTGTTGGGGCGTGAAGACAGCCCGTTCTGGGATGACGCACGCACGCCGCAGAAAGAAGACAAACCGGCGATTCTCGCCCGCAGCCTCGCGGCGGCCATCACCGCAGGCGACAGTCAGTTGGGCGGCGATCACAAAGCCTGGCAGTGGGGCAAACTGCACCGCTATGAATGGAAAAACGCCAGTGGCCAGACCGTACGCGGTCCGCTCGCGGCCGGCGGCGATCACACCACGTTGAACACGGCGGCGTTCGCCTGGGGCCAGGACTTCAACACCACGCTGGCACCGGCCATGCGCTTCATCGTCGATTTCGGCCAGGCCGAACCGTTGATGGGCCAGAACGGTACCGGCCAGTCGGGTAACCCGGCGAGTCCGAACTACCTCGACAGCGTAGATCCGTGGTTGAAGGGGCAATACGTGAGTCTGCCGATGCAGCCGCAGAACTTCGACAAGGTCTACGGGACCAAGCGGTTGACGCTGACACCCGGCAAGTAACCCCATCCCCCTGTAGGAGCCGGCTTGCTGGCGATAGCGTCTGTTCAGTCAATAAACATGTCGACTGACACGCCGCCATCGCCAGCAAGCCGGCTCCTACAGGGAGCGTCGTTTTCCTGTGAAATATCGATAGAACTTCTGACCCCGCCCAAACCTCATAGCTAACAAGTCCCTCCATTTTGGTAACAACATGGATCTTGTTATCGCGCGCCCCGAAGGTTTGTACTGCCCGGCCGGAGATTTCTATATCGACCCGTGGCGGCCAGTCGAACGTTCGGTCATCACCCACGCCCACGGCGATCATGCCCGCGGCGGCAACCGGCACTATCTGGCAGCCGCGCCCGGCGAAGGCATCCTGCGCGCGAGACTGGGCCAGGACATCAATCTGCAAACCCTGGCCTATGGCGAGCGGTTGCTGCATCACGGCGTCACCCTGAGTTTCCACCCCGCCGGCCACGTACTCGGTTCGGCGCAGGTGCGCCTGGAATATGGTGGCGAAGTCTGGGTCGCCTCCGGGGATTACAAAATCGAACCCGACGGCACCTGTGCGCCATTCGAGCCGGTGCGCTGCCACACCTTCATCACCGAATCGACCTTTGGCCTGCCGATCTATCGCTGGCCGCCTCAGGCGCAGGTGTTTGCCGAAATCAATCAGTGGTGGCAAGCCAATGCCGCCGAAGACAAGACCAGCGTGCTGTTCTGCTATGCCTTCGGCAAGGCGCAGCGGATTCTCCACGGTATCGACGCGCGCCTCGGCCCCATTCTGGTGCACGGCGCTGTCGAGCCGCTCAACCGGGTGTATCGAGAAAGCGGCGTTTACCTGCCACCAACGATCCACGCTGGCGAGGTCAAAAAGAGCGACCCGATGATGCGCAAGGCGCTGGTCCTGGCCCCGCCCTCGGCGGGCGGCAGCAGCTGGATGCGGCGCTTCGGCGATTACAGCGATGGTTTCGCCAGTGGCTGGATGCGCTTGCGTGGCACGCGTCGGCGACGGGGAGTGGACCGGGGTTTTGTGCTGTCGGACCACGCCGACTGGCCAGGCCTGCTCTGGGCAATCGAACAGACCGGCGCCGAACGCGTGATGGTCACCCACGGTTCGGTCGCGGTCCTGGTGCGCCATTTGCGCGAGCAGGGTCTCGACGCCCAGGAGTTCACCACCGAGTACGGCGACGACGAGGAAGACATCACCGACACCGAACCGCAAAGCGCCGAGGTGCTGCCGTGAAGGCCTTTGCCCGGTTGTACGCCGAGCTCGACGCGACAACGTCCAGCAATGCCAAACTGGCGGCGATGCAACATTACTTCGCTCAGGCCGCCCCGGAAGACGCCGCCTGGGCGGTGTACTTTTTGTCCGGCGGGCGACCTCGGCAACTGGTGCCGGTGCGCATCCTGCGTGAACTCGCCGAGGCGTATTCCGGCCTGTCACCGTGGTTGTTCGAAGAGAGTTATCAGGCGGTGGGCGACCTGGCGGAAACCATCTCGCTGGTGCTGCCCGAAGCGCCCCACAGTTCCACCGACGGGCTGGCGGTGTGGATCGAAGACAAACTGCTGCCCTTGCGCGGCGAATCTCCCGACGTGCTCGCCCAGCAATTGCCCGAACTCTGGTCGCAACTGGACCGCCCCGGCCTGATGCTCTGCATCAAACTGATCACCGGCAGTTTCCGCGTCGGCGTCTCCAAGTTGCTGGTGACCCGCGCCCTGGCAGCGATGGCGCGGCTCGACAGCAAACGCGTGGCCCAGCGACTGGTGGGTTACACCGACCTCTCCAGCCGTCCCAGCGCAGCGAGTTACCTGAAACTGATCGCCGCCGAGTCGGCCGATGAACACTCACAAAGGGGCGGCCAGCCGTATCCGTTTTTTCTCGCCCACGCGTTGTCGCAACCGGTGGAGCAATTCGAAACCCTGCTCGGCCCCGCCAGCAACTGGCAGGTGGAATGGAAGTGGGACGGCATCCGCGCCCAAGTGGTCAAGCGCGATGGACGACTGTGGATCTGGTCGCGCGGCGAAGAATTGGTCACCGAGCGTTTTCCCGAATTTGACAGCCTGGTTCACGGCCTACCGGACGGTACGGTGATCGACGGCGAGATCGTTGCGTGGAAAACCGCACCACCGAGCACCGAAGATGCCTTCGATCCACTGGCGCCGAACCCACCGGCGGTGCAACCGTTCGCCCTGCTGCAACAGCGGATCGGCCGCAAGACCCTGGGCAAGAAAATCCTCGATGAAGTGCCGGTGGTCGTACTGGCCTTCGACTTGCTGGAATGGCAAGGCGCAGACTGGCGCAACCAGCCTCAAGCCAGGCGGCGCACCCAACTGGAACAGGTCATCACCCAGTGCAACAACCCGGTGTTACTGCCCTCCCCGGTGTTGACCGACAAAGACTGGCTCGACCTCGCCCGCCAACGCGAAGCCTCCCGCCGCCTCGGCGTCGAAGGCATGATGCTCAAGGCCCGGGATGCGCTGTATGGCGTCGGCCGGACCAAGGACATGGGCGTTTGGTGGAAGTGGAAAGTCGACCCGTTCAGCATCGACGCCGTGCTGATTTACGCGCAACGCGGCCATGGTCGCCGAGCCAGTCTGTACAGCGATTACACGTTCGCGGTGTGGGACAGCCCGCCCAGTGCCAGCGAGCGCACGCTGGTGCCATTCGCCAAGGCGTATTCAGGCCTCACCGACGAGGAAATGCGCCAGGTCGACAGCATCGTGCGCAAGACTACGGTGGAGACATTCGGCCCGGTGAGCAGTGTAAAACCGAGCCTGGTGTTTGAATTGGGGTTTGAGGGCATCGCCTTGTCCAAGCGCCACAAGAGCGGGATTGCGGTGCGGTTTCCGCGGATGCTGCGGTGGCGCAAAGACAAGAACGTTGACGAGGCTGACAATCTCGCCACCCTGCAGAATCTTTTGAGTTAACCAATCCCCTGTAGGAGCCGGCTTGCTGGCGATGAACGATAACTCGGTCATTCTGAATCACCGCGTCGATCCGATCGCCAGCAAGCCGGCTCCTACGAAAAGCTTGATCACGTGCTCAATGACGGTGCAGCTATTTCCCGGCGCCCGTTTTCGTGCATAAATCCCGTCCAGCCATTTCTTGAATCACCTTTTAAAACGCTTGTTCGGGACTCTGGTTCGGAAATTGCTACTTTCAATAGGTCTTACGCTTTCCAGTAACAATAATTCTGCGCCACAAGCGCTCATATTGGTTCTTAGGGATTGAATAATGAAAAAAGCATTGCTGACCCTTTCTGCACTGGCGTTGTGCATGGCTGCCGGCTCCGCGCTGGCCAAGGAATACAAAGAACTGCGTTTTGGCGTTGACCCTTCCTATGCTCCGTTCGAGTCGAAAGCGGCCGACGGTAGCCTGGTGGGCTTTGATATCGATCTGGGCAATGCCATCTGTGCCGAGCTGAAGGTCAAGTGCAAATGGGTCGAAAGCGATTTCGACGGCATGATTCCGGGCCTGAAGGCCAACAAATTCGACGGTGTGATCTCTTCGATGACCGTCACCCCGGCCCGCGAAAAAGTCATCGACTTCTCCAGCGAGCTGTTCTCCGGCCCAACCGCCTATGTGTTCAAGAAAGGTTCCGGCCTGACCGAAGACGTCGCGTCCCTGAAAGGCAAGACCGTAGGCTACGAGCAAGGCACCATCCAGGAAGCCTATGCCAAGGCCGTGCTGGACAAGGCTGGCGTGAAAACCCAGGCCTATCAGAACCAGGATCAGGTGTATTCGGACCTGATGTCCGGTCGCCTCGATGCCGCGATCCAGGACATGTTGCAAGCCGAACTGGGCTTTTTGAAGTCGCCAAAGGGCGAAGGCTACGAAGTCAGCAAGCCGGTTGACAGCGAATTGCTGCCAGCCAAAACAGCTATCGGTATCTCTAAAGGTAACAAAGACCTCAAGGCACTTTTGGATAAAGGTATCAAAGCGTTACACGATGATGGCACCTACGCCACCATTCAGAAGAAACACTTTGGCGATCTGAATCTGTACAGCGGCAAATAATGCCCGGCGCCCATCTCGCGATGGGCGCTTTTTTCATCCGATCAGGTTGCTGATTTATGTTCGAAAACCTATTACAAAATCTGGGGCTCTCAGCCTTCAGCCTCAAGGGCTTCGGTCCGTTGCTGATGGAAGGCACCTGGATGACCATCAAATTATCGGCGTTGTCGCTGCTGGTGGCCGTGTTGCTCGGCCTGCTCGGCGCCAGTGCCAAACTGTCAAAAGTCAAACTCGTGCGCGTCCCGGCGCAGGTCTACACCACGCTGATTCGCGGCGTGCCGGACCTGGTGCTGATGCTGCTGATTTTCTACAGCCTGCAAACCTGGTTGACGTCGTTCACCGATTTCATGGAATGGGAATACATCGAGATCAACCCGTTTAGCGCCGGGGTCATTACCCTGGGCTTCATTTATGGCGCGTACTTCACCGAAACCTTTCGTGGCGCGATTCTCGCGGTGCCCCGGGGCCAGGTCGAAGCGGCCACCGCCTATGGCCTCAAGCGTGGCCAGCGGTTCTGGATCGTGGTGTTCCCGCAAATGATGCGTTTCGCCCTGCCGGGTATCGGTAACAACTGGATGGTGATGCTCAAGGCCACCGCGCTGGTGTCGATCATCGGCCTCGCCGACCTGGTCAAGGCTGCCCAGGACGCCGGCAAAAGCAGTTATCAACTGTTCTACTTCCTGGTGCTGGCTGCGCTGATTTACCTGCTGATCACCAGCGCCTCCAACGTCATCCTGCGCTGGCTTGAACGCCGCTACGCCGCTGGCTCCCGGGAGGCCGTACGATGATCGAACTCCTGCAGGAATACTGGAAACCCTTCCTTTACACCGACGGCTACAACATCACCGGCCTGGCCATGACCCTGTGGCTGCTCAGTGCGTCGATCTTCATCGGTTTCCTGGTGTCGATCCCGCTGTCCATCGCCCGGGTGTCGCCGCACTTCTATATTCGCTGGCCGGTGCAGTTCTACACCTACCTGTTTCGCGGGACGCCGCTGTATATCCAGCTGCTGATTTGCTACACCGGCATCTACAGCCTGGCCGCCGTGCGAGAGCAGCCGATACTCGATGCGTTCTTTCGTGACGCAATGAACTGCACCATCCTCGCCTTCGCCCTGAACACCTGCGCCTACACCACGGAGATTTTCGCCGGGGCAATCCGCAGCATGGCCCACGGTGAAGTCGAAGCGGCCAAAGCCTACGGCCTGACCGGCTGGAAGCTGTATGCCTACGTGATCATGCCGTCAGCCCTGCGTCGCTCGCTGCCTTATTACAGCAACGAAGTGATCCTGATGCTGCACTCGACCACCGTCGCGTTCACCGCGACCATCCCGGACATTCTGAAAGTCGCGCGGGACGCCAACTCGGCGACCTTCCTGACCTTCCAGTCGTTCGGCATCGCCGCGCTGATCTACCTGACCGTCACCTTTGCGCTGGTCGGCCTGTTCCGCCTCGCCGAACGCCGATGGCTGGCCTTCCTCGGGCCGACCCACTAGGACTTTTCGCACATGCGCCACCAGATACATGACTTGCTGGCCCCGCTGCCGGGGACCGCACGACAGATTCACAGCTTCCACTTCGGCCCGACGTCGGCCCAGGGCAAGATCTACATCCAGGCGTCCCTGCACGCCGATGAAATGCCCGGCATGCTGGTCGCCTGGCACCTCAAACAACGCCTGGCCGAGCTGGAAGCCGCCGGCCACCTGCGCAGCGAAATCGTACTGGTGCCGATTGCCAACCCGGTCGGCCTCGAACAAGTGCTGATGGATGTACCGCTGGGCCGCTACGAGCTCGAAAGCGGGCAGAACTTCAATCGCTGGTTCGTCGATTTGAGCGAGGAAGTCGGCAATGAGATCGAAGGCCAGCTCGGCGACGATCCGCAGCGCAACCTCGAACTGATCCGCAACAGCCTGCGCCAGGCTCTGGCGCGACAGACTGCCAGCACTCAACTGCAATCCCAGCGCCTGATCCTGCAACGACTGGCCTGTGACGCGGATATGGTGCTGGACCTGCATTGCGATTTCGAAGCGGTCGCGCACCTCTACACCACGCCCGAGGCCTGGCCACAGGTCGAGCCGCTGGCCCGCTACATCGGTGCCGAAGCGAGTCTGCTGGCCACCGATTCCGGCGGTCAGTCGTTCGACGAATGTTTCACCCTGCTCTGGTGGCAGTTGAAAGAGCGCTTCGGCGAACACTTCGACATTCCGCTCGGCAGCTTCTCGGTCACCGTCGAATTGCGTGGCCAGGGCGACGTCAATCACCCGTTGGCCAGCCTCGACTGCCAGGCGTTGATCGATTACCTGATTCACTTCGGCGCGATTGCCGGCGAACCGGCGCCACTGCCGGAACTGACGTATCCCGCCACGCCGCTGGCGGCCGTCGAACCGGTGGCCACGCCCGTGGGCGGTTTGCTGGTGTTCACCGCGCTGCCGGGGGAATACCTGGAGGCCGGGCAACTGATCGCCGAAATCGTCGACCCGATCAACGATCTCGTCACCCCCGTTCACTGCACCGTCGCCGGGCTGATGTACGCCCGCTCGCTACGGCGCATGGCCACTGCCGGCATGGTGATCGCCCACGTCGCGGGCACCGAAGCCTATCGCAGCGGCTACCTACTTTCGCCTTGAGGATGCATGCCCCATGTACAAACTGACCATCGAAGGCCTGCATAAAAGCTATGGCGATCATCATGTGCTCAAAGGCGTTTCACTCAAGGCCAACACCGGCGACGTCATCAGCCTGATCGGCGCCAGCGGCTCGGGCAAAAGTACCTTCCTGCGTTGCATCAACTTTCTCGAACAGCCCAACGACGGCGCCATGAGCCTGGACGGCCAGAACATCCGCATGATCAAGGATCGCCACGGCATGCACGTGGCCGACGCCGATGAACTGCAACGGATCCGCACCCGCCTGGCCATGGTGTTCCAGCACTTCAACCTGTGGAGCCACATGACCGTGCTGGAAAACATCACCATGGCTCCGCGCCGGGTGCTGGGTTGCAGCAAGCAGGAAGCCGAGGACCGCGCACGTCGTTACCTCGACAAGGTTGGCCTGGCCGCACGCGTGGCGGACCAGTACCCGGCGTTTCTTTCCGGGGGCCAGCAACAGCGGGTCGCCATTGCCCGCGCATTGGCCATGGAGCCGGAAGTCATGCTGTTCGACGAACCGACGTCTGCGCTCGACCCGGAGCTGGTGGGTGAAGTGCTCCGAGTGATCCAGGGTCTCGCCGAAGAAGGCCGGACCATGATCATGGTGACCCACGAAATGAGCTTCGCCCGCAAAGTGTCGAGTCAGGTGCTGTTTCTGCACCAGGGCCTGGTCGAGGAAGAAGGCGCGCCGGAAGACGTGCTGGGCAATCCGAAGAGTGAGCGGCTGAAGCAGTTCCTCAGCGGCAACCTCAAGTAACACGTAGCCGTTGCAGGAGCGAAGCTTGCTCGCGAAGACGGTGGGTCAGGAGAGAAAGATGTCGGCTGACCCACCGTCTTCGCGAGCAAGCTTCGCTCCTACCAATACAAGCCATTCATTCGCGTGGTTGATCACACAACCGGCGCGGGAGGCGGCTCATCCGGCAGGGTCGGCTCACCGGGTTCGGTGGGTTGTTCGTTGGGGGTATCGGGATCAGGCTGGCCGGGGATGCCCCCCGCCATGCTGATGGGCGGATGTGCCAGCAACGACCAGGCCAAAACGCCAACCTGATTGGGCTCAAGCCTTGCCAGTTCGGCACTTATACGCGGGTCGATCTTCATATAGCACTCCTGAGCGATGGCCCGATCCGCCTTGCGCAGATCGGAGCAGTACACCCCATAGAGTGTACGCTCGCCCAGGAATTCCCACGGTTTGTCAGACGGTTGACTCAGGTGCGTGGCAGCGTCACGCCGCGTTGGCCCTGATACTTGCCGCCACGGTCCTTGTAGGACACTTCGCACTCTTCGTCGGACTCAAGGAACAGCATCTGCGCCACGCCTTCGTTGGCGTAGATCTTCGCCGGCAGGTTGGTGGTGTTCGAGAATTCCAGGGTCACGTGACCCTCCCACTCAGGCTCAAGCGGGGTGACGTTGACGATGATGCCGCAGCGGGCGTAGGTGCTTTTGCCCAGGCAAATGGTCAATACGTTGCGCGGAATACGGAAGTATTCGACGGTGCTGGCCAGGGCGAAGGAGTTCGGCGGGATGATGCAGACGTCGCTGTGGATATCGACGAAGCTGCCGGCATCGAAGTTTTTCGGGTCGACGATGGCCGAATTGATGTTGGTGAACACTTTGAAGTGATTAGTGCAGCGCACGTCGTAGCCGTAACTCGACACGCCGTAGGAGATCACTCGGCTATCGTCGCTGCCGCGCACCTGGCGCTCGACGAACGGTTCGATCATGCCCTGCTCTTGCGCCATGCGGCGAATCCACTTGTCCGATTTGATGCTCATGGCGGGTGTCCTGAATAGCGAGGTGGAAAAAATCTGTCCGGCATCTTACCGGGGCGCGCCGCCGGTTCAAAGTCCGGGGCACAATTCTTGGCGATCCCCCTTAAATTCCGGACCTCGACGGCAATACAATGCACCGTCAGTCACGAAAACAGAGAAACCTTCGCCGGAAGCATTGGCACGTTCCGGAAAAAGGGTTAAGGTGGCGCCACTGTGCTGCTTGTGTCACTGAGAATCTCTACACGATATGTTGAATTTCGATCCAACCATCTACAAGAATTTTTCCTGCTCTTTGCACTCAGTCTCGGCCAGGGTTCTTCCTGAGTCGCAGTTATCTTTGTTCAAGGAGTTACACCATGTCTAATCGCCAAACTGGTACCGTTAAGTGGTTCAACGATGAAAAAGGCTTCGGCTTCATCACTCCACAATCCGGTGACGACCTGTTCGTTCACTTCAAAGCTATCCAATCCGACGGCTTCAAAAGCCTGAAAGAAGGCCAACAGGTTTCTTTCATCGCTACCCGCGGTCAGAAAGGCATGCAAGCTGAAGAAGTTCAAGTTATCTAACTTGTACTTGCTTTAGTAAAAAGCCCCGCCCTTAAAAGCGGGGCTTTTTTGTGGGCGAATGTTTTGTAGTGATCCAAACCCTATTGATAGTACTGACGCCTTCGCGGGCAAGTCGGATCGCCGCACCGCTCGCTCCTACAGGTTTTGCGTCGGTATCGGAAATCGCGACCCGACGCAAAACCTGTAGGAGCGAGGCTTGCCCGCGAATGGTTTTACCAAGCCACACCAAACCCAGCGGTATAGCGGGTCTTGTCCAGATCGGCATCGTCTGTACCGCTGATGATGTCTCGCTCGGCCTTCAAGTTAAGCGACGCCCACTCGGTCACTTTGTAGCGCAAGCCCATTTCGGCATCGAGCGCATAATCCGCCACACCCGACAACGGCTTGCCCACTTCGCCATTGGTGAAGAATTCCACCTTCTTGCCGATCAGGTAGCGGTTGTAATCCCACTTCATCGCCAGGGAATAGAAGTTGTCCTTGCTGCCGTCGGAGAACTGGTAGTCCGTGTGGTTGAACAGCGAGCCGAGCGAGAATGCGCCTAGCTCGTCATCCCAGAACTGGTAACCCGGACCGGTACCGACGGTGCGCTGACGGGAGAGCTCTTCAACCTTGTCGCGCTTATAGACCGCACGGCCCTGCCAGAACCACTTCTCGGTCAGGAAGCGGTCGAGCGAGTACTCGCCCCGCCAGTTGTCGGTGGTGACCACGTCATCCTGGAATTCACGGTTGTACTCGCCTTCGGCGATATGCCGCCATCTGCCATGGCGCGCAGTGGTCTTGAAGTCGACATCGTAGTCGTCGGTGTCCTTTTCCGCCCGCTGGTAATCCAGCGCCGCATCGATATTGCCTTTCCAGACCAGATCCTCAACCACCGGCTTGGGCTTGAGAATCTGCTGGATACTCGCCAGCTCGACGGTCTTCGGTGCCTCGCCGTTTTCCAGCGTCACCTTGCCGTCGTCCGCCGCGTGCAGCGACTTGGCCTTCTCACCGCTGTAGGCATCCTGCTTGACCAGCAACTCCTGATCGCTCTCCAGGGTTTTGACCTGCTTCCAGTCGATCGGAACCGAACCGGCGTATTCGGTCTGGATCACCAGCTTGCCGCCGTCGAACAGAGTGATCTTGCCACTCAGCTTGTCACCGTTCTTTAACCACACGGTGTCGGCGAGCAAGGGCGTGGAAGCACTCAGGACAGCGAGGCACAACAGGGTTCTGGACACCATAAGCAAGGACAGGCTCAAGTTTGCGAAAAAAGTCGGCATTATCCATAGGAATAAGGCCCTAACAAGGACTGACCCGCCCATCTCTATTGAGTTCATTTCTCAATTACTGATCGAGGATTTACCCTACAGACGGTCAGCCACTGTAGGTGCGAGCCTGCTCGCGATAAACTCAAGATCGACGCGTTTTCCCAGACAGCTCGCGTTATCGTTAACGACCATCGCGAGCTGGCTGGCTCCTACAGGGACCCCGGATGTGACCGACGCCGATGCAGAAACCGAAAGCCCTGCGCAAATCCGACGCACGGCGCTGTACCTCACTCTGGCGCAGGTGCCCGAGGGCAAAGTCGTGAGTTATGGTCAACTCGCCGAACTCGCAGGACTGGGTCGCGCCGCGCGCTGGGTCGGGCGTACGCTCAGCCAGTTGCCCGGCGACACCAAACTGCCCTGGCATCGAGTGCTCGGCGCCGGCGGTCGGATCAGCCTGCCCGTGGGCAGTCCTTCAGGGGACGAGCAACGCGCACGATTGCGCTCCGAAGGCGTCAGTGTCCTGAACAATCGTGTTGATATTCAGCGCCATGGCTGGCGCCCGGTAGAGCACAGCGGTTAGAGTGCGCGCTTTGTTTCCGTAATCTTGAGGCAGACTTCAGCCCATGCCCCGTAAAACCTGGCGCGCCGCGCTCGCCGCCTATGCCAGCCCATCGACACTTGTGCTGTTGTTGCTTGGTTTCGCCGCCGGCCTGCCCTACATGCTGGTGTTTTCGACACTGTCAGTCTGGTTGCGTGAAGCCGGTGTGGCTCGCGAAACCATTGGCTATGCAAGCCTGATCGGTCTGGCCTACGCCTTTAAATGGGTCTGGTCACCGTTGCTGGACCAATGGCGCCTGCCATTTCTCGGCAAGCTCGGTCGCCGTCGCTCGTGGCTGGTACTTTCCCAGGCACTGGTAATCCTCGGCTTGATCGGGATGGGTTTCTGCGACCCGCAAAAACACTTGTCCTGGCTGATCGCCATCGCCGTAGTCGTGGCCTTCGCCTCGGCGACGCAAGACATCGCGGTCGACGCCTATCGCCTGGAAATCGCCGAAGACAGCCGCCAGGCTGCCCTGGCCGCCAGCTACATGTCCGGCTATCGGATCGCGGCACTGCTGGCCACTGCCGGCGCCCTGTTCTTTGCCGAAGGTTTTGGCTCCACCGGTTTCAACTACAAGCATTCGGCATGGGCCGGCACTTACCTGCTGTTCGGCGCCCTGATGGTTCCGGCGCTGCTGACCTCTTTCTTCATGCGCGAACCGCCGGTGCCGTTGCGCACGCAATTGCAGGCCGGGCGCTACAGCTTCGTGCATCAACTGGCCTCGGTGTTCGTACTGATCGTGCTGCTGGTTTCCGTGCCGGCCATGTTCACCCAGCTCTACAACACCGACTTCGCCAGCGTGCTGTTTGACGGCGTCAGCCTGCTCGACCTGCTGCTACAAGACCGCGCATTCCTGCGGGCGATCCTCTACACCTCGCTCACCGCAATGTGCCTGTCGGCCATAGGCCGTCGTGGCCTGGCGCCGGTGCTGACACCGGTCAACGACTTCATTCTGCGTTACCGCTGGCAAGCGCTGCTGCTGCTCGGGCTGATCGCCACGTATCGGATGTCGGATACGGTGATGGGCGTGATGGCCAACGTGTTCTATATCGACCAGGGCTTCACCAAGGATCAGATTGCCAGCGTCAGCAAAATCTTCGGCCTGATCATGACGCTGGTCGGCGCCGGCATGGGCGGCCTGCTGATCGTGCGTTTCGGCATCCTGCCGATCCTGTTCATCGGCGGCGTGGCGTCAGCGGGCACCAATTTGCTGTTCCTGATGCTCGCCGACATGGGCGCCAACCTGAACATGCTGATCCTGACCATTTCCCTGGACAACTTCAGCTCGGGCCTGGCGACCTCCGCGTTCGTCGCCTACCTGTCGAGCCTGACCAACCTCAAGTTCTCCGCCACCCAATACGCCCTGCTCAGCTCGATCATGCTCCTGCTGCCGCGCCTGATCGGTGGCTATTCCGGGGTCATGGTGGAAAAATTCGGCTACCATGATTTCTTCCTGATCACCGCGCTGCTGGGCGTTCCGACGCTGGTGTTGATCGCCTTGCACTGGTTCCAGGAGAGCCGCCGCGAAGGCCCGACCCCAAAGCCTGAGCCGGTTCCAGCCCAGGTCGCGGAAGAATCGTAGGCTCCCTTATCCAATAGCATGCAAAGGGCGTGGAGATTCCCGCCCTCCTGCCACACCACCGACCGCGCGCCTGTACGCCAGCAGATCTCGCCCGTACAATGCTCCGTCATTTCTCGTCATCAGCAACCGACAACGGCCAACCATGCGCACCAGTCAATTTTTGCTCGCCACACAGAAAGAAACGCCTTCCGACGCGGTCGTCATCAGCCATCAGCTGATGCTGCGCGCCGGCATGATCCGCAAACTCGCCTCGGGCCTGTACACCTGGCTGCCGATGGGCTTGCGAGTAATGCGCAAGGTCGAAGCCATCGTTCGTGAAGAAATGAACGCCGCAGGCTCTCTTGAAGTGTTGATGCCGAGTACACAACCGGCTGAGCTGTGGCAGGAATCCGGTCGCTGGGAAGAATACGGCCCTGAATTGCTGCGCTTCAAGGATCGCCACGGTCGCGACTTCTGCGCCGGCCCGACCCACGAAGAAGTGATCACCGACCTGATGCGCAACGAGTTGAGCAGCTACAAACAGCTGCCGATCAACCTGTATCAGATCCAGACCAAATTCCGTGACGAAATCCGCCCACGCTTCGGTTTGATGCGCGGCCGCGAATTCATCATGAAGGACGCCTACTCGTTCCACGCTGACCAGCCTTCGCTGCAGGTCACCTACGACCGCATGCACCAGGCGTACTGCAACGTGTTCACCCGCCTGGGCCTGAAGTTCCGCCCGGTTGAAGCTGATAACGGCTCCATCGGCGGCGCTGGCTCCCACGAATTCCACGTGCTGGCCGAATCCGGCGAAGACGATATCGTCTTCAGCAACGGTTCCGACTACGCCGCGAACATCGAGAAAGCCGAAGCGGTACCGCGTGAAACCTCCCGCGCCGCGCCGACTGAAGAGATGCGCCTGGTCGACACGCCAGATACCAAGACCATCGCCGCGCTGGTGGAAAAATTCAATCTGCCGATTGAAAAGACCATCAAGACCCTCGTGGTTCACGCTGAAGAGAAAGGCAAGCTGATTGCCCTGATCATTCGTGGCGACCACGAGCTGAACGAAATCAAGGCCGCCAACCAGCCTGGCGTTGCCAGCCCGCTGGTCATGGCGTCCGAAAGCGAACTGCGCGACGCCATTGGCGCCGGTGCCGGTTCCCTCGGCCCGTTGAACCTGCCGCTGCCGATCATCATCGACCGTTCCGTCGAGCTGATGAGCGACTTTGGTATCGGTGCGAACATCGACGACAAGCACTACTTCGGCGTGAACTGGGAGCGTGACCTGCCGGTTCCGACCGTTGCCGACCTGCGCAACGTCGTGGCCGGTGATCCGAGCCCGGACGGCAAAGGCACCCTGGAAATCAAACGCGGCATCGAAGTCGGGCACATCTTCCAGCTGGGCAACAAGTACAGCAAAGCGATGAAGTGCGAAGTGCTGGGCGAGAACGGCAAGCCGGTCACCCTGGAAATGGGTTGCTACGGCATCGGCGTTTCCCGCGTGGTAGCTGCGGCCATCGAGCAGAACAACGACGCCAACGGGATCATCTGGAGCGACACACTGGCTCCATTCCAGATCGCGCTGGTGCCGCTGCGCTACGAAACCGAACAAGTTCGCGAAGCGACCGACAAGCTGTACGTCGAGTTGACTGCGGCCGGCTTCGAAGTGCTGCTGGACGATCGCGACAAGAAAACCAGCCCGGGCATCAAGTTCGCGGACATGGAGCTGATCGGCATTCCTCACCGGATCGTGGTCAGTGACCGCGGCCTCGCCGAAGGCAATCTGGAATACAAGAGCCGCACCGAGCCCGAGGCGCAAGCGCTGCCGGTCGCTGACGTGCTGTCCTTCCTCCAGGCCCGTATCCGCCGCTGACACCAGATAGAGAAGTCATGTTCAAGCGAAACACCTTAGGCCTCGGTGGTGCCGCCCTGTGCGGCACCCTGCTGGTCAGCGGCTGCGCCAATCACATGTCGCAACGCAGCGAGCACGAGGCTCGTGTCGAGCGCAAATTGCTCGATCACAGCCTGCAGATCGATGTCGGTGAGCCCAAGGTGCTTGAGCTGCCGCAACGTCGGGTGAAGATCCACGAACAGAAGACCTTCGAAGTCACCGAGTTCGAAGTCACCCGTCATTACGATCGCTACACGCCTTACCAACCCTGGCGGGAGGTCTACGAGATCCCGCTGGGCGCGGTGGCCGTGGTGGCCGGTGTCGGCGCGAACGTGGTCAACGTGTTCGCCCTCGGCAACCTGCCGGATAGCGTGACCAAGGACTGGTTCAGCTACGGTTTCGCCGGGCTCAACCCGTTCATGAACGCGCCGTCCCACGGTCGTGCGCAGCAGAACCTCGCCGGCATCGACGAAGTCCAGCTCGACAAGCGCACCGAATACTCGAGCCTGCCCTGGAGCGAGCGCCCGGTGGAGGTCAAGGCCGGCAAGGATACGTTCGAGCTGAGCACCGACAAAAACGGTGTGTTGCGCCTGAACCTGCTGGACAGTCCGTTCGCCGAACATGACATCAATCACCTGAGTCGCCTGCTGATCAAGGTCGAAGATAGTCAGGACGATGTACATACGGATTCGACCCTGGCGGTCAGCAGCTCGTTGCGCGGCAAGTTGCTCGAAGCCCACGGGCTGATTTACGACGATCTTGAAGACGACGAAGTGAGCCAGTGGGTACACCGGGTCAAGCGTCTGTCGGAGCTGGGTCTGGAAGAAGAAGCCAGTGAGCTTGAACAGAGTTTGATTGAGCTGACGCGTAACGATCCTGAGTTGCAGACCGAATTCCTCAAGTCGTTGACCAAGGATGCCGGGCGGCTCGTCGCGGATCCGGGACCGAACTAAAAGCAAAAGCTTCGCGGGCAAGCCTCGCTCCACCAGGTATTGCGTGCCCCCCTGTAGGAGCGAGGCTTGCCCGCGAAGAGGCCGTCACATTCACCGCTAAACTACCGCTCAAACAACTCCATCTGCTCAAACCCTCCGCGCAAATCCTCCAGCCTCACCCCGATCCCCAACAACCGCACCGGTTTCCCGCCGCGATTGAACGCCTGGGTCAGCAACAACTGATAACTCCCCAGATCCCGCCCTGCCCCGGCCTGCTCCAGCGTGGTCTGGGTAAAGTCATGGAATTTCACTTTGACGAACGGCTTGCCCGGCCGATAGCTGTTGTCGATTCGCGCCATGCGGCCCGCCAGGGTTTCCAGCAACTCGGGTAATTTATCCAGACAGCTCACCAGATCCGGCAGATCCACGTCATAGGTGTTTTCGACACTGATCGATTGCCGCCGACTGTCGTTGTGCACCAACCGATCATCGATCCCACGGGCCAGACTCCAAAGCCGCTCGCCAAAACTGCCGAATTCACGCACCAGCGCCAACTTGTCCCATTCGCGCAAATGCGAACAATCGACAATGCCGAGCCTGCCCAGTTTGTCGGCAGTCACTTTGCCAACGCCATGGAGCTTGCTGACGGGCAAACCGCTGACGAAATCCTCGACCTGATCCGGCGTAATGACAAACAAGCCATTGGGCTTCTTCCAGTCGCTGGCAATCTTGGCCAGGAATTTGTTCGGCGCCACGCCGGCGGAAACGGTGATGTGCAACTGATTGGACACCCGACGACGGATGTCCTGGGCAATTCGCGTGGCGCTGCCGCCGAAGTGCGCGCTGTCTGACACATCGAGGTAAGCCTCATCGAGGGAAAGCGGTTCGATCAGGTCGGTGTAATCGCGAAAGATCGTGTGAATTTCCTTCGAGGCTTCCCGGTAGGCGTCCATGCGCGGCTTGACGATGGTCAGGTCAGGGCACAACTTCAAGGCGTGCCCCGACGACATCGCCGAACGCACGCCATACGCCCGTGCTTCATAGTTACAGGTGGCGATCACCCCGCGTCGATCCGCCGAACCACCCACCGCCAGGGGTTTTCCGGCGAGGCGCGGGTCGTCGCGCATCTCGATGGCAGCGTAGAAGCAGTCACAATCGACGTGGATGATTTTTCGCTGGCTCATATAAAAGCGGTGTTCATGGCGTAGAATTGGAGTCAAGGCGTGCCGGATCTGCAGTATCTCACCGACACCTGTATATAGCACCAGTAGTCTGAATGTTCTTACCCAATGGTAGGAAAAGTTACAGATGAATTTATTTTCTCAATCGAAAGCGCCCCTGCGATAGAGCTAAAAGCCTTGCCAGGCCTGACTCACAGCCGATCACACCGCCCTCTTTCAGAGCTAAGCGATTGAACCAGAACAGGTTTTATCTGGATTGAAGGTTGACAGCCCGGCGTTCCTCTGTAGAATGCCGACACACAGACGCGGGATGGAGCAGTCTGGTAGCTCGTCGGGCTCATAACCCGAAGGTCGTCGGTTCAAATCCGGCTCCCGCAACCAAACATCAAAAAAGGCTACTCGAAAGAGTGGCCTTTTTTGTGCGCGCGTGTTTTGCCATGCGATTCGATTTCAATTCATGCACGCTTTCCTGTAGGAGCCGACTTGTCTGCGGGCGGCGCTCCGACGATGGTCGTTAACGATAACGCGTGCTGCCTGAATCAACGCGGCGCACTCGAGTCCATCGCCAGCAAGCCGGCTCCTACAGGTAACGCGCCATCGGTGTCTCCCAACATTCCGTGAGAAATTTGTTTTTTGACAGCACGGAGAAATCGTTCTGATTCCGAAACTTAACGCGCCCCTGCGACCGTTCGCCGCTTATTTACGCTTATTTGACCCGGCGCCGGATTAACGGTTGACACACCGGCGTATCTCTATAGAATGCCGCCACACAGACGCGGGATGGAGCAGTCTGGTAGCTCGTCGGGCTCATAACCCGAAGGTCGTCGGTTCAAATCCGGCTCCCGCAACCAAACATCAAAAAAGGCTACTCGAAAGAGTGGCCTTTTTTGTATCTGTTGAAAAAGTCCTTTCGCAACAATGACCTGTCACTGTGTAGGGAAGCGTTCGGGATCACCTGAGTTCTGAGTTCAGACTATGCTGAATCGCAGACCGCCCCCCCTACGACGGATGCCATGCCATCGCCGCTGATCGGTGAGAGGCGTTAATATTTGTGATTATTTTTTTCTACAGGGATTGGTAACTTGGCTGGATACCCCCATCCTGTCGCGCACAATCCAAGAGGTGATTGATGCGCGCCAACTCGTCTGATTCACAAGACACCGTCACAGCGACACAACCGATCAAGGCCGAGCGTCTGCGCTTGCTTGATCTGGTCAGCAAGTACCGTCAGCCCATTGGCCTGGCGGTTACCCTGCTGTTGTTCGCTATCGCGCTGATTGCCTGTCGCCACCTGCTGAGCGAACTCGATCTGTACGCTCTGCACGACTCCATTCTCGACGTACCGAAACCGGCACTGCTCGGCGCATTGGCCGCAACCGTGGTCGGCTTCATCATCTTGCTTGGCTACGAATGGTCGGCCAGCCGCTATGCCGGCGTGACCCTGGCGCCGCGGCTTCTTGCCCTGGGCGGGTTCACGGCATTTGCCATCGGTAATGCCATCGGCCTGTCGATGCTCTCGGGAGGCTCGGTTCGCTACCGTTTATATGCGCGTCATGGCCTGGGGGCTTCCGATGTCGCGCACATGACGCTGTTCGCCAGCCTCTCGCTCGGCTGCGCCCTGCCCCCGCTGGCCGCCCTCGCCACGCTCAGCAACCTGCCTGCCGCCTCTGCCGCCCTGGGTCTCTCTCAGATGCTGCTGGGTGCGATTGCCGCCGCTGTATTGCTGCTGTTTACCGTATTGGCCGTCGGCATCTATCGCCGGCGCCTGCCAGAGCAGCCTTATGCAGACAACCTGTTGGTCAAGGTCGGCCGTCGCACCTTGCGCCTTCCTGGCCGTCGCCTGACATTCCTGCAACTGGTCATTACCGCCCTCGACGTAGCTGCCGCCGCAACCGTGCTGTATCTGTTGCTGCCGGAAGCACCGCCCTTCGGTGCATTCCTGCTGGTGTACCTGCTGGCATTGGCCGCTGGCGTGCTCAGCCATGTTCCCGGTGGCGTCGGCGTGTTCGAGGCGATTCTGCTGGCCGCCTTCGCCGATAAGCTTGGTGCCGCGCCGCTGGCCGCCGCGCTGCTGCTCTATCGCCTGATCTACGTGGTGCTGCCGCTGCTGGTCGCGTGCTTGCTGCTGTTGGTCAATGAAGGCCAGCGTTTGTTTCAGACGCGTCAATCCTTGCGTGCAGCCTCCGGCCTGGCCGCGCCGATTCTGGCGGTGCTGGTGTTTCTGTCCGGCGTGGTGCTGCTGTTCTCCGGCGTGACCCCGGAAATCGATACGCGCCTGGAACACATCGGTTTCCTGATTCCTCATCGACTGGTCGACGCTTCACACTTCGGCGCCAGCCTGGTCGGCGTGCTTTGCCTGCTGCTGGCCCAAGGCCTGCGTCGACGCCTGTCCGCCGCGTGGATGCTGACCACCATTCTGTTGCTGGTCGGCGCCGTGCTCTCGCTGCTCAAGGGTTTCGACTGGGAAGAAGCCTGCCTGATGACCCTGACCGCGAGCCTGCTGGGGGTTTTCCGGCGCTCGTTCTATCGCCCGAGCCGCCTGACCGAACTGCCGTTTTCGCCGTTGTATCTGGTGTCGAGCCTTTGTGTACTCGGTGCGTCGATCTGGCTGCTGCTGTTCGCTTATCAGGACGTTCCCTACAGCCATCAACTCTGGTGGCAGTTCACCCTTGATGCCGACGCCCCGCGCGGCTTGCGCTCGCTGCTCGGCGCCGCCGTGCTGCTGGTGGTGGTGTCCCTGACCTGGCTGCTGCGCACCGCACGCCCGGTGATCCACCTGCCCACGCCGGACGAACTGGACCGCGCGGTAAAAATCCTGATGGCTTCCGCACAACCGGACGGTGGCCTCGCCCTGACCGGTGACAAGGCGCTGCTGTTCCACCCTAACGACGAAGCGTTCCTGATGTACGCCCGCCGTGGACGCAGCCTGGTGGCCTTGTATGACCCGATCGGCCCGACCCAGCAACGGGCGGAAATGATCTGGCAGTTCCGCGACCTCTGTGACATCCACCACGCCCGCCCCGTGTTCTATCAAGTACGCGCCGAGAACCTGCCGTACTACATGGACATCGGCCTGACTGCGATCAAGCTCGGCGAAGAAGCCCGGGTCGATCTGCAGCGCTTTGATCTCGAAGCCAAGGGCAAAGAGATGAAAGACCTGCGCTACACCTGGAACCGTGGCACCCGTGATGGCCTGTCGCTGGAGATCCATGAGCCAGGGCATGCACCGATGGATGAGCTCAAGGTGATTTCCGATGCCTGGCTGACCGGCAAGAACGTGCGCGAGAAAGGCTTCTCGCTCGGTCGTTTCGGTGATGACTACCTCAAGCATTTCCGCATCGCTGTCATCCGTTTCGAAGGGCGCCCGGTGGCGTTCGCCAATTTGCTCGAGACTTTCGGCCATGACCTGGCCAGCCTCGACCTGATGCGCGCACACCCGGATGCGCCCAAACTGACCATGGAATTCATGATGGTCGGCCTGATTCAACATTATAAAAATCATGGATACGCGCGTTTCAGCCTGGGCATGGTGCCGCTGTCGGGGTTGCAACCCCGTCGTGGCGCACCACTGACCCAGCGTCTGGGCTCGATGGTTTTCCGCCGTGGTGAGCAGCTGTACAACTTCCAAGGCTTGCGCCGCTTCAAAGACAAGTTCCAGCCTGACTGGGAACCCCGTTATATGGCTGTGCCCGCCGGACTCGATCCGCTGGTTGCCCTGGCCGATACTGCTGCCCTGATTGCGGGCGGCTTGACTGGATTGGTGAAACGCTGATGATTCAACGCTCCTTGCGGTACGTACTGGGCACACTGGTAGTGCTGGCCCTGATTCTCGGTGGCGGTTACTGGTACCTCAAACGCCCGGCACCAGAACCGACGCTTGAACGGCTGACACCGGCCGACGGCGCCGCGATGACCCGCGTCATCCCCGGCAACACGCCGCGCGCCCAGGTGCTGGTGGCGGTCAATGACGACCAGAAGCTCAGCGACAAACAATTGATGACCCTGAGCCGCAGCGGCTCGGCGCAGATCGTTCAGGTGATCCTGCCCAAGGACTGCCTGTTGCAAAGCCGCGCCCTGCAATCCGGCCTGAGAGAACTCAAAGGCCCGGCGACGCTGGTCAGCGGCATCGGCCCTGGCGCCGTACTGGCATGGCGCTGGTTGTCCGAGCAAAAGGACGACAAGTCCCAGGCCGTTTCGGTGGACCTGGCCCTGGAAAAACCTGGCTGCACCCACCTGCTGCCGAAAAGCGCCGCTCACGGTCACTGGCTGGTGGCGTGGAACGACAACCCGGACGACACCAGTGCCGGCTTCGTGCGCGACCAACCCAACGCCGAAACCAGCATCAGCGACTACGACATCAACCTGCCGCAAGTGCTGAACAACGAACTGCGCAAGCTGCTCGTCGGTGGTGACAAAGCCGCTGGCGGCCTGCAAATCCCAGTGGTTGAAGTCCCGGCCGGCCAAGCCAAGGACACCGTCACCCTGTTCCTCTCCGGCGACGGCGGCTGGCGCGATCTCGACCGCGACGTAGCGGGCGAAATGGCCAAGATCGGCTACCCGGTCGTCGGCATCGACACCCTGCGCTACTACTGGCAGCACAAGAGCCCGGAGCAAAGCGCCCTGGACCTCGCCGAACTGATGCAGCACTACCGGCAGAAATGGGGCACCAAGCGCTTCATCCTGACGGGCTACTCGTTCGGCGCCGACGTCTTGCCGGCAATCTACAACCGCCTGGAAGCCTCGGAACAGCAACGCGTCGACGCAATCATCCTGCTGGCCTTCGCCCGCACCGGCAGCTTCGAAATCGAAGTCGAAGGCTGGCTCGGCAACGCCGGCAAAGAAGCTGCCACCGGCCCGGAAATGGCCAAGCTGCCGCCGGAGAAAGTGGTGTGCATCTTCGGTGAAGAAGAAATCGACGAAAGCGGCTGCACCGACAAGACCGCCGTAGGCGAAGCCATCAAACTGCCTGGCGGCCACCACTTCGACGAGAACTACCCGAAACTGGCCCAGCGGTTGGTGGATGTGATCGAGAAGCGCCAGGCGAAGGAGACGGCGGCTCAGGAGTGACCTGAACCCGCCCACAAAAAAGCCCCCGCTGCCTTACGGTAGCGGGGGCTTTTTCATTCCAGCGGCACACCACACTCCCCCTGTGGGAGCGAGCCTGCTCGCGATAGCGGTGTGTCAGTCGACATAAATGTTGAATGCAAGACCGCTTTCGCGAGCAAGCCCGCTCCCACATAGGGTCTTCACCGCCTTCATGCTGTGCACTCCCTCGCTGCCTGAATGGCAGCGAGGGCAATTGTTCAGATCCGACGCTCTGCCGCGTCGTAGACCTCTTCATCACGTCGGGCACCGACCGCGACGATCAGTAACTGAATCGCTCTCCCGTTGACTCGGTAAACAATCCGCGTGTCACTGGTTCGAATTCTTCTACAACCTGCAAGGCTGGCTCTAAGGGGTTTACCGCTTTTATCCGGCTCGCCGTTGATAATTCGCTCTTCGATCACATCAAGAATGCGATTCGCCGCAACAGCTCCCAGTAGATCCAGATCCTTCTGAACCTCCGGGTGATAGATAACGCCCCAAACCATCCCCAGCTCCTTTAGTCTTTCCTGGCGTACCTTGCCCGCATAGCGTCATGGCTGACTGCTTGGGCCTCATCGAAACCGGTCAGGCGTTCCCGAGCGGCTACTTCAATCCGAAGGTCATCCAGTTCGTCGAGCATTTCCTGATACGCATCGATATTGATAATCACCGCCGCCGGTTGATTGTCTTTGAAAATAACCAGGCGCTCGGTGGCGCGGCTGGAAATTTCCTTGAGCCTCGCGCTGAAGCCCCTGACCATCGCAGTCACCGATATCGCCTGGTCAGCACGTTCTAGTAATGCCGTCATATTTACCTCTCTACTATCACGCAACATTTCGCGCACAATTACACGCAGAGTATTGCGTTGAATATCACATTTCGCAAGCACGCCCATTTCTTCGGCTTTGTAGAATCACTTGCGGCGTTTAGTTTTTGTTTGTTTCAGATGGCGCGATATCGGATGACGCCCGCAGACCTTGTAGGCAAACTCCGAATCGTGTTTTTTGGGCACTTTGATGCCTTGTTGCGCTTTTCTTTGACGGGATAGTCTCCGGACGTCGCTGACCATTCAGCGATCGGGCTTGGAAACCCGTCGAGCGTAGGCAACAACGTGCCCAACATGACCGCAGACATTTACGGCTGCAATTCTGTGTCATGGCGGTTGTGCGTGGGACGTCTTCGGACGTGCCGGTTTCCTAGGCTCCCGGTTTTCCAACCTGCGCACAGCTGCCACCCATTCGCTTGGAAACGAACGTGGCGGCTCCTCAGTTTAGGAGATGCACCATGAGCAAAACAGATTCACCTGCCCCCTCAGAACTAAAAACCATCGGCCTCACCCCCGTCCTCTACTGCTCAAACCAACCCCTATTCCATGTCACGCGAGACGTTCCCCTCAGCGATGCGTTAGCCATGGCCTCCGACTTCCTGTACCTGGCCAAGGAGCTGACCAAAGATGCTGCCTACGCCCGAGACAGCGACCGACACGCCTGGGCCGCGCATTATTTGACGGCGATGAGCAAGGCAGTGGTTGATGATGCAGTGAAGGTGCTGGAGCGGCCGGTTTGGACAAAGACCGAATCAAAAAAATAATTACCTGAGCGCAATCCCAACAGACGCCACAGATCCATTGTGGGAGCGGGCTTGCTCGCGAAAGCGGTAGGTCAGCCGACATCAGCGCCGAATGTCAGACCGTTTTCGCGAGCAAGCCCGCTCCCACAATGGATCTGCATCGTCTTCATACTGTGCACTCAGCCACAAAAAAGCCCCCGCGGCCTTCACGGCAACGGGGGCTTTTTGATGTCGCGGGGTTACATCTCGACCTGCGTCCCCAACTCAATCACCCGGTTCAGCGGCAGATTAAAGAACCGCAAATTGCCGTTCGCATTCTTCAACATGAACGCAAACAACGCCTCGCGCCAGCGCGCCATCCCCTCAAGTTTGGAGGCGATGACCGTCTCGCGACTGAGGAAGTAGGTGGTGCGCATCGGGCTGAAATCCAGATCATCGAGATGGCACAGCTTCAGCGCTTGCGGCACGTCCGGTTCGTCGATAAAGCCAAAGTGCAGGATCACCCGGAAGAACCCTTCGCCGTGGGATTCCACCTCGAAGCGCCGTGTCGTCGGTACTCGCGGGATGTCTTCGTACACCACCGTCAGCAGCACCACTTGCTCGTGCAGCACCTGGTTATGCAGCAAGTTGTGCAACAACGCGTGGGGTACGGCGTCTGGCCGCGCGGTGAGGAACACGGCGGTGCCCTGGACGCGATGCGGCGGTTGCACGGCAATACTGCTGATGAAAATCGGCAGCGGCAGCCCGCCTTCGTCCATGCGCTCCACCAACAGTTGTTTGCCGCGCTTCCAGGTCGTCATCAGCACGAACAGCGCAATACCGGCGATCACCGGGAAGGCCCCGCCCTGTACGATTTTCGGCACGTTGGCGGCGAAGTACACGCCATCGACCAGCAAAAATCCCAACAGGACCGGAACCGCAAGGACCGGTGGCCATTTCCATAGCAGCAGTATCACTGCCGACACCAGAATGCTGGTCATCAGCATGGTCCCGGTCACCGCAACGCCATAAGCCGAGGCCAAGGCGCCGGAAGATTCGAAACCCAGCACCAGCAGCACCACGCCGACCATCAGCGCCCAGTTCACCGCACCGATGTAGATCTGGCCTTGCTCGGCGCTGGAGGTGTGCTGGATGTGCATGCGCGGAATGTAGCCGAGCTGGATAGCCTGGCGGGTCAGGGAGAACGCGCCGGAAATCACCGCTTGCGAAGCAATCACCGTGGCCAGGGTCGACAGGCCGACCAGGGGAATCAACGCCCAGCTTGGCGCCAACAGATAAAACGGGTTGCGCGCCGCTTCCGGGTCACCGAGCAGCAAGGCGCCCTGGCCGAAGTAGTTCAGCACCAGCGCCGGCAGCACGAGGATGAACCAGGCGCGGGCAATCGGCTTGCGCCCGAAGTGGCCCATGTCGGCGTACAGCGCTTCGGCACCGGTCAACGCCAGCACCACTGCACCGAGGATCGCCACGCCCATGCCCGGGTGAACGATGAAGAAGCGCACGCCCCAGACCGGGTTCATCGCTTGCAACACTTCCGGATGCTGCATGATGCCGTAGACGCCCAGCGCGCCCAGGACCAGGAACCAGGTGACCATGATCGGCCCGAACAGGATGCCGATTCGCGCGGTGCCGTGGCTCTGGATCAAAAACAGCGCCACCAGCACGATCAACGACAGCGGCACCACCCAATGGTCGATGCCTTCGAAGGCCAGCCCGAGACCTTCAATCGCCGAAAGCACGGAGATCGCCGGAGTGATCATGCTGTCGCCATAGAACAGCGCCGCGCCGATCAGCCCGCAGACCACCAGCAACGTGCGCAACCTCTTGTGCCCCGCCGCTGCCCGCCGCGCCAGCGCGGTCAACGCCATGATCCCGCCTTCGCCCTGGTTGTCGGCGCGCAAGACAAACATCATGTACTTGATCGAGACGACCCAGATCAGCGACCAGAAGATCAGCGCCAGGATGCCCAACACGCCGTCATGGTTGACCGGTACGCCGTAACCACCGGAAAACACTTCTTTGAGGGTATACAGCGGGCTCGTGCCGATATCGCCGTAAACCACCCCGACCGCCGCGACCAGCATACCGATCGGCTTCGCCGCCGAATGCTCGGCACCCGCCGCCTGACTACTTGCCTGACCCATCCAACACTCCTACTACCCAGACCGGACTTCTTGGAAGAAGCACTATGCTTTGTCACGCAGCATGCGCTGTTTTACATGACGTTACAGACGTTTTGTTGACTGTAAAAAATCGGTAACGCGTAACGGCGCGAAGCATAGCGCAGCACTCGTCGTATTTCCCTTCATAAAGCTGGTCAAGTGAACGTCTCATCGCTAGAATTGCGCACTTTTTGATCAGAGGCGCAACAAGCGCCCGTCTGTCGCCTTGCCGTCTTCGGCTGGAGGCGTCACAAATACCGAGGTTAGACATGTCCACCACTCCTGCGCCGGCCAATCCAAAGGTTGGCTTCGTATCCCTGGGTTGCCCCAAAGCACTGGTCGACTCCGAGCGCATCCTTACCCAGCTGCGCATGGAAGGTTATGACGTTGTGTCCACTTATCAGGACGCCGATGTCGTGGTGGTCAACACCTGCGGTTTCATCGACTCGGCCAAGGCTGAATCTTTGGAAGTGATCGGCGAAGCCATCAAGGAAAACGGCAAGGTCATCGTGACCGGCTGCATGGGCGTCGAAGAAGGCAACATCCGCAACGTGCACCCGAGCGTGCTGGCCGTGACCGGTCCGCAGCAGTACGAGCAAGTAGTCAACGCCGTGCACGATGTCGTGCCGCCGCGTCAGGATCACAACCCGCTGATCGACCTGGTGCCGCCGCAAGGCATCAAGCTGACCCCGCGCCACTATGCGTACCTGAAGATTTCCGAAGGCTGCAACCACAGCTGCAGCTTCTGCATCATCCCGTCGATGCGCGGCAAGCTGGTCAGCCGTCCGGTCGGTGACGTGCTCGACGAGGCCCAGCGCCTGGTCAAGGCCGGCGTCAAAGAGCTGTTGGTGATCTCGCAAGACACCAGCGCCTACGGCGTCGACGTGAAGTACCGCACCGGTTTCTGGAACGGCGCGCCGGTGAAAACCCGCATGACCGAACTCTGCGAAGCCCTGAGCACCCTCGGCGTCTGGGTTCGTTTGCACTACGTTTACCCGTACCCGCACGTCGACGAGCTGATCCCGCTGATGGCCGCCGGCAAGATCCTGCCGTACCTGGACATCCCGTTCCAGCACGCCAGCCCGAAAGTCCTGAAGTCGATGAAACGCCCGGCGTTCGAAGACAAGACCCTGGCGCGCATCAAGAACTGGCGCGAGATCTGCCCGGACCTGATCATTCGTTCGACCTTCATCGTCGGCTTCCCCGGCGAAACCGAAGAAGACTTCCAGTACCTGCTGAATTGGCTGACCGAAGCCCAGCTCGACCGCGTCGGCTGCTTCCAGTACTCGCCGGTCGAAGGCGCACCGGCCAACGACCTGGACCTGGACATCGTCCCGGACGACGTCAAGCAAGACCGTTGGGACCGCTTCATGGCGCACCAGCAAGCCATCAGCTCGGCACGTCTGCAAATGCGCGTCGGCCGTGAAATCGAAGTGCTGGTCGATGAAGTCGACGAGCAAGGCGCGGTCGGCCGTTGCTTCTTCGATGCCCCGGAAATCGACGGCAACGTGTTCATCGACAACGGCAGCAACCTGAAACCGGGCGACAAAGTCTGGTGCAAGGTTACCGACGCCGACGAATACGACTTGTGGGCTGAACAGATCTAAACGCAAAAAATACGCAAAGCCCCGCTCTCTTGACGAGATGCGGGGCTTTTTTACGTCTATCGTTTTGTGGGAGAAAGGACTCGCGCCATCCACTGCAAAAGGGGCATTCGGCCATGCGCCAACATTCGGTCATCCACACGCCGAAACAGAGCGACTACCAGGAACTGACTCAGGTCTGGGAAGACTCGGTGCGCGCCACCCATGACTTTCTGCCGGACAGCTACATCGAACTGCTGAAGAATCTGGTGCTGACGCGCTACCTCGACGCGGTGATGCTGATCTGCACCAAAGACTCGCGCCAGCGCATCACCGGGTTCGCCGGCGTGGCAGCGGGCAAAGTTGAAATGCTCTTCATCGACCCGGCCCACCGTGGCCAGGGCCTGGGCAAGCAGTTGCTGCGTTATGCCATGGAACACCT
The DNA here is from genome assembly GCF_949768225.1 of Pseudomonas sp. IT-P44. NCBI lineage: Bacteria > Pseudomonadati > Pseudomonadota > Gammaproteobacteria > Pseudomonadales > Pseudomonadaceae > Pseudomonas > Pseudomonas sp. IT-P44. Next base: position 309,667 of record NZ_CATKQM010000035.1, on the reverse strand, counting down.
GAACGCCGATGAGCTGGACGTCAATGAACAGAACCCGCAGGCGCTGGGGTTCTACTTCAAACAGGGCTTCGAGGTGATCGGCCGCACCGAGCATGACGGCATGGGGCAGCCTTATCCGTTGTTGCATATGCGGCTGCGCCAAACCCGGCAACAGTCGAGCAACGGCTGACCTGTGTAGGAGCAGGCTTGCTGCGGGCGGCGCTCCGACGATGGCATCACCACGGTACGAATGACACACCGCATCGCCTGCATCGCCAGCAAGCCGGCTCCTACAAAAAGCCCAACGGTGAAATGGAGCCGGGATTAACCGGCGCCCAGCAGGTACAATGCCCACCCCTTTTTTGTTACGGCCCTGTCATGACTGACCCGATACGTCTCTCCAAACGCCTCATCGAACTCGTCGGCTGTTCCCGTCGGGAGGCTGAGCTGTTCATCGAGGGCGGCTGGGTCACCGTGGACGGCGAAGTCATCGACGAGCCGCAGTTCAAGGTCGACACCCAGAAAGTCGAGCTCGACCCGCAGGCCCAGGCCACCGCACCAGAGCCGGTGACCATCCTGTTCAACGTGCCGGCAGGCATGGACGCGGATACGGCCATGGCCACCATCAGCGCCGAAACCCTGAGCGAAGAACATCGCTTCAGCAAACGTCCGCTCAAGGGCCATTTCCAGCGCCTGACCGCCAGCACCGACCTGCAGGCCAACGCCAGCGGTCTGCTGGTGTTCACCCAGGACTGGAAGATCCTGCGAAAACTCACCGCCGACTCCGCGAAAATCGAGCAAGAGTATGTGGTCGAGGTTGAAGGCGAGATGGTGGCTCACGGCCTCAACCGCCTGAACCATGGCCTCACCTACAAGGGCAAGGAACTGCCGCCGGTCAAGGCCAGCTGGCAGAACGAAAACCGCCTGCGTTTTGCGATGAAGAACCCACAACCGGGCGTGATTGCCCTGTTCTGCCAGGCCGTCGGCCTGAAGGTCGTCGCTATCCGCCGCATCCGCATCGGCGGCGTGTCCATCGGCAAAGTGCCGCTGGGCCAATGGCGCTACCTGTCCGGCAAAGAGAAGTTCTAAGACTTTTCACGCCGCCACACATTCTGGCGCCGCGGTTTATGCGGCGCCCACTGCCGACTATCAGGATTGCACACCATGATTCATAACGACGTACTGCGCAGCGTGCGCTACATGCTCGACATCAGCGACAAGAAAGTCATCGAGATCATCAAGCTCGGCGGCATGGACGTGTCCCTGGAAGCCCTGCTGACCTACCTCGACAAGAAAGAAGAGGACGAGGAAGGCTTCGTACGCTGCCCGGACGAAGTCATGGCGCATTTCCTCGACGGCCTGGTGATCTTCAAGCGCGGCAAGGACGAAAGCCGTCCGCCGCAGCCAATCGAAGTGCCGGTGACCAACAACATCATCCTGAAAAAACTGCGCGTGGCCTTCGAGCTGAAAGAAGACGACATGCACGCGATCCTCAAGGCCGCCGAGTTCCCGGTGTCCAAGCCTGAACTGAGCGCGCTGTTCCGCAAGTTCGGCCACACTAACTATCGTCCGTGCGGCGACCAGTTGCTGCGCAATTTCCTCAAGGGCCTGACCCTGCGCGTTCGCCCGCAGTAAGCGACGACGGCCTATGGGCCACCCCCCTCACCTGTAGGAGCCGGCTTGCTGGCGATAGCGATCTTAAGGACGCCATCGCCAGCAAGCCGGCTCCTACAGGTCGGGGTAGCAGGTCTGGCTGTATGAATCCCCATTCCGCGCAAAAATAGTGGCTCCGCTTCCGGCGGCTGACGACTAGGGTGTATGCACCCTCAGCTCTCAGGATTCGCCATGCACCCGTACTTTTCCCTGCAAGGCCGCACCGCTCTGGTGACCGGCGGCACCCGTGGTATCGGCAAAATGATCGCCAAGGCCTATGTCGAGGCCGGCGCCACCGTGTACGTCTGCGCGCGCGATGCCGAAGCGTGTCAGCAAACGGCTGACGAGTTGAGCGCCTTCGGTACGTGCCATGCGGTGGCCGCCAACCTGGCCACTGAAGAAGGTGTGCTGCAACTGGTCACGGGGTTGGCCGAGCAGATCACCCATCTGGATATCCTGGTGAACAACGCCGGCACAACTTGGGGCGCGCCGCTGGAAAGCTATCCGGTCAAGGGCTGGGAAAAGGTCATGCAGCTCAACGTGACGTCGGTGTTCAACTGCATCCAGCAGTTCTTGCCGCTGCTGCGCAAGGCCGGGTCAGAAGCCAATCCGGCGCGGATCATCAACATCGGCTCGGTGGCGGGGATTTCTTCCTTCGGCGAACAGGCTTATGCCTACGGACCGAGTAAGGCGGCCCTGCATCAATTGTCGCGGATTCTGGCGCGGGAACTGGTGAGCCAGCACATCAACGTCAATGTGATCGCGCCGGGGCGCTTTCCAAGCAAGATGACCCAGCACATCGAGAACGATGAGCAGGCGCTGGCGGAGGATACGGCGTTGATTCCGATGAAGCGCTGGGGCCGGGAGGAAGAGATGGCGGCGTTGGCGATCAGCCTGGCGAGTACGGCGGGGGCTTACATGACCGGGAATATCATTCCTCTTGATGGTGGGTTCAGTCTCTAGATCGGCGGTGCGGCCTTCGCGGGCAAGTCGGACTGCCGCACCACTCGCTCCTACAGGTTCTTTGGCGTACACAAACTCTGTGTTCGCTCGAGAACCCTGTAGGAGCGAGTGGTGCGGCAGTCCGACTTGCCCGCGAATAGGCCCGCTCAGCCACCACCAGTCTTGAGGCCCGTCGGGGTATCATGCCCGCCTCAATCCTGCTTCGACCCTAAACCAATGACCTACAGCGTTTCCCCCATCGGCTTCGTGCGCTCCTGTTTCAAGGAGAAGTTCGCCATCCCGCGCCAGCCGCAACTGGCACCCGCCGCTCGCGGCGTGCTGGAACTGGTGGCGCCGTTCGATCAGGGCGACGCCGTGCAGGGTCTGGAGCAGGTCAGCCACGTCTGGCTGCTGTTCCTGTTCCATCAGGCCCTGGAAGAAAAACCACGCCTGAAAGTCCGCCCGCCTCGCCTCGGCGGCAACAAATCCATGGGCGTGTTCGCCACCCGCGCGACGCACCGGCCCAACGGCATCGGCCAATCCGTGGTGAAGCTGGACAAGGTCGAAGCCAATCGCCTGTGGATATCCGGCATCGACTTGCTGGATGGCACACCGATTCTCGACATCAAACCCTACGTGCCTTATGCCGACATCATCGACACGGCGTCCAATAGCATCGCCAGCGCTGCACCGCAGCTGATTCCCGTGCAGTGGACGGACTCGGCGTTGCAACAGGCGCATGGGCACGCTCAGCGTCTTGAAGAGCCTTTGGTGGAGCTGGTTGAGCAGTGCCTGGCGCAGGATCCGCGGCCGGCTTATCAGACGCCCGCGCCGGAGCGGGAATATGGGGCGCAATTCTGGGATGTGGATGTGCGGTGGCATTATCCGACGCCGGATTCGATCTGCGTCCTTGAGGTCATTCCCGCACAGGTTTAAACGCCAGAAACGAAAAAGCCCGCATGACCTTCTCGGGTCATGCGGGCTTTTCCATGCGCTACGCGATTAATGTAGGAGCCGGCTTGCTGGCGATGGACTGGAACTCAGCGCGTTTATCCTGGGAGAAACGCGTCATCGTTAACGACCATCGCCAGCAAGCCGGCTCCTACAGGTGACCTTCGGTCACTTCTCGACGAACGCACGCTCGATCAGGTAATCACCCGGCTCGCGCATCCGCGGCGAAACTTTCAGGCCGAAGCTGTTCAGCACTTCGCTGGTTTCGTCGAGCATGCTCGGGCTGCCGCACAGCATGGCGCGGTCGTCCTGCGGGTTGATCGGTGGCAGGCCGATGTCGCTGAACAGCTTGCCGCTGCGCATCAGGTCGGTCAGGCGACCTTCGTTCTCGAACGGCTCGCGGGTCACGGTCGGGTAGTAGATCAACTTGTCACGCAGGGCCTCGCCGAAGAACTCGTTCTGCGGCAGGTGCTCGGTGATGAACTCGCGGTAAGCGACTTCGTTGACGTAACGTACGCCGTGGCACAGGATCACTTTTTCGAAACGCTCGTAGGTTTCCGGGTCCTGGATGACGCTCATGAATGGCGCCAGACCGGTGCCGGTGCTGAGCAGGTACAAATGTTTGCCAGGCTTCAAGTCGTCCAGTACCAGCGTGCCGGTAGGCTTCTTGCTGATGATGATCTCGTCGCCTTCCTTCAGGTGCTGCAACTGGGAAGTCAGCGGGCCATCAGGCACCTTGATGCTGAAGAACTCGAGATGCTCTTCCCAGTTCGGGCTGGCAATCGAGTAAGCGCGCATGAGCGGCCGGCCGTTGGGCTGTTGCAGGCCGATCATCACGAACTGACCGTTCTCGAAGCGCAGGCCCGGATCGCGGGTGCACTTGAAGCTGAACAGAGTGTCGTTCCAGTGGTGAACACTGAGGACACGCTCGTGGTTCATGTTGCTCATGTACGTGGGACTCCTGGAGATTTTGCCTGCGCCTGTGGTCTGCGCAATTGCATCGCATTCTAATGGCAGCGACAATATCTGTTAAATGGATTATTAAGATAAGGGTTATCGGTTATATCGATATGCGATTTACTCTCCGTCAACTTCAAGTCTTCGTCGCCGTCGCCCAGCAGGAAAGCGTATCCCGTGCTGCGGGCCTGCTCAACCTGTCGCAATCGGCGGCAAGCACCTCGATCACCGAACTGGAGCGCCAGTCCAGCTGCCAGCTGTTCGACCGCGCCGGTAAACGGCTGAGCCTCAACGCCCTCGGCAAGCAACTGTTGCCGCAAGCGGTGGCGTTGCTCGACCAGGCCAAGGAAATCGAAGACCTGCTCAACGGCAAATCCGGTTTCGGCTCGCTGGCGGTCGGCGCGACCCTCACAATCGGCAACTACCTGGCCACGCTGCTGATCGGCAGCTTCATGCAGCGCCACCCGGAAAGCCAGGTGAAGCTGCACGTGCAAAACACAGCCAACATCGTGCAACAAGTTGCCCATTATGAAATTGATCTGGGTCTAATCGAAGGCGACTGCAGCCATCCGGACATCGAAGTGCAGAGTTGGGTCGAGGATGAGCTGGTGGTGTTCTGCGCGCCACAGCATCCGCTGGCACTGCGCGGCACGGCGACCATGGAAGAACTGAGCCACGAGGCGTGGATTCTGCGTGAGCAAGGCTCGGGCACGCGCCTGACCTTTGACCAGGCCATGCGTCATCATCGCAGCGCGCTAAATATCCGCCTGGAGCTGGAACACACCGAAGCGATCAAGCGCGCGGTGGAATCAGGATTGGGGATTGGCTGCATTTCACGGCTGGCACTGCGCGACGCGTTTCGCCGTGGCAGCCTGGTGCCGGTGGAGACGCCGGATCTCGATCTGGCGCGGCAGTTCTATTTCATCTGGCACAAACAGAAATTTCAGACACCGGCGATGCGCGAATTCCTCGACCTGTGCCGCGCTTTCACCGCCGGGGTTCAGCGCAGCGACGAGATCGTGCTGCCCACCATCGCTTAAAGCAGGATCACCGCCCACACCAGCGCGATCATGGTCAACGCCACCAGCTGCGCGGCGCTGCCCATGTCCTTGGCGTTCTTGGACAGTGGGTGCAGTTCCAGGGAAATGCGGTCGATGGCCGCTTCCACCGCTGAATTGAGCAACTCGACGATCAACGCCAACAAGCAGACGGCTATCAACAGCGCCTGCTCGACGCGGCTGACGTTCAAAAAGAACGAAATCGGAATCAGGATGACATTGAGCAACACCAGTTGCCGAAAAGCCGCTTCGCCGGTGAAGGCTGCGCGCAGGCCGTCCAGCGAGTAACCGGAAGCGTTAAGGATGCGTTTCAGGCCGGTCTGGCCTTTGAAAGGGGACATAAAAGTGGCAACTGACCAAAAAGGAGTGGGAAAGCTAGATCAACCAAAGTCAAAAAAGCGTGAAGACGCCAACCTTCAGTGGCTTGAAATTGACTCAAGTTGTTGCAGGAGCAACGCCGCCTGGGTTCGGGTCCGTACATTCAGCTTACGGAAAATCGCCGTGACGTGGGCTTTGATCGTCGCTTCGGACACGCTCAGTTCGTAGGCAATTTGCTTGTTCAGCAACCCTTCGCAGACCATGGTCAGCACCCGGAACTGCTGCGGTGTCAGGCTGGCGAGGCCTTCACTGGCGGCCTTGGCTTCATCGGAAACGCTGACCGCTTCGAACGCCTGAGGCGGCCAGAACACATCGCCATCCAGTACCGAACGTACGGCTTTCTGGATCACGCTCAGGTCACTCGATTTAGGAATGAAACCGCTGGCACCGAACTCACGGGACTTGACCATGATCGAGGCTTCTTCCTGGGCCGACACCATCACCACCGGAATTTGCGGGTACTGACCACGCAGCAGCACCAGCCCGGAAAAACCGTAGGCGCCCGGCATGTTCAGGTCCAGCAACACCAGGTCCCAGTCGGATTTTTCGTCGAGGCGGGTTTCCAGCTCGGCGATGCTCGCCACTTCCACCAGACGGACTTCCGGGCCAAGGCCCAGGGTCAACGCTTGATGCAAGGCGCTACGAAAAAGAGGGTGGTCATCGGCAATCAGGATTTCGTATGTGGCCATTTTTCAAATGATCCTGTTCTTCTAACAGCTCAAGGCGCAGCCACGGAGCTGCACCAACAGGGCACGTTCAACGCCAATGACGTGGCAATCACGTAAACAATACGGCGTATGAAACTACAGCCGCGCCCCAATCGGCGCCAAGCATGCCCAGCGAAACCGGGGTGGTCAAGGTGCCTGGCCGCTACAGTTCTTTGCAGTATGGGCGACAATCAGGCCGTGACGACGGCCGCTTTCGGTACGAAAGGCATCAGCTCGGCATGTGCCGGTGTTGCGACGTTCATTTCCAGCTGATGCTTGGCATCGAGGTAATGTTGGCTGAACACGTCGAAATAAGCGTCCAGTGCCGACGCGGCGTCGACATCGCCCGCCAGATCGAGGCACAGCGCCGCCACTTCCGCCGTGCACAAATGCTCGCTGCGGGTCGACCGGCGCAGACGATAGCGCGACAGTTTCTCGGGCAGCAGGCTCAGGATCGGCAATGATTCAAAGTACGGGCTTTTGCGGAAAATCTTCCGGGCTTCGGTCCAGGTCGCGTCCAGCAGAATGAACAGCGGTCGCTTGCTGCTATCCACCTCGACGGTGTTGGTCACGCGCTCAGGCTCGACGTACTCGCCCGGAAACACCAGATACGGCTGCCATTGCGGGTCGGCGAGCAACGCCAGCAGCTGCGGGTCGGTTTCCGTGCGCGACCAGATGAACGCATGGTTGTCGCGCACTACGTCAGCGATCAGCCACCCCGTGTTACTCGGCTTGAACACTTCCTTGTTGGTCATGATCAGGCACACGCCCGAGCGGGTCTCGACCTGCGGGCGCCAGGCACACAGGCAATGGCTCTCGATCACGCGGCAGGCACGGCAACGCGTCGCCCTCCAGCCTCGGGCCTGAATCGGCTTGATGCCCTCCTCTTCGCGCTGGTCGCGCAAGCGGGCTACGGCGTTGGGGGCGTGGTTCATCGTGGGCAACACCGGCAGACAGGAAAACTCGACACGAACGGCACTCAGGGCGATAAAGGCCGGCAGTTTACCAGAGCGGCCGGCACAAGCCTGTACCGTCCAGACGGGCTCCCCTATAATTCGCCGCCAATGAACGCACAGCCCTGTGGCTGGTCGAACCACCAGTCACTGAACCAGGAGAGTTTCATGCTGCGCCTTATCGTTCCCACCGCTGCCATCCTGCTGGCGTCGTCCTTCAGCGCTCAGGCTGCGTCCTTGAGTGAGCAGAATCTCAACAGAGAGCTGCGAAACGTCGCCGCACAAAGCAGCGTCGGCACGCCACGGGCGATCAACGAAGACATTCTCGATCAGGGCTACACCGCCGAAGGCAATGTTCTGATCAACCACTTGAGCGTGCAAAGCAGCCACGCCAACAAGATGCGGGCTGATCCGAAAGCGGTGTACTTCCAGCTTGGCGCCTCCGTCTGCAGAAACGAGGGGTTCCGCAAGCTGATGAAGAAGGGCGCGATCATGCGTTACGACTTTACCGAGGTGAAAACCAATCGCGCGGTCGGCTCCGCCAGCTTCGAGGAATCGGATTGCCCGAAAGCCACGCCGCCGGCAAAGAAAAAGTAATCAATGGGACTTGGCGCGCCGCTGTTCATCCTCGGCGCGCAGTTCGGCCAACAACGCCTGTAAATAGCGCGAGCGCCGCTCGGCTCCCTCCAAACGCCGGCAACACTCCTCTTCGAGACTCAAATGATTGGTCTCGGCCGATGACTTCAATAATCGATACAGTTGCGTATCGATCTCCAGAATGACTCTGGCCATAGCATCCCGCCTCCTTGCACTTCGCCCACGCTTTGAGCGAAAAAAATCCTTGAACCGCTTGTACCGTGCGCCCTGCCTTTGACGCAAAGCTGTCGTGTCACGTCTGTAATTTAGTAAATCAGAGTGCCGGACACTTGGCGCAGGTTCAGACGAGCGGTGAAATCACCTTGCAAATCGTCAATAAGCGGTTGCCAGGAAAGACTTTGCAGCGCAATGATCAAGTCAGCGAAAACCATCTAGAGGGTCTAGATTCATAGTGTTCCCGTTCACTTTTCAGGGCAGAAAAGGGGCTGCCTGGTTTGCGTTTCCGATGCGAATGTTTCTTTCATCCAAAGGAACAACAGAGCCTGTACGGAAGGAGAAGTTGATGCCTTACCAACCGAATGACCTCCTCAGCCGTCATTTCGAAGAAAGCGGCCACGACCTCATCAGCAAGGTCGAAGAGCAACTCAACCTGGTTTCACCCAACAGCCCGAACATCCCGATCTACCGCGACATGATCCTGACCGTGCTGCGCATGGCCCAGGACGATCACAACCGCTGGAATGCCAAGATAACCCTGCAAGCCCTGCGCGAACTCGAACACGCCTTCCGTGTGCTCGAACAATTCCGGGGCCGGCGCAAAGTCACGGTATTCGGCTCGGCCCGCACACCGATAGAACACCCGCTGTATGGCCTGGCCAGAGAACTCGGCGCCGCACTGGCGCGCTCCGACCTGATGGTGATCACCGGCGCAGGCGGCGGCATCATGGCGGCCGCCCACGAAGGAGCCGGCCTTGAACACAGCCTGGGATTCAACATCACCCTGCCCTTCGAGCAGCATGCGAATCCCACCGTGAACGGCACCACCAACTTGCTGCCGTTCCACTTTTTCTTTACCCGCAAGCTGTTCTTCGTCAAGGAAGCCGATGCGCTGGTTTTGTGCCCTGGCGGTTTCGGCACCCTTGATGAAGCGCTGGAAGTGCTGACACTGATTCAAACCGGTAAAAGCCCGCTGGTACCGGTGGTGCTGCTGGACGCGCCAGGTGGCACGTTCTGGCAAGGCGCACTGGATTTCATCCGCAATCAACTGGAGGAGAACCGCTACATCCTGCCGACCGACATGAAGCTGGTGAGCCTGGTCTACAACGCCGAGGAGGCGGTGGAACAGATCAATCAGTTCTACAGCAACTTCCACTCCAGCCGCTGGCTCAAGCATCAATTCGTGATCCGCATGAACCACAAGCTCAGCGACGCGGCGCTCGAACACATGCAACAAGCGTTCGCCGACCTGTGCCTGAGCGATCACTTCCATCAGCATGCCTACAGCGGCGAGGAGCACGACGAACCGCAGTTCAGCCACCTCGCTCGCCTGGCCTTCACCTTTAACGCCCGTGATCATGGACGACTGCGCGAACTGGTGGACTACATCAACCTGCCGGAAAACTGGGCGCAGTCCAAACCCCAGGCGCAACAACGCACGCGGGAACCGTCAAAGGTTACGTGAGGCCAAAAAAAACGGCCCGCTATCGAAATAGCGGGCCGTTTTTGTTTAATCATCCATTCCTCGACCGCTGAACAAGCGGTTGATCATTTCCATGGAATACCCCCGATAAGCGAGGAACCGCCCTTGCTTGGCGCGTTCCCGGGCGTCTATCGGTAAATGCCCGGCAAACTTGCGCCGCCAGGTATCTTCCAGTTGCTCCTGCCAGTTGATACCGCTCTCACGCAGTGCGAGTTCGATGTCATTGCGTTGCAGGCCACGCTGGCTCAACTCTTCGCGAATACGCAAAGGGCCGTAGCCGGAACGGGAACGGTAGGAAACGAAGCTTTCGAGGTAACGGGATTCGGACAACAGGCCCTCTTCCGTCAAGCGGTCGAGTGCTGTGTCGATCATTTCAGGGAGAGCGCCGCGCTGACGCAGTTTACGCGTCAGCTCGACTCGACCGTGCTCGCGTCGCGCGAGCAGGTCCATTGCGGTTCGTCGCACCGCGACGAGTGTATCGAGTACGGCGGTCATCGGATCAATCAGATATCAGCGTCAGCCAGGTCATCTTCAGTCTCTTTGACCGCAGAGGCTTTGGATTCCGCTACCGATGACGGAGACAGCAACTTGTCACGCAATTGCTTCTCAAGTTTCGCCGCGATTTCCGGGTTGTCCGCCAGGAACTTGGCCGAGTTGGCCTTGCCCTGACCGATCTTGGTGCCTTCGTAGGCATACCAGGCACCGGACTTCTCGACGAAACCGTGCAGAACACCCAGGTCGATCATCTCACCGTTCAGGTAGATGCCCTTGCCGTAAAGAATCTGGAACTCGGCCTGACGGAACGGCGAAGCGACCTTGTTCTTCACAACCTTGACGCGGGTTTCGCTACCGACGACTTCATCACCTTCTTTCACCGCGCCAGTACGACGGATGTCCAGACGAACCGAAGCGTAGAACTTCAGCGCGTTACCACCGGTGGTGGTTTCCGGGCTGCCGAACATCACGCCGATTTTCATACGGATCTGGTTGATGAAGATCACCAGGCAGTTGGCGTTCTTGATGTTACCGGTGATTTTACGCAGCGCCTGGGACATCAGACGGGCTTGCAGGCCCACGTGCATGTCACCCATTTCGCCTTCGATTTCAGCCTTTGGAACCAGGGCGGCTACGGAGTCGACGATGATCACGTCAACCGCGTTGGAACGCACCAGCATGTCGGTGATTTCCAGGGCCTGCTCACCGGTGTCCGGCTGGGAAACCAGCAGGTCGTCGACGTTGACGCCGAGCTTGCCGGCGTATTCTGGATCAAGGGCGTGTTCGGCGTCGACGAATGCGCAGGTCGCGCCGGCTTTTTGAGCCTGGGCGATTACCGACAGTGTCAGCGTGGTTTTACCGGAGGATTCAGGACCGTAGATTTCAACGATACGGCCTTTTGGCAGACCGCCAATGCCGAGCGCGATGTCCAGACCCAGAGAGCCAGTGGAAATAGCCGGGATCGCCTGACGGTCCTGATCGCCCATACGCATTACGGCACCCTTGCCGAATTGACGTTCGATCTGACCCAGGGCCGCAGCCAAGGCTTTCTTCTTGTTGTCGTCCATTAAAGTCCTCACGTAATCAATAAGGCCTGACGGCCAACACCTGTATAAGTAGCCAGTATTATTCCACAGCGATTCAGGATCGCCTACCCCTGATTTGAGATTTCTCCCGAGGCATGGCGCAGCAGCCCCTCTAGCGCGGCCTTCACCGTTTGTCGGCGGACCTCATCGCGGTTGCCGGGGAAGTGCTGCACCTCGCTGAACACCCGCTCCCCCACCCCCCAGGCCAGCCAGACCGTGCCGACCGGCTTGTTCGGCGAACCGCCATCCGGACCCGCCACACCGCTGACCGCCACGGCAAAATACGCCCGGCTTTTTTCCTGGGCGCCACGGACCATGGCCTCGACCACTTCGCGACTGACCGCCCCCACCGTCGCAAACAACCCGACCGGGACATTCAATTGCTCGGTCTTCTGCCGGTTGGAGTACGTCACATAACCGGCTTCGAACCACGCCGAACTCCCCGGAATCCGGGTGATCGCCTCGCAAATGCCGCCACCGGTACAGGATTCGGCTGCGGTGACGTGAGCATTGAGAACCTGCAGGCGTCTGCCCAGTTCAGCGGCCAGTTGGGTGATTTCTTTCACGGTCATCTCCTGAGTGGGCGGAATGGGACTACCGTACACGAGCGGATCACGCTTGCAAGTTACAGGATCGATCAAAATGTTAGCGACCGAGCGCCCTGATATAGGCCTGACAGGCCTGCAACGCAATCAGTGCACGGTCGCCGGCGTCGGTGATGGCGATAATTCGTTGAGCATGCGCCGGGTCAAGTCGGGCTCGAACGGCGCCATGATCCACGCTGCCGGTGCTGGCGGCGGTTGGCACTGCACAGGCTGAGGCAGCGTCATGGGCATCGAGGAGGACTGACAGCCGCACATCAGCAGTGGCAAGACGATCGCGAAAGCGACCTTGATCACGTTGGGCATCGCTAAGCGCTCGATAATGGGTTTGTTCGCTGGCCGATAGCCGCTGTTCCAGCGCCAGCCGTTTATCCTGCTCGGCCTGCTGTCGAGTGGCGGCCACCACGGTCAGTTGATTCAACGTCTCGGCCTGCACCCTGGCCTGTTCCGCCAGTTGCCGCCCATAACGCCCATCCTGAAATCGCCAGGCCAGCGTCGCCGAGCCACCAGCCAACACAGCCAGCAACACAACAACGCCAACCACCCGCCACGACCCCGGGATCAAACCGAAGGCTGGCATAACACCGCCCTCGCCCGCGCCCAGAGTTGCAAACGATCCTGCAGCCCGTTCAGCCCCCCGTTGATCCGGCGGGTGATGCTGTTGAACTGGTCACGATCAGCCAGCTCGTTGAGGCCGTTTTGCCCCCAGAACCAGGCGGCGGATTCGGCGGCCCATTGCGGTTGCTCCAACAGTTCCGGCAACTGCAGCAGACGCTCGTCGCCGAACAATCCGAGGCTGCACTGTTGGTAGTTATGGTGACCGGTAATCTGGATCAGGCCACGGCCTCGGTACCTTTGGCCATCACCGTCGGGCATGGGTGTATTGCCCAAACGAGCGGCCAGGGTGCCGGTGTCGTACTTGCTCAAATACTGATCACCGCCGAGTTCGCGCACGTAGTGCAACTGCCCGGATTCGTGACCGACTTGCGCCAGAAAAGCCGCAATGCGTTTGGGCGTGTTGATGTCATGGCCATCCATGGCGCTATTGAGAGCAGAAATGAAAACGCCCGCTTGGCTGCGGGCGTTGGGAAGTATTTGCTGTAATTGCAGGACAGTAAGCGGCATGAGTGATGTTCCGTTCGCCATTGATCCGCCAGACCGGCGCCAGTGCATTTGATTGCGTTATTACGTGGCATCCGGACACTTCGCCTCGATCATGCAGCGATAGCTTTGATATTTGTCACCGCTGGCAATGACCTTTTCGATCGACCAGTACCCGCGCAGAAAATCCGGCCAGGACTGGTCGAGCAACAAGACACCCTCGGCGGACAACGCCGGATTGCCCGGACAGCTGATTTTCACCTTGAGCTTTTCACGCAGCAATTTGCGTACTTCTCCCTCACCGACGTCCCTGGCCTCCGTTTCATTCTGGCAGAGCCGACCGATGACCTTGAACGGCGGGCTACCGGTTTCAATCACCCGCACCACCCCCGCTGCCGCGTCCCACCAACTCGTCTTGCAGCCCTGGTTTTTCGCCCGGACGGTGTCATCGAGCGTGGCGGAAATGAAGGCGCGATCGCCGGGTCGATTGTTGGTCGTCACCGACAGTTTCACCTGGGGCAACACCTTGCCCGACAGTGACTTGGTCTGACTTGGGAGCGCCAGCACATACAGCTCATTCATCGGTTTGGCGATGGCCTTGTATATGCCGGCGAGGCGAGTCAAAAACGCCATGTCACTTTCGTTGGACTGATCGATGTGGTCGATTTTTTTCAGTGCCAGTTGGGGTGCCACCCGTGGCGAAAAACCATGCCGCTCAGCGATCTCGCGAAACAACGCACCCAGGGTGGTCGGCCCATGACTGGCCGATCGACGCTGCAGGAAGCCGGTCTTGTCATCGGCACTGAACGGCGCTGCGGTTGCCACCAGCGTCAAGCGCAGCGGGAACAACGTCGGCGTCAGGCGAGACACCGTGAACTGGCCCTTATCCACCAGACTGGACTCCGCGTAACCGACCTTCAGGCCAATCTTGCCGCCCAGGATCGGCAGCCCCTCAAGCCCTTCCAGATCGAGCGTCAATGTCAATTGATCGGACTCGGTACCGGCGGCATCAATGTGCTCCCAACTGATCAGGCGCTTGTTGATCAAGTCCTTATTGGCCCCATAAATCTCTACCTCTGGCGTGAAACCCAATGTCATGGAACCTCCTTAATCCCACGCGGTAACCAGCGTGGTCACCACAGGTTGTGAGTCAATTTCCGGCAGGACTACCCAGATACCCGCAGGTAATACCGCCCCCTGTTCTGCCAGCGTGGGGTTGAGCCGCCACAGTGCCTCTTCGACGGCATCGTCACAGCGACCCAGTTCGCGGTACAGCAACAGGTTCACCGAATCACCGGCCACACTTCGAACTCTACGCATGGATGAACTCCGACAGGTCTATTGCCCAACCGACGACCATCGCCGTGCCGTCATCGATGATCACGCTTTGGGTTTCCGTCACCGTGTTGATTCGCCAAAGCCCCCAGTTGCGTCCGATGCCATCCACCAACGGCACCGGCTTGCGCTGTTCCTGCAACGTGCGCAGTTCATCGAGCCGCTCCATGGCCACCGCGTACATCGACGTCCCAGTAATCTTCATCGTTTGGGCTTTCTGCCCGGTCTGACTGGATTTCGGCTTGCCGGTCACAATGTCCAGTTCCACCCAGCCACCGTCCGATGTGTGCACGATGTTGTGGTAGGCGAAGTTGCGGGACAGGCCGAAAATGAAACTGCCCAGGATCATTTGCTGGCGCATTACCTGCCTCCATCGGTCAGGGCCGCACCACGTCGGGTGGCGAGGGCGTTGGTGGACATCAGTGGAACAAACTCGCCGTGGAACTGCGTTTGCAGCTGCTGCGCCACGATCGTCCGGATGTGCTCGGAGCTCTCCCCACCGGTGCAGGTGACCTGAATCGACGGTGAGTAATTGATCTGCTGGTTTTGTGCTGGTGCGCTGGTCAGTTCTTTGTTGACCTGTTCTGGCGAGGCCAGGCGATCGGTTGTCGGGGCGGCGAGTTTTTCGCCCAGTACGGCACCCGACTCACTGCCCAGCCAGCCTCCAATCAGGCCACCCAGAACGCCGCCAATGGCGGTGCCGATCACAGGAACAACACTGCCTAACGTGGCGCCCACCGCAGAACCGGCGGACGCACCCGCCCAACCGCCACCTGCTGCACCAAGACCGGCACCGAGCATGCGGCGATTGCCGGTCATTACGCCGCCGACGACGTCCATCGCCGCACCGACGGCTTTCAATGGTCCGGGTGCACGGCGGGTCAGCGAACGCATCGAGGCCCCCATCGCCAACAGACGTGAAGCGCCGCGCGAGCCTCGTGGACTGACACGCACGGTCGGGCCCGTCCTGATGTCCGGCTTGTTCGCCTGTTCCTTATCTCTGAAATCTTCGGAAAACACCTGACCGAACTGTTTTGGAAGCCGGGCAGATGCCGCTCCCAAAAGCCGCTTGGCCATCTGATTTTTCATCTCGTCGAGTACGGGAGTGAACAGGGCTACCAAATACGGAAAGACTGCCGTGGCAGTGTCCTTCAGACCACTGAGCCGAGGGCTGAGGGAGGCAGGTGTGCTTTCTGCCGCCACGGGCGGTGTATTGCTGGTGGCCACGGGTAAATGATTGTCGCGAACGCTGTCGATGTTCGACTGTTGCTCGTCGGGTATTTTCCCAGGGCGATTGATGATCTGCGGCTGATCAATTACCTCGTGACTGTCGAGCCTCAAAGGTATCCGCCAGCCGGCCTGCTTCTCTGCCTCCATCATGGCCGGCGTTCTGTACGCCGACGCAGAGATTGCGGCAGCCATCAGCGGGACACTGGCGACGCTCTGGTTTGACTCCATCACCGTCTCGCGCCGACGCTCGGGTGAACGATCAGCCTCAACAGCGCTCTTCACGCCGACCGACTTGAGCAGCGATGGCCGCTCAATGGCGCCACCCGCGTCACCCACGCTGTTTTGCCCACTGGCCAACGCCGTCCTTGGGGCGGAACCTGTTGCCGGCATCAACGAGCGCGGCGAGGAAAACGTCAGGTTCAACGATTCCAGTGCCGTGGTCAGCAGACTGATTTTGAGACTCAGTGTGGCCAGCACCTGGCTGAAACCGGGCGCCAGATCCTCTGTGCCCCCCCCCGTCACCAGCGATGACACGGCACTGCTCAGGCCCACCTCGCGAAACTTCAGCCAGTCTTCATTGATGGCTGTGTTCTTGAGCGAATATTTATCGTCCGCCATCCCCCTCTACTCCTGTTTGACGCCAAGGCGAGTGATCGCAATGTCGTAGCGGCGCAAGGCCTTGCCGACGTCCCATTCCAGAATGTCCGCTTCACTTATCGGATAAATGAGCGGCACCACATCGAGGATTACTTCGATGTCGCGCTCCGAAAGAAGGCCGCCGGTTTGTTTAAAAAATCGTCGATTCGCACCTGCAATTGTGTCCAGTCAGGCACGGTCAAACTGGCCAGATCGGGCAGCATCAGGCCGGTGCAATGGGCCGTGATGAATTCGGCGCGTTCCTTGGCGGTCTTGAGTTTTTTCATCGCCTTGGTCGCACGCAGCACCGGCATTTCCAGGGTCAGCGTGGTCAGGGCTCGACCCGCCACGGTGAGCGGTTGCAGCAAGCTCACTTCGTCGGGATCGGTCGACGGCTGTTCACCCTCGTCCGCTTGTTCAAGGAAATGCGACGTCGGCAAGGTCGACATCTCATGCACGTACTGCGCGATGCTCACGTAGTCCGGGCGTTTGAGTTGATCGAGTTCCTTGACCGACAAACCGGTGGCCAGCAGCGCCAGCTCGAAGAACTGATCGTCCTCATCATCGCCGGCACGGGCCAGGGCCTCTTTCTGTGCGGCGTAGTACAACGGTTTGAGTTGAATCTGTTCGATCTCCGACTGATCGTCAGCAGTAATCGGCGACAACAAGGCGTGAACAGGTGGAGTCCAGGACATGAAATGAATTCCTTGATGAATCATGGGAGGCGTTGCGCATTGCACCTTGTGGGAGCGGGCTTGCTCGCGAAGGTGGAGTGTCAGTCGACATTTACTTTGACTATCAATCCGCATTCGCGAGCAAGCCCGCTCCCACATTAGTTCGGTGATCGCAGTGCGACTTAAGGGATCAGCACCGCGCGACGGGCGCCGCCGAGAATGTCGACGCCGTTGAGCACGAACTTCTGGGTGCGCACGTCGATGTCGATCACCGGGATGCCGTTTTCCAGGCGGTTGTAGGTGCGGCAGGACAGCTCAAGCGTGGTGAGGGGTTTTTCGCCCATCTTCAGCTTGGCCTCGGTCAGCGATTTGAGCTTGCCGCCGACGGTGTGGTAGGTGAACCAGGTGTTGCCATCCTGATCCTGACCGGCTTCACGGACGTTCAACAAAATGTCGTCGCCCAGCTTCACGCCGAGGGAGAGCATCACTTCGGCGCCGACGCCTTGCAAAATGAGGGTCGCGCCCAGCACTTTGCCGCTCTTGATCATTTCTTCGGCGATGAAGCGCCCGCCCGCCATCGCTTCCATATCGAATTCGATCTTCGGCGGGGTGAACTCTTCCACGGTCGCCGACAACGGCAAGCCTTGCAGGGTGGCCGCGATGGCCTGTCTTACGCGGTTGGTAAACATTAGAGAACGTCCTCCAGGAACTGCTCGATGATTTCATCGCGGGCATTGAGTTGATAAACCATGTGTTCGTTCGGCGCGTAGCGGCCGTAGTCGATGACCACGTACCAGGTGCCGTTCTTGTACTTCTCGACGCTGTTCAATTCCGGGTGCAGGTACACGCTGCCGCCGGGGATGGTTTCGTCGGCGACCAGGGTTTGCAGCCAGTCGTTGATGCGCTTGACCTCCTGGTCCATGAACGACTTGGTGAGGTTCTTGGCCATGGCTTTCTGGCCGGCCTTGACCAGCTTGCGGCTGATCGCATCTTCCAGGCCGACGTAGCTGATGAACTTGCCGGTGATGGAACGGTTACCCAGCAGCGAGAAGCCGCCGAGGATGGTGCGGGCGTAGTAGCTGATGCCGTAGCGGTTGAGCAGATCGCCCTCGGTGGAGGTGTCGAGGATGTTGTATTCCACGACGCGCGAAACGTCCTCGGCAAAGGTCACCTGGTTGCCCGGGCTCTCCCATTGCTTGACCTTGGCCAGGGCCGCGATGGCCAGGCTCGACGGCGACAGGAACACGTTTTTCTTCGCGGCCTTGGAGTACACCGACGGCATGTTGTGCACCAGCAGGCAGCGGTCGAAACCCAGTTCCGCGCCGCCCAGTTCCTGGCTGTAAGTCACCTGGTCGGCGACCGCGGCATCCTTGCCGTCGAGCACCACACGGGCCTTGATGCGCTTGCCGAAAGACGCGAACTCACCGGCCACGGCTTTGGTGCTGGTGAAGCCCGGCGCGCCGATGATGGTCAGGTCTTCCGGCACGCTGCCCAGTGCCGCAAGGCCGAGCTTGCGGCCGGTCAGCGGATCGACGCCGCCGATGACGTTGTTCAGCGTGTCCGCCGGGGTCGCGCCCTCTTCGACGATGACCACGTAGACCGGCACCTTGACCACTTTCAGGATCTGGAAGACCGCGTGATACAGCGTGCCTGCCTCGGTGCCGGTCGGATCGAGCAGCGCCTGGGTGGTGAAGCTGTTGATGCGGAATGGCGCATTGCGTGGAATCAACGGGTCAGCCTTCGGCGCGGTGCCGATCAGACCGATGACGTTGTCACCCAGGCCACCCATGGCCTCGGGGGATTCGGTGGCATTGACGCTAATGCCGTTGTGCTCGAAGTTCAAAACCTCAGCCATGGTTATTCAGCCTTCTTGGCAGCAGCTTTTTTCGCTGCGGTGGATGTAGAGGCCGAATCGGCAGCCTCGGCTTTTTTCAGCTCCAGACGACCAGCGCTGCGTAGCGCACTGGCCTCCACATCGAGCAGTTGCAGTTCCTGGCCGATGCTCGACCAGTGGCCACCCCCGGTAGGGAATGGGAGGAGCACGGTGTACGTTTGGCGTTCTGCCATTTCTGTTTCTCCATAAACGAAAAAGCCCCTTGGGTAAGGGGCTGTCGGGTGTTGTGTGTTTGTGTTGCGGATAAGAAAACGCCCCGGCGGTGCGGGGCGTTTATTGGGTGTGTTCGGCGATCCAGGACGGGGCGACCGGGCGATGCTGGGTATCGGGGAAGTCCGGTGATTGAGGCCAGTCGCGTAGGGCTTGCATGTACACAAGCAACTCACCGAACTGCTCTGCGGTCAGCGTGGTAGGCCCACCGATTTCAATCTGATCACGATGACGTTCGCGCAGCCACATAACCGCCGACAACTGAGTATCGCGCCAAGTGCGCTCCTGTGCAGAAAGATCAGGTTCCGGCTCAGGTGCATCTATCAGATAGGGCAAACCACGCTCGTCATGAGCGCGGACCTTGCCAGGCACAGGATTACCAATGACCGACAGGTACAAGGCTTCGGGAATATCAACAGCGTCTGGAGGCATTTCTGTATGAATGCCCTCCAAATAAGTAGTGCCTGTACTCGGGCTATAAAAACGCTTCATTTGTTCTACCCTCCTTAATTTCCGATAGCGAAAAATGATGCGCTGCCGTTTGCACTGTTTGCGACCTTGAAGGAATCCTTGGTCTCACCCAGCACCTCAACAAACTCGCCAACTGTTGGCGCCAGGTTTCCGTAGGCCCCGCCAATGAGGAACATGCAGGCGTTCGGGAAGGCAACCGGGAAAGGTACGGTGCTGATGGTGCCCAGCGCTTGAGTAACTCGCCCCCACTGAAAGACAAGCCCACCGAGCCACGTCGGGAATATGATGTAGCCGTTGAGTGCCAAGCTGATCGAAAACCCAAACCGCAGCTTCTTCGGCGTCACGATCGTTGCGTCGTCCGCACCGGCGTTCACCTGAACCTGAGTCGCAACTTTTGCTGTGCCCTGATTGACCTCAGTAGCCTGTGACGCAAGTGTTGCCAGCGCTGCAATGTCGATGTTTCCCTGGTTGATCGGCGCGTTCCAGGCCTTGATGCACCACATCACCGCCAGGTTGCGCGGTCGAGACGTACCCAGCATCAAGCCGGGGGTACCCAGGGCAATAGGGGTCACTGCACCTGTATTCACCACGTATAACCCTGTCAAGTCAGGAGTAATCAAGGTGTCTAAACCGTAGTCCGCTGCAAGCTGGGAGGCGGTTGGCGCGAGAGATGTAACGCCTGTCCCACCTGATGGCAGGTCGGAAGCAACCATAGAACCTTTCTGCGAGCTACCAATAGCGCGCCCGGCATCAACCCCGCGCCCATGGTCCCAACCGCGCAAAAACTCGCCGCGCGATTCAGGAAGGCGAAAATTCCCCGCACCTTCGTTGCCCTGGTTGAACGACGTCCCGAGGAACGTGGCCAAGTCCGGATAGGTCGCAATGCTGCGCACACTGCCGTCCAGCTCAAGAAACCCGGGCGGAACCTTGTTCACCGGCAACCCGACCATACTCCCGACCGGCAGTGCCGATGCCTGGGCAATCAACGCCTCGATTTCAGGCTTGGTGTAAGTGTCCTTGATCCCAAAACCCGCCAGCGTTTCCGGATTAGCACCTGCAGTGGCGCGACCATACTTGTCGACGGTCACACTCTTGTAAGTCCCTGCCTGAATCCCCGTTCTACCGGCCAGCATTTCAAAGCTCAGCGCCGTAGTCCCCAGCGTGATCGGCCCGTTCGTCACCAGGTGCCAAAGCGAATCACCATTCGCCGCGCCCTCCTCGACCATCACCGTCAGGCCCGGCGTTACCTTGGCGCTGGCATTGGCATCCGTCGCCCGCACCCAGGCGCCGTTGGCCGCCACATAAAGGCCGTTATCCTTCGCCAGCGTTTGCGCCGTCACCAGCACGCGCTGCCCGGACAGCACCGCGACGCCATCGATTTGCTGCGCGCCACTGAGCACGATGTTTTCCGTGGTGGCCACGCGAACGGATTGCTTGCCATCGAGCTTCGCCAGTTCGTCGGCGAGATAACCCATCACCCACGCCCGCGTCGCTTTGACCACGGTGTCGTCGATCAACAGCGTCACGAGCGACGCATTGCTGGTCTCGAAAATCGAGCGAATGTAGAACTCTTTGCCCGATCCCGAGGTCGCCAGCACCGGTTTGAACGACTCCGGGTATTTGACGATGGCATAGAGGATGCCGGTGTCGGTCCAGAGCCCGGCTTCACGCACATACCAACCGCCCTCTTCTGGCGGGATGGTCACTTCGGCGAGCAGCCAGCTCGGATTTTTCTCGTCCTGGAACAGGGCGTTCAGTGGCCCGCGCCACACTTCTCGTTTAAGCGCCGTGGCGGTTGCCGCCGGGTTGTAAACCGCGCCGCCGCCGTCACCGACCGAAATCTGCGACAGTTTGATCGGCACGCCCGCCGCCTTGCAGGCAGTTTCGTAGGCGATCCCCGCATTGGTAAGCAGGGTGTAATAGTCGGCCATTTAGGACCCCTGAGGATAAATAGTGGATGTTTCAACGGCGTAGAGCCCGGCGGCCAAGAAGGCCTGCCCCGAGGCCTCGAGCCCTTCGATGACAATCGGATAAACCGTGGTGAGTTCGCCGCACACCGTCGCCGCGCCAATGACGTGACTGCCGAATGCGCTCAAGCCGACGGACACCGACAGAACGTCGCGCTCGCTTTTGGCGTCCGCCAGGCGACGGTCGAGACGAGCGTCGATTTCTTCGCTGTAGGGTTGTTCGGTAAATGCCCTGACGGAAAAGCTGTAAGGCGCGCCCGGCGGTGTCTGCTCGTACCAGGCACGCACCTCGGGCATTAACCGCAATCCTTTCGCGGCGTTTTCCAGGGCCTGGCGTGTCCCGGCCTGTCGCGCGGTAGGCCAGGCCAGTTCAACGGTCAAACGCTTTTCCGCCTCGGCGGCCTCGGCGCTCCATTCGCTGACACCACGATCCGCTGCGAGATAAGGCAGAAATGCCTGAGGCGTCGAGGTCGGGTTCATCAGCTCGGGGAACGGCGGCGCGATGCGGTCAAGCAATGCACCGAAGCCGATATCGAGGGCTTTTTCCAACGGTGAGCTGTTGGCTGGCAACAGGCTCGGGCGCGGCGTCTGGTCACTCATAGCGTGAGCACCTCGACCTCGACCCCGGTGCAGTAAGGCGCTTCAAACGCCGTCGTCACAATCGGCTCGACCGGTTCGAGAATGTCCAGTTGAACCGCGCCGGCACTATGCAGCGTGTAGTCGATCCAGCTCGGATCGATCCGCCCTTCCAGTCGATGACAGCTCTGGGCATACGCTTGCAGTTGCTGTTGCGCGGCCACCTTGGTCAGCCCCGAATCAGGGCCGGCGTTGATTCGGGCGACGACGCGGATTTTGTAGTTTTTGATATGGGCGCTTTGCACCGTGACCCGATCCGTTTCCGGTCGGACGTCAGGCCGGGCGAAGTGCCGGCGCACACCGTCGAGCAGGTCATCGGACGCGGTGCCATCGCCCTCCCGTGCCAGCACCGTGACCATCACTTCACCGGGCGCGGTGCGGCGTCCATTGCCGTCCTTGACCTGCGCCGCGTAGCCGTCCGGGTCGAAGGTGTACGTGACCGTCACCTCACCCGGTGCATGGGTGTCCACCTTCACCACAGGACGCTCGCCGAGGGTGAAGACCTCGCGGCGATATTGCATGCGTGAACCGGCGGCCGGTGCGTGCGGCGCCAGGTAATAACGCAACCGGGCGTCGTCGTCGCTTTCGTAAACGGGCGCAATCGGCGGGAATGCCGCCGGGTCGCCAGGGTCCAGCAACTGACGCTCAAGCCCCATGTCCGCAAGGCGGGCATCGAGGTTGCTGCCAGTCGCCCACCAGGCCAGCATCTGCTTGATGCGGGCGTTGTATTTGCGTTCGTGGATTTGCAGGCGCACACAAAAGGCCTCAAGGGCCAGGGTCAGCAACTCGCTTTCGTTTTCGAGGCTGACCTTGATCTTTGCCGCCGACTCGGGAGCGCGGGCGCCAACGTACTCGACGACAAACGTCTTGAACTCGGCGAGCAAATCCTCGAACGCTTCGACGGTGACGATCGAAGGTTCGGCCAACTGGTTCTGGCCGGGTATCAACATACTCATGTCACCACCTCGAAAGTCTGTTTGCGGTTTTGCCAGGTGCCGGCGAATCGCAGGACCAGCCCGGCACCTTGCCGGCTGGCCACAATGACCTGCGGCTGGAAATCATCGATGCCGTTCTGCGGGTTGTAGAACGCTTGTGCCGCGTGGCTCTGGGCAAGCATCAGCAAGTCGTCGCCGAGGTTGCGGCCCAGCAGTTCCGGGATCAGCGAGCCATACAAAGGACGCTTCTGCCGGGTGCCCAACGGCGTGGTCAGCGCTCGGGTTGCGCGCTGTACAAACTGCGGCCAGTCATCGACCGCCGCCCCGGTGTTTCTTTCGATTCCGATCATGGGAAACTCTTTATGCGGTACTGATGACGCGTCCCTGGTGATCCACCACCGGGCCGCTCAGGTGCACACCGGAAGCGTCGAGTCGCAAGCCGACCGCGCCCAGTTGCAGTTCGATGGCCTCAGGCGTGATCGCAAGTCTCGCCGGCCCGAGATTCAACTCGAGCGCTTCGCGAGAGCCATTGAACGCCGCCGGGCCGTTCTTCCAGTGCAAGGCATGAAGGGCGTCGTCGTAACCGCTTTCCGTACCGTCCAGATAAAGGCGACGCGTCAGCGAAGCCTGGGTCGAGGCGGGTGGAAACCGATTACCGTTAAGCCCGAACAACGCCACGGATTGAGCGCCGCCCTCGCCGCCGCCATGGTTCAGCAACAGGCATTGCTCGCCGACCGAGGGGATCCGCGACTCGCTTTGCGCCCCGGCGCTGGGGTTGAAAAAACGGATGGCGGGCGTCAGCAATCCTGAGTGACTGACCCGGCAGGTATTGCTGGCCGCATCGACTTCCTGGCACACGCCGATACGACACAGGCTGTCTGTGCGCCGGTGCACGTCTTCAAGTTCGGCCTCCATCTCGGCCAGACGCTCAATGATCGGGCCGAGCTGCTGACGTAAAAGCGCATCGAACATGGCTCAGTCCTCAAGTGCGGTGTATTGGTCCGGGTCATCGATGTTCGAGACTTCCCAAGTTTTGGCGAATTTCGGGATGCCCAGCGGGTCCTCCAGCAGCAATGCGCCGAGGTAAATCGTCTGGGTGAAGGAAAGGGTCCAGGCGAGGTACTCCTGCGAACCGCTGATGAGCGTCGACGGCAAGGCATCGATGTTCATGGGCAGGTCGCATTGGCTACCCGGCAGGCCCCAGCGGTTATCCGTGGCCAATCCCTTGAGTACGCTCGCCAGATCGCCAGCGGCCAACCCCGGATTACTCAGGGTCGGCGGCACAATGATTTGCAGCGAGATCGACAAAACATGGGCGATGCGCCCGTCATGGGCGCGGTCGCCGGCTGCATTGCGTTCGATGGCGATCAGGACCCACGCCTGATCGAACGTGCCGTCGAAGTCCTGACGGCCTCCGACCTTCAAACCCGGGCCAACCGCACGCAGCGCGTCGGCAATGGCAAAAAACAGACGCGACGGTTTATCGATGTCGGGGGACATAAGGGGCTTCCATTCAAATTTCGAGGCGTCCGGCTGCGTGGGTTCATGCAGCGGACCGGGGATGCCGGAACGGCAAAGGGACCTGGCTTTATTGATCCGGGCGGGAATCACGCGGCGGCACTTCACACACGCCGATCCGCTTGGCCGCCCAGCGTTCATAAAGGCCAATGGCGACATCGGCGCCGGCCATCGCCGTAAGGCAGCCAAACGCGCCGGCCGCCCAGATCGACAGGCCGGCGGCGTACAGCAGCATGATGGCCGACACCCCGCAAATCATGCAGGCCCCGGACCGCAAGGCCAGGCGCCGCAGCAATGACCAGCCGCGCGCGCCCTCCTTGTCGGCACGCCACATTTCGCCGGTTACCCCGCCCACCAGGGCGAGCACGATGACCAGCCAGATCGGCATGTCCAGCAACGCTTGTTGCTCGTTTGTCATGTCTCGCCTCCTGGGGTGAATTGCGTAACGAAAAGGCCCCGCGAATACGAGGCCATAAATAAGGGGCGCGTGTCTTTCCACGCTACCTGTCGAAGACCATCGTCCTGATTTTGCTTCGGATAGCAGGCCTGCCCATCGACAAGCCTGCCCTTCAACCACGTTACCGGGCGCAGAACTCAGGCAATGCCGGTGAGTTGCCCCCATCGCATACCCGCTATCAAACGTTTTCGTTACGGCGCATAGCCTGCAGCAACGCATAACCCTTCCACGTCAGTTGATAAAGTGGCGTGCCCTTCGGGCCAACGCCTTCGTTGGAGAAATAACCTCCGTCCATCAGTAATTTGAATTGGAACATCTCCTCTGCCTGCGCTGGACGATTGAAGGTTTTCTTGACCAGATCCTCCATCTCCACACCCGCAACGGGTGCGATCGCTTCGCACGCATTCATGAACGATTGGGCTACACCTGTAAAACGTTGCATATGTTTCTCCTGAACGATTAACCCAACAGCTCTATGCCAATTGGGAAGTTGCGGCATGTGCCGCTTCTTTGTCGCTCAACGGCGATCGCTCAAGGCTCGTGGCCTTCACGTGATTCAATGTTCCGCATCGGGAGCATTTGATCTGGAGCTCGGTGTACTCACCCACCCGGGCGAGCAGTCTTTTGCACTGCCCACATCTGCAATCTTTCAACATCACGACGCCTCCTGGCTTGTGCCGAATCCTTTCTGTGGATGAGGTTGATCGACCTCGTACGAGGTAGGCATTCCAAAAAGCCCGGCGCTTGCCGGGCTTTTCAGTAATGCGATCCTTCGCGTTGACCTTTCGGCGCTACTGGCGCGGTACGGGTCCATTCAGATTGTTTTTCCGACCGCGGTCCCTGCCCGCCGGATAACTGCTTCTGGTGCTTTACGCTGCACACCCGGGTCAGTTGCCAACCCTCTGAACCGTTGAGGCCGGTTCATCGCTGCCTTTGTCGTGGAACTAAAGAACTTCGTTTCGAGCTGCTTTGTTGAGCGGCTTGAGACAAAGAATATGCATGGATGCATATACAGTCAATGCATAAATGCATTTATTTATGCATTGCAAATGCACTGACGCATGGAAGCCCCACAGACAAAGGCGTTGGCGGTTTTCAGCAGGCGAAAAAAAACCCGCACGATGGCGGGTTTTATCTGACAGCGATGAGGTTAGCGGGCGTACATGCCCCACCAGAAGACGTGGCCGAGGATGACAATCTGCTCTTCCTGGATCTCCTGGAAGGTGTAGTCCTCGTCCGGATGTTCATCGCGATTGAAGCTGCGCAGGCGAATCCCCGTCGGCAAACGATAAAGCTGTTTAACCCGCAGCTGACCGTTGTGGTTGATCGCATAAAGGTCGCCATCGACGATATCGCCGATCCCGCACTTGCCGGCATTGACCCCCACGGTGGCGCCGTCGCGCAGTACCGGCAGCATGCTGTTACCACGCACCGTCACGCATTTGGCCTGGTCGAACTGCACACCGTTGTGGCGCAAGCTGCGCTTGCCGAAGCGCAGGCTAGAGCGCTCGCTTTCTTCGATGACGAATCTTCCTGATCCAGCAGCCAATTCAACCTCGCGAAGAAAGGGGACCGACACCTCGTCGTCATCGACAGGCGTATCGTCGTCCCACAGGCTTATGTCCTTGAGTTCGGAATGCAATTCATCGCGACCGGAATGGGCGGCAGGCGCGACATCCGCGCGGCCACGCAACTGATCGGTGCTCACGGCGAAGTACTCGGCGATCTTCGAAATGTGCTTATCCGAAGGATCGACAATCTTCCCGCTGAGGATCCGCGAGAGAGTGGATTGAGGCACGCCGGTGCGACGGTGAAGCTCCGTGGGGGAGATCCCGTGCTGATCGAGCAGCGCTCTTAATACGGAAGAAACATTGCGTTTTTGCATAACGCGCATAGTGCTTGATCTTTTTTACGGAGGCAAATGCAGAATTGCATAATTAGTGCATAGACAGCAGAAATGTATCGCACAGCTTTAGTTGCCTGCGTCGGGCGGACCGCCCATGGTAACCTTGCGCCCATCGCGGAAAAGCCGGGCCGATGTCCCTCCTTTGCCCTACACCTTTCAACGAATTTGCCTGATTATCCGATGAATAAAGCACTCTCCGATCTGTCCTCTCACACGCCAATGATGCAGCAGTACTGGCGCCTGAAGAACCAGCACCCCGACCAGTTGATGTTCTATCGCATGGGTGACTTCTACGAGATCTTCTATGAAGACGCGAAGAAGGCCGCCAAGTTGCTGGACATCACCCTGACCGCCCGTGGGCAGTCGGCCGGTCAGGCGATTCCGATGTGTGGGATTCCTTACCACGCCGCGGAAGGTTACCTGGCGAAACTGGTGAAGCTCGGCGAATCGGTGGTGATCTGTGAACAGGTCGGCGACCCGGCGACCAGCAAAGGCCCGGTGGATCGGCAGGTAGTGCGGATCATCACGCCGGGCACGGTCAGTGATGAAGCGCTGCTGGATGAGCGTCGGGACAACCTGATCGCCGCGGTGCTGGGTGACGAGCGTCTGTTCGGTCTGGCGGTGCTGGATATCACCAGCGGCAACTTCTCCGTGCTGGAGATCAAGGGCTGGGAAAACCTGCTGGCGGAACTGGAGCGGGTCAATCCGGTGGAGTTGATGATCCCGGATGACTGGCCGAAGGATTTGCCGGCGGAGAAACGCCGTGGGGTTCGTCGTCGTGCGCCGTGGGATTTCGAGCGCGACTCGGCGCTGAAAAGTCTCTGCCAGCAGTTTTCGACCCAGGACCTGAAGGGTTTTGGCTGCGAGAACCTGACCCTGGCCATCGGCGCTGCCGGCTGCCTGCTCAGCTATGCCAAGGAAACCCAGCGCACCGCCCTGCCCCATTTGCGCAGCCTGCGCCATGAGCGCCTGGACGACACCGTGGTGCTGGATGGCGCAAGCCGTCGCAACCTGGAACTGGACACCAACCTGGCCGGTGGTCGCGACAACACGCTGCAATCGGTGGTCGATCGCTGCCAGACCGCCATGGGCAGCCGCTTGCTGACTCGCTGGTTGAATCGTCCGCTGCGGGACCTGAACGTTTTGCTCGCGCGCCAGACCTCGATCACCTGTCTGCTCGACGGTTACCGTTTCGAAAAGCTGCAACCGCAGCTCAAGGAAATCGGTGACATCGAGCGGATTCTCGCGCGCATCGGTTTGCGTAATGCGCGCCCTCGCGACCTGGCGCGCCTGCGCGATGCCCTCGGTGCATTGCCTGAGCTGCAAGTGGCGATGGCAGAGCTGGAAGCGCCGCACATTATTCAACTGGCCAAGACCACCAGTACTTACCCGGAACTGGCGGCCCTGCTGGAAAAAGCCATCATCGACAACCCGCCTGCGGTGATCCGTGACGGCGGCGTGTTGAAAACCGGTTACGACAGCGAACTCGACGACCTGCAATCGCTCAGCGAAAACGCCGGGCAGTTCCTGATCGATCTGGAAGCACGCGAGAAGGCCCGCACCGGTCTGTCGCACCTGAAAGTCGGTTACAACCGCATTCACGGCTACTTTATCGAGCTGCCGAGCAAGCAGGCTGAATCGGCGCCGGCCGACTATATCCGTCGCCAGACGCTCAAAGGCGCCGAGCGCTTTATCACGCCGGAACTGAAGGCGTTCGAGGACAAGGCGCTGTCGGCCAAGAGCCGCGCCCTCGCCCGCGAGAAGATGCTCTACGAAGCGCTGCTCGAAGACTTGATCAGCCAATTGCCGCCGCTGCAAGACACCGCTGCTGCCCTGGCCGAGCTGGATGTGCTGAGCAACCTCGCCGAACGCGCGCTGAACCTCGACCTGAACTGCCCGCGCTTCGTCGACGAGCCGTGCATGCGCATCAGCCAGGGTCGTCACCCGGTGGTCGAGCAAGTACTGACCACGCCGTTCGTGGCCAACGACCTGAGCCTCGACGACAACACGCGCATGCTGGTGATCACCGGTCCGAACATGGGCGGTAAATCCACCTACATGCGCCAGACCGCGTTGATCGTACTGCTGGCGCACATCGGCAGCTTCGTGCCGGCGGCCAGTTGCGAATTGTCGCTGGTGGACCGGATCTTTACCCGGATCGGTTCCAGCGATGATCTGGCCGGTGGGCGTTCGACCTTCATGGTCGAAATGAGCGAAACCGCCAACATTCTGCACAACGCCACCGAGCGCAGCCTGGTGCTGATGGACGAAGTCGGTCGCGGCACCAGCACCTTCGACGGCCTGTCCCTGGCATGGGCGGCGGCTGAACGCCTGGCGCAGCTGCGGGCTTACACGCTGTTTGCCACGCACTATTTTGAACTGACGGTGCTACCGGAGGCGCAACCGCTGGTGGCCAACGTGCACCTCAATGCCACTGAGCACAACGAGCGCATTGTGTTCCTGCACCACGTGCTGCCTGGGCCTGCCAGCCAGAGTTATGGCCTGGCCGTTGCACAACTGGCCGGCGTGCCAAGCGAAGTGATCGTGCGCGCTCGCGAGCACCTGGGTCGACTGGAAGCCACCGCGCTGCCGCATGAAGTGCCCAAGGCTGCCAAAGGCAAATCGGCCGCGCCACAGCAAAGCGACATGTTCGCCAGCCTGCCGCATCCGGTACTCGAAGAACTGGCCAAACTGGATCTGGACGACCTGACACCGCGTCGTGCACTAGAAATGCTCTATACACTAAAGACACGGATCTAACGCACTTGCCTGCAAGCTGTTAGAATCTCGCGCGGTTTGGGATGCTGCAGGCTAATAGCCTGGCCTGCAGACTATCGCTCCCAAACCTGGCGACCCCAACGTGAAGGGGCTCCGCTGCCGCCGCCTGAGGAGAAAATTAGAAATGACCTTCGTCGTCACCGACAACTGCATCAAGTGCAAGTACACCGACTGCGTAGAAGTCTGTCCGGTGGACTGCTTTTACGAAGGCCCGAATTTCCTGGTGATTCACCCGGATGAGTGCATCGACTGCGCACTGTGCGAACCAGAATGCCCTGCCGTGGCCATCTTCTCCGAAGATGAAGTCCCGGAAGAGATGCAGGAATTCATTCAGCTGAACGTTGAGTTGGCCGAAATCTGGCCGAACATCACCGAGAAGAAAGAATCGTTGCCCGACGCCGAAGAGTGGGATGGCGTCAAAGGCAAGATCAAAGACCTCGAACGCTGATTGACCCTGCGTTCCCGAAAAGGCCCCTTGCGGGCCTTTTTGCTTTTTTGCAGGCAAAAAAATTGATAACGCAAAAACCTGTAGGAGCCAGCTTGCTGGCGATGGATTCAAGTGCGCCGCGTCTATCCAGGCAGCACGCGTTACCGTTGACCACCATCGCTGGCAAGCCAGCTCCTACAGATTCTGTGTCGTGTGAGAGAACCGGGATCACGCCACTCCTGTAGGAGCCAGCCTGCTGGCGATGGATTCAAGTGCGCCGCGTCTATCCAGACAGCACGCGCTACCGTTGACCACCATCGCTGGCAAGCCAGCGCCTACAGAGGGGCACGTACGCTTTTGATTCTCACCACTCATCAGGCCGAGCGTTAGCTCGCCTTCAGCTTTTGATCTTGAGGTACACGCCCCCTCGAGAGGCCGAGCGCAGGTTCTGCGCAGTGGGCAACCCGGCATGGATGCCGGGTTAGCCGCCCCCGGCCATGGATGGCCGATGGCGGCGGGCCCACGGAGCAGGACCGGAGTGAGGACATGCCGAGCCTAGGCGAGGCACCGAACGAAAGGGGCAAGAGCCCTTGGTTACTTGGGGCTCTTCCAAGTGACTCGCCGTAAGGGCGAAACCAATAGCCGCCGTTACCGCAGAAACGGATATGTACACCAGGAAGAAAACGGTCGGCTATCAAGCCGCCATCGCCAGCAAGCTGGCTCCTACAAAGAACAGTGCCCACGCGGAAAATAAAGTGGCACCCAAACCAAAAAAAGACAAAAAAAAGGGGCGGTTTGACCCGCCCACATTTTTTCCCTATTCCCTGTGTTCCTTTTCATCGTCCTGATGAATCGCATCCTGCAATGTCCTTTCCCCTCATCCTTGAAGGGCGTGTCTGTCCGTCGACACAACCTGAATACTAGAGAATTCCCGAGCAAGAGCAATCGCCCTCCCCCGCAAAAATCCGCTGTCATATGTTCCTAGCTTTTATAAATATTTATATAAATCAAAGCATTAAAACCAGCCTCGGCGAACAGTAGTCGTCTTCCAGGGTGTAAAAATAGCGAACACTTACGCAAGAGTAAGCCAAGACTTACACCGCAAGACTACAAACATATCGTCATTGCAGGCGCGTCAGCCAGACAACAAAAAGCCCCGAACCAGTCGGGGCTTTTTGCATGCCGCTCAAGCGATTTGCTTATTGGAACAGCGACTCACTCGACAAGCCATTTTTCTCCAGAATCTCCCGAAGACGCTTCAGGCCTTCAACCTGAATCTGTCTGACGCGTTCCCGGGTCAGGCCAATTTCCAGGCCTACATCTTCCAGCGTGCTGCTCTCGTGCCCGCGCAAGCCGAAGCGGCGTATGACCACCTCGCGCTGCTTGTCGGTCAGTTCCGAGAGCCATTGATCGATGCTCTGGGACAGGTCGTCATCCTGCAGCAGTTCGCATGGATCGGTCGGACGGTCGTCGGTAAGGGTGTCCAGCAGGGTTTTATCCGAATCCGGACCCAGTGAGACATCGACCGAAGAAACCCGCTCGTTCAGGCCCAGCATGCGCTTGACCTCGCCCACCGGTTTTTCCAGCAGGTTGGCGATTTCTTCGGGTGAGGGTTCATGATCGAGTTTTTGCGTCAGCTCCCGTGCGGCCCTCAGGTACACGTTAAGCTCTTTGACCACATGGATCGGCAACCGGATGGTCCGGGTCTGATTCATGATCGCGCGCTCGATGGTCTGACGAATCCACCAGGTTGCGTAGGTCGAAAAGCGGAAGCCACGTTCGGGGTCGAACTTTTCTACCGCCCGAATCAGTCCGAGGTTGCCCTCTTCGATCAGGTCCAGCAGCGACAAGCCACGATTGACATAGCGTCGGGCGATTTTCACCACCAGCCGCAGGTTGCTTTCAATCATGCGTTTGCGCCCGGCCGGATCGCCACTTTGCGACAAGCGTGCAAAGTGAACTTCTTCTTCGGGGGACAGCAGAGGGGAAAAGCCGATTTCATTGAGGTACAGCTGCGTGGCATCGAGCGCACGCGTGTAATCGATGTACTTGTGTTGCTTTAACGAGGCGGAGTGTCTGGATTTGGCACGAACGGAAGGTGGAGCAGCCCCTTCATCATTCGACATCGAATCCGTACCGATGCCGGTCTCCATCAGGAGAACCTCATCGTCGATGTCAAACTCCGGCACTTCTTTACTGAGAGCCATTGTTATAGTCCTTTGGTGAGTTCGACCTCAGGCTCAAGCGGCGCCTTTATCCTTGGCAACGCTGGAGCCTGTTCCCTCTACGTGACGGAACAGGCTGGTAACAAATCAACGACGTGGCAGGAACTGCAGCGGATCTACAGGTTTACCTTGTCGGCGAATCTCAAAATGCAGTTTCACCCGGTCTGTACCCGTTGACCCCATTTCGGCAATTGTCTGTCCGACCTTGACCTGCTGCCCCTCCCGAACCAACAGCCTGCGGTTGTGACCGTAGGCACTGACGTAGGTGTCGCTGTGTTTGATGATGACCAATTCGCCGTAGCCCCTTAAGCCACTCCCGGCGTATACCACCGTCCCATCAGACGCAGCTAAAACAGGCTGTCCCAAATCCCCGGCGATATCAATTCCTTTATTCAAACTACCGTTTGAAGAGAATTTTCCAATGAGAATGCCATTAGAAGGCCACCCCCAGCCGGTCGGGGCCGGGCCTGCAGGAGGCATCGGAGCGGGTGCTGGCTTGTTGGCGACGGACGGTGCAACCACCGTTGTCGTCGTAGTTGCGCCATTCGGCTGGCGCCGGATTACTGTGGTTTTACTCGACGATGAAGGCGCCGAATCGGCCGGGCTGGCCACCGCCGTCGGCGTTGAACCGGTGCGACCGTCAAAGCGAATCGTCTGACCCGGATGTATCGTGTAAGGCGCAGGAATGTTGTTGCGTGCGGCGAGGGCTTTGTAGTCCCAGCCGTAGCGAAAGGCGATGGAAAACAAGGTGTCTTTAGGTCGAACCACATACTGGCCCGTGGTCACTGCCGGACGCTGGGCCACGGCATTGTTGCGATCGACGACGCGTACGTCGCTCGACTTGTTGCTGGAACAACCGACCAGCAAGGTACTCAAGACTAGGCCAGTCACCAGGCGCTGAAAGCTCGTTATACCCATTCGCTGCGCAATGACTGTGAGACTCACCCGCCGCTCCCTTTGTGGTGGCTGAAATATTGAATTGCCGCGCTCCCGGCATGAAGTGTCACCAGTATAACGGGCTGTGCAGGCTTTACCTTTAATGAAGCGAAGCACACGTTTGCTACCTGACGATGAAACCCGTTTAACCGATCGACGCCGCTGTAAGACAGAGGCAATCGAAGAGAATTCACCGCGCCCGGACAAATGCTCAGGCCAGGGGGCCGTTGAGCAATGGAACGAAACGCACCGCCCCCAGAACACGCCTGGAAAACCCGTGCTCTTCGCGGATGATCAGCATCAACTGTTGCACTTCACCCGAGCCGACCGGTATGACCAGTCGCCCTCCAGGTGCCAACTGATCAAGCAAGGCCTGAGGCACATCGGTCGCCACCGCCGTCACGATAATGCCGTTGTACGGCGCCAGCGCAGGCCAGCCTTCCCAGCCATCGCCCCAGCGGAAAACCACATTGCGCAAGTTCAGATCAACCAGGCGTTCCTTGGCCCGGTCCTGCAGAACCTTGATGCGTTCGACGGAAAAAACCCGCTCGACCAGTTGCGACAGGATTGCGGTCTGATAACCCGACCCCGTGCCGATTTCCATTACCTTGTCCAGAGGCCCCGCTTCCAGCAGCAGCTCGCTCATGCGGGCCACCATGTAAGGCTGGGAGATCGTCTGGTTGTTACCGATCGGCAACGCCGTGTCTTCGTAGGCACGGTGTGCCAGCGCTTCGTCGACGAACAGGTGTCGTGGCGTAAGGCGGATCACTTCCAGCACCTTGGTGTTGGAAATGCCTTCCTCGTACAACCGCTGAATCAGGCGCTCGCGGGTACGTTGCGAGGTCATCCCGATACCGCGATGCATCGGGTCTTGTTCACGAGCCATCAGCGCAGTCCCTCCAGCCAGCCGTCGAGACTTGCGAAAGCATCATTGAAGGTGCGATCCAGTTGCAGCGGCGTGATGGATACATAGCCTTGCATCACCGCATGGAAGTCGGTGCCCGGGCCGCCGTCTTCGGCGTCCCCGGCGGCGGCGATCCAGTAACCGGACTTGCCGCGCGGGTCGACCACTTTCATCGGTGCCGCGGCGCGGGCGCGATGGCCGAGGCGCGTCAGCTGGATTCCGCGGATGTGGTCCAGCGGCAAATTGGGAATGTTCACGTTCAGCACCGTGCGCGGTGGCAGGTCAAGGTCAGCGTGGGCTTCCACCAGTTTGCGCGCAAAGTAAGCGGCTGTGGGAAGGTTCTCGACCTGCCGTGAGACCAACGAAAAGGCAAACGATGGCCGCTTCAGGAAACGCCCCTCGAGGGCCGCTGCCACGGTACCGGAATACAACACATCGTCCCCCAGGTTGGCGCCCAGGTTAATGCCGGAAACCACCATGTCCGCTTCGCGTTCCAGCAAGCCGTTGAGGCCCAGGTGCACGCAATCGGTCGGTGTGCCATTAAGGCTGATAAAGCCGTTGGCCAGGGTTTGCGGGTGCAACGGACGATCGAGCGTCAGCGAACTGCTGGCGCCGCTTTTGTCCTGGTCCGGGGCGATAACCACGCATTCGGTGTAATCTGCCAGCGCAGCATAAAGCGCGGCGAGACCGGGTGCGGTTACCCCATCGTCGTTAGAAATCAGAATACGCATGGGCTGTCCGTCTGCCCCACCGGCACCAGATCAACAAGCTCGCGCACCAATACAGTGGCAAAGCATCCGGCCGGCAGGACGAATTCCAGTTGCAGAATGTCAGGCTCGGGATAATGCCACGTCAACCCACCAATGGGCAGTCGCAGGATGCGACGTTCGTGGCTCATTCCGGCGTTAATCAACCAATCGCGAAGGTCTGCTTCGCGGGCGGCGATTGCCTGCTCCAGTTCATGGACAGCGCCCATCGCCGGCGAGTCACCTTCACCCCACTGCGGGCCGGTCGGGTGCAGGTCTAGAATCGCCAGTCGCGGGTCGCTGCACTCGGCCTCACCGGCCGGGAAAAAACTGCGGCTGTCGGTAAACGCCAACAGATCGCCAACCTGCGCTTGCTGCCAGGTGCCATCAGCAACGCGCGCCGCCAACACTTGGTTAAACAGAAAACTGCGGGCGGTGGAAAGCAGACGCGAACGCACGTTGCGCTGCTCCGGCAAGGCCTTGCGCGCGGCCCAGCTACGGGCATCGACCACGTTGCCACCGTCAAAGCCGAAACGCTGGGCGCCGAAATAATTCGGAATACCTTGTTTGGCGATCAGTTGCAGACGCGCTTCGATCGCCGCTTTGTCGCCAGCGAATTGCGTGAGACGCAAGGTGAAACCGTTGGCCGAGTGGGCACCGCGTTGCAGCTTGCGTTTGTGCCGACCGGTCTTGAGGATTTTCAGCGTATCGTTTTCCGCCGCCGACAGATCAGGGTCGGCCTTGCCCGGCAGTTGTACGCTGAACCACTGACGCGTCAGCGCCTGACGATCCTTGAGACCGGCGTAACTGACGGTGCGCAATGGCACGCCCGCCGCCTTGGCGATTCGACGTGCTGCCTCTTCGGTATTCAGGCCGCGTTTTTCCACCCAGATCCACAGGTGCTCGCCGTCGCCGCTGAGCGGAATATTGAGGACTTCATCGACCTGGAAATCTTCCGCCGTAGCTTTCAGTACAGCGGTGCCGAGAGCTTCACCATAGGCACGCGGGCCAAGCAATTGCAGTTCGTTCATGCGCGCAGCAACAAGGCAACGGAGTGCACGGCAATACCTTCTTCGCGACCGACAAAGCCGAGCTTTTCGGTGGTGGTAGCTTTCACGTTCACTTGATCCAACTCAACTTGAAGATCCGCGGCAATCAGCGCACGCATCGATTCGATATGCGGGGCCATTTTCGGCGCCTGGGCGACGATGGTGTTATCAACGTTGCCGACCTTCCAGCCCTTGGCGTGGACCAGTGCGACGACATGACGCAACAGCACACGGCTGTCGGCACCCTTGAATGTCGGGTCGGTGTCCGGGAAATGCTTGCCGATATCACCCAGCGCAGCAGCGCCGAGCAAGGCATCGCTCAAGGCGTGCAGCAGGACGTCACCGTCGGAATGAGCGAGCAGCCCGAAGCCGTGTGCAATGCGCACGCCGCCCAGAGTAATGAAATCGCCTTCAGCGAAACGGTGCACATCATAGCCGTGGCCAATACGCATAAAAAAACGCCCCGATTTTTGTCAGGGCGTGATTCTACCTGCTTTGTCAGTCATTAGGCGCTTAGAGCACGTCCATGATGCTGCAAGTGTTCATCGATGAAGCTGGCGATGAAGAAATAGCTGTGGTCGTAGCCCGGTTGCAAGCGCAACGTCAGCGGATGACCGGCCAGTTTGGCCGCCTGTTGCAAGGCTTCAGGCTTGAGCTGGGTGGCGAGAAAATCATCTCGATCACCTTGGTCGACCAACAGCGGCAGCTTCTCGTCAGCCTCGGCAATCAGCGCACAGGCATCCCACTCGCGCCACTTCGAACGGTCTTCGCCCAGGTAACGGGAAAAGGCTTTCTGCCCCCATGGGCAATCCATCGGATTGTTGATCGGCGAGAACGCCGACACCGACTGATAGCGCCCCGGATTGCGCAACGCACAGACCAGCGCGCCGTGACCGCCCATGGAGTGGCCGCTGATACCGCGCTTGTCCGAAGCCGGGAAATGGGCTTCGACCAATGCCGGCAATTCCTGCACGACATAGTCATGCATCCGATAATGCCGCGACCAGGGTTCCTGCGTGGCATTCAGATAAAACCCGGCGCCTAGGCCGAAGTCCCAGGCACCGTCCGGATCACCCGGCACATCGGGACCGCGCGGACTGGTGTCCGGGGCAACGATGATCAACCCAAGCTCGGCGGCCATGCGCATGGCGCCGGCCTTTTGCATGAAGTTTTCGTCGGTGCAGGTCAGGCCGGACAACCAGTACAGCACCGGCAGTTTGCCGCCCTGCTCCGCTTGCGGCGGCAGGTACACGGCAAACACCATGTCGCAACCGAGCACGTCGGAACGGTGCCGGTAGCGTTTGTGCCAGCCGCCGAAGCTTTTCTGGCAGGAGATATTTTCCAGGCTCATGACCGACCTCAGAAATGAATGACGGAACGGATGCTTTTTCCTTCATGCATCAGGTCGAAAGCCTTGTTGATATCTTCCAGGCCCATGGTGTGGGTGATGAACGTATCCAGCGGGATCTCGCCGGTCTCGGCCATTTCGACATAGCTCGGCAACTCGGTACGACCGCGCACACCGCCGAACGCCGAACCGCGCCAGACGCGACCGGTGACCAACTGGAATGGGCGGGTAGCGATTTCCTGACCGGCACCGGCGACGCCGATGATCACCGACTCGCCCCAGCCCTTGTGGCAGCACTCAAGTGCGGCGCGCATCAATTGGACATTGCCGATGCACTCGAAGGAAAAATCGACGCCGCCATCGGTCATGTCGACGATGACTTCCTGGATCGGACGGTCGAAGTCTTTCGGGTTCACGCAGTCGGTTGCACCCAACTGTTTGGCGATCTCGAATTTGGCCGGGTTGATGTCGATGGCGATGATGCGCGCAGCCTTGGCTTTTACCGCGCCAATGACCGCCGACAGACCAATACCGCCAAGACCGAAAATTGCCACGGTATCACCCGGTTTCACCTTGGCTGTATTGAGTACCGCGCCAATGCCGGTAGTGACGCCGCAGCCCAGCAGACAGACTTTTTCCAGTGGCGCTTCTTTAGGAATCTTGGCGACGGAGATTTCCGGCAGCACGGTGTATTCGGAGAACGTCGAAGTGCCCATGTAGTGGAAAATCGGCTGGCCCTTGTAGGAAAAACGCGTGGTGCCATCTGGCATCAGGCCTTTGCCCTGGGTCGCACGAATCGCCTGGCACAGGTTGGTCTTGCCCGACAGGCAGAATTTGCACTGGCGGCATTCCGGGGTGTACAGCGGGATCACATGATCGCCGACAGCGACCGAGGTCACGCCCTCGCCAATCGCCTCAACCACCGCGCCACCTTCGTGGCCGAGGATCGACGGGAAGATACCTTCCGGGTCAGCGCCCGACAGGGTGTAGGCATCGGTATGACAGACACCGGAGGCAACCACACGCAACAGAACTTCACCGGCCTTGGGCAGGGCGACATCGACTTCAACGATCTCGAGGGGTTTCTTGGCCTCGAAGGCAACGGCGGCGCGCGACTTGATCATGTTGGTTCTCCAGTGAATAAAACGAGACAGTGAGTGTAATACAGCGCCTTACGGTGAATAATCCGGACAAAAGCAAAACATTATTGCCATACAGGGATAATCGTTAATGTCCGAGAACCGCTGGGAAGGTATCGACGAGTTCGTTGCCGTGGCCGAATGCAGCCAGTTTACGGCGGCGGCAGAGCGTCTTGGGGTGTCGTCCTCCCACATCAGTCGCCAAATAGTACGCCTCGAAGAACGCCTTCAGACGCGCCTGCTGTACCGCAGCACCCGACGAGTCACGCTGACCGAAGCCGGGCAAACGTTTTTGCAGCATTGCCAACGGTTGCAGGACGGTCGTGAAGAAGCGCTCAGAGCCGTCGGCGACCTGACCAGCGAGCCCAAAGGCATGTTGCGCATGACCTGCGCGGTGGCCTATGGCGAACGCTTTATCGTGCCGCTGGTGACGCGATTCATGGGGCTCTATCCGCAACTGCGGATTGATATCGAGCTGAGCAACCGTCAACTCGACCTGGTGCATGAAGGCCTGGACC
This sequence comes from Pseudomonas sp. IT-P44, assembly GCF_949768225.1. Taxonomy (NCBI): domain Bacteria; kingdom Pseudomonadati; phylum Pseudomonadota; class Gammaproteobacteria; order Pseudomonadales; family Pseudomonadaceae; genus Pseudomonas; species Pseudomonas sp. IT-P44. Next base: position 270,571 of record NZ_CATKQM010000035.1, on the reverse strand, counting down.
TGGCGATCCGCCTCGGCCGCCTTCAGGACTCACGACTGGTCGCCACGCGACTGGCACCGCGACGCATGTATTTGTGTGCGTCGCCGTCCTACCTGGAACGGTATGGTCGCCCACATAGCTTGTCGGAACTGAGCCGCCACAACTGCCTCATCGGTAGTTCGGACCTGTGGCAACTGGAACAGAACGGGCGGGAATTTTCCCAGCGGGTGCAGGGAAACTGGCGTTGCAACAGTGGGCAAGCAGTGCTGGATGCGGCGTTACAGGGCGTCGGGCTCTGTCAGTTGCCGGATTACTACGTGCTGGAGCATCTGAAAACCGGGGATTTGATTTCGCTGCTGGAGGCTCATCAGCCGCCGAACACTGCCGTTTGGGCGCTTTATCCACAGCAGCGGCATCTGTCGCCGAAGGTGCGCAAGTTGGTGGATTATTTGAAGGAAGGGTTGGCACAAAGACCGGAGTACCGAAGCTGATGTAAATCATTGCCGGATTTGCTGTCTGGACTACCGCTTTCGCGAGCAAGCCCGCTCCCACAGTTCACCGAGTTCCTTCAGAAAGAATGCGACCGAATGTGGGAGCGGGCTTGCTCGCGAAGGACGCGACGCGGTTTCAGAATGATGAAAGCACTCTAGCGGCGATTGGCCCAGCGTTGTCTCAACCATTCAAGATCTTCGGGACGTGTGACCTTGAGATTGTCGGAACGCCCTTCGATAAGGCGTGGCGATGAACCAGCCCACTCCATCGCCGACGCTTCATCAGTGATAACAGCATCCGCCACCAGACTGTCCGCCAACGCCCGATGCAACGCGCCAAGTCGAAACATCTGCGGCGTATACGCCTGCCAGATCACGCTGCGGTCCACGGTTTCAACGACACGACCGTGCTTGTCGACCCGCTTCAGGGTATCGCGTGCCGGAACCGCCAGCAGCCCGCCGACCGGATCGTCAGCCAGTTCAACCAGCAACTTGTCCAGATCATCGCGGCTCAGATTCGGTCGCGCAGCATCGTGGACCAACACCCAATCCTCATCGTCCGCACCCAACGCATGCAAGTGCAGCAAGGCATTGAGCACCGACCCGGAACGCTCGGCACCACCGTCAACGCGTTGAATACGCGAATCGCCGGCGCATGCCAGATTGGGCCAATAAGGATCATCAACAGCCAGACTGACCACCAGCCCCTTGAGGGAAGGATGGTCAAGGAAACAGCCAAGGCTGTGTTCAAGAATAGTGCGCCCGCCCAGGTGCAAGTATTGCTTGGGACGGTCTGCGGCCATACGGGCACCGACGCCCGCGGCAGGGATAACGGCCCAGAAGGCCGGTAACGAGGAATTCATTGAGCCAACTGGTAAAGGGTTTCACCGTCCTTGACCATGCCCAACTCATGGCGAGCCCGCTCTTCAACGGTCTCCATGCCTTTTTTCAATTCACTGACTTCAGCGTCCATGACCCGATTGCGCTCCAGCAGGCCTTCGTTCTCAGCATGTTGATCCGCGATCTGCTGAGTCAGCTCGGCCACTTGCGCCAGACTGCCATTACCCACCCACAGGCGGTATTGCAGGCCAGCCAGCAACAAGAGCAAGACGAGGAACAACCAATTGGGACTGCGCATCGAATATCAGGTATCCAGTGAAAAAAGACAGCCATGCCAAAACTTTGAAGCTTCTGATAGCACGAAGCCTGGAAAATCCAGGCTTGTGCTCTTAAGGCATCAGATTAGTGGCAAAAACGTCGCTGTCGCGATTTTTCCGACACAATCCGGTGTCTTTTTACCTTCTACAGCTTAACCGCGGAACTCGCTGCGGCCGTTGTACTTGGCTTTGCCGTTCAACTGCTCTTCGATACGCAGCAGTTGGTTGTACTTGGAAACGCGATCGGAACGGCACAGGGAGCCGGTCTTGATCTGGCCAGCCGAAGTGCCCACAGCCAGGTCGGCAATGGTCGAATCTTCGGTTTCGCCGGAGCGGTGCGAGATCACGGCGGTGTAACCGGCGGCCTTGGCCATCTGGATGGCTTCCAGGGTTTCGGTCAGGGTGCCGATCTGGTTGAACTTGATCAGGATCGAGTTGGCGATCTTTTTATCGATGCCTTCTTTCAGGATCTTGGTGTTGGTTACGAACAGGTCGTCGCCTACCAGCTGGGTCTTCTCGCCGATCTTGTCGGTGAGGATTTTCCAGCCAGCCCAGTCGGACTCGTCCAGGCCATCTTCGATGGAGATGATCGGGTAACGCTCGGTCAGGCCTTTCAGGTAATCGGCGAAACCTTCAGCGGTGAACACCTGGCCTTCGCCGGACAGGTTGTACTTGCCGTCTTCGTAGAACTCGCTGGCCGCGCAGTCCAGTGCCAGGGTCACGTCGGTGCCCAGCTTGTAACCAGCGTTGGCCACGGCTTCGGAGATCACTTTCAAAGCGTCTTCGTTGGAAGCCAGGTTCGGTGCGAAACCACCTTCGTCACCGACGGCAGTGCTCAGGCCACGAGCCTTCAACACAGCTTTGAGGTGATGGAAAATCTCGGTGCCCATGCGCAGACCTTCCGAGAAAGACTTGGCGCCAACCGGCTGAACCATGAATTCCTGGATGTCGACGTTGTTATCGGCGTGCTCGCCACCGTTGATGATGTTCATCATCGGAACCGGCATCGAGTAAACACCCGGGGTGCCGTTCAGGTTGGCGATGTGTGCGTACAGCGGCAGGTCCTGGTCCTGAGCTGCTGCCTTGGCCGCGGCCAGGGAAACGGCGAGGATCGCGTTGGCGCCCAGGGAGCCTTTGTTTTCAGTACCGTCCAGCTTGATCATCGCGTGATCCAGCGCTTTCTGGTCGCTCGGATCTGTACCTTTCAACAGGTCGCGGATCGGACCGTTGATGTTGGCGACGGCTTTCAGAACGCCTTTGCCCAGGTAACGGCTCTTGTCGCCATCACGCAGCTCGAGCGCTTCACGCGAGCCAGTGGAAGCACCGGACGGCGCGCAAGCACTGCCGATGATGCCGTTATCGAGAAGCACGTCCGCTTCCACGGTGGGGTTGCCACGGGAGTCGAGAACTTCACGACCTTTGATGTCGACGATTTTTGCCATTGTTGTAAACACTCCAAAGTTGACGAAAACGACGCAGCTGAAGGAAATCTTTTATCGCCGGCAAGTGATGTGCAACGGGCAGACTTGCGGACGATAAGGCTCAGGCCCGAGGGCCTGAGCAACAAATCGTGCGGTACTTTACCGGAGAAATGAGGATTACGCGGTTTCTACCGTCGGAAAACTCTTCACCAGTTCGTCCAAAGCTTTGAGCTGGGCCAGGAATGGCTCCAGTTTGTCCAGACGCAAGGCGCAAGGGCCGTCGCATTTGGCGTTGTCCGGGTCCGGGTGGGCTTCGAGGAACAGACCTGCCAGTGACTGGCTGATCCCGGCTTTCGCCAGATCGAGGACCTGGGCGCGACGACCGCCGGCGGAATCGGCACGACCGCCAGGCATTTGCAGCGCGTGGGTCACGTCGAAGAACACCGGGTACTCGAACTGCTTCATGATGCCGAAGCCAAGCATGTCGACCACCAGGTTGTTGTAGCCGAAGCTCGAACCACGCTCACAGAGGATCAACTGATCGTTACCCGCTTCCACGCACTTGTTCAGGATGTGTTTCATTTCCTGAGGTGCGAGGAACTGGGCTTTCTTGATGTTGATCACCGCACCGGTCTTGGCCATCGCGACCACGAGGTCGGTCTGGCGCGACAGGAAGGCCGGCAGCTGGATGATGTCGCAGACTTCAGCGACGACCGCGGCCTGTTCAGGCTCGTGGACGTCGGTGATGATCGGCACGCCGAAGGCTTGCTTGATGTCCTGGAAAATCCGCATGCCCTCTTCCAGGCCGGGGCCACGGTAAGAGGTCACGGAGGAACGGTTGGCCTTGTCGAAGCTGGCCTTGAACACGTAAGGGATACCGAGTTTCTCGGTAACCTTCACGTACTCTTCGCAGACCTGCATCGCCATGTCGCGGCTTTCCAGCACGTTCATGCCACCGAAAAGCACCATTGGCTTGTCGTTGGCAATCTCGATATCGCCTACGCGGATGATCTTCTGCGCCATAAGGTTCAAGCCTTCTTCTGGTGTTGAGCCAAAGCTGCTTTGACGAAGCCGCTGAACAACGGGTGACCGTCGCGTGGCGTCGAGGTGAACTCAGGGTGGAACTGACAAGCAACGAACCATGGATGATCCGGGGCTTCGACCACCTCAACCAGCGCGCCATCACCGGAGCGACCGGAGATTTTCAGACCTGCTTCCATGATTTTCGGCAGCAGGTTGTTGTTCACTTCGTAGCGGTGACGGTGACGCTCGACGATCACGTCCTTGCCGTAGCAGCCGTGAACCAGGGAACCCGGCTCCAGCAGGCAATCCTGTGCGCCGAGACGCATGGTGCCGCCCAGATCGGAGGTTTCGGTACGGGTTTCGACGGCGCCGGTGGCGTCTTCCCACTCGGTGATCAGACCCACGACCGGGTGACCGCTTGCACGATCGAACTCGGTGGAGTTGGCGTCTTTCCAGCCCATGACGTTACGAGCGAACTCGATGACCGCCACTTGCATGCCCAGGCAGATGCCGAGGTACGGAACCTTGTTTTCGCGAGCGTACTGGACGGCGGTGATCTTGCCTTCCACGCCGCGCAGACCGAAGCCGCCAGGCACCAGAATCGCGTCGACGCCTTCCAGCAGCGCGGTGCCCTGGTTTTCGATGTCTTCGGAATCGATGTAGCGCAGGTTGACCTTGGTGCGGTTGCTGATGCCGGCGTGACTCATCGCTTCGATCAGCGACTTGTAGGCGTCCAGCAATTCCATGTACTTGCCGACCATGGCGATGGTGACTTCGTGCTCAGGATTGAGCTTGGCGTCAACCACGGCTTCCCACTCGGACAGATCGGCACCGCCACATTGCAGGCCGAAACGCTCGACCACAAAATCATCCAGGCCTTGCGAATGCAGGATGCCCGGGATCTTGTAGATGGTGTCGGCGTCTTCCAGCGCGATCACCGCACGTTCTTCAACGTTGGTGAACTGAGCGATCTTGCGACGCGAGGAGATGTCGATCGGGTGATCGGAGCGGCACACCAGCACGTCAGGTTGCAGGCCGATGGAGCGCAGCTCCTTGACCGAGTGCTGGGTTGGCTTGGTTTTGGTTTCGCCGGCAGTGGCGATGTACGGCACCAGTGTCAGGTGCATCAGCATCGCGCGCTTGGCGCCGACTTCGAAACGCAGCTGGCGGATGGCTTCGAGGAACGGTTGGGATTCGATGTCACCCACGGTGCCACCGATCTCGACCATGGCCACGTCGGCATCGCCGGCGCCCTTGATGATCCGGCGCTTGATTTCGTCGGTGATGTGCGGGATCACCTGGATGGTCGCGCCCAGGTAATCACCACGGCGCTCTTTGCGCAGGACGTGTTCGTAGACACGGCCAGTGGTGAAGTTGTTGTTCTGGGTCATGGTCGTGCGGATGAACCGCTCGTAGTGACCCAGGTCCAGGTCGGTCTCGGCGCCGTCGTGGGTGACGAACACTTCACCGTGCTGGAACGGGCTCATGGTGCCCGGATCGACGTTGATGTACGGATCCAGCTTCAGCATGGTGACCTTAAGTCCCCGCGCCTCCAGGATGGCCGCCAATGAAGCCGATGCAATGCCTTTCCCCAATGAAGAAACAACACCGCCCGTGACGAATATGTAGCGCGTCATGAAAAACCCTAGAAGTCTGCGTTAAAGCGGTCCGAGCCGCCGGGGAAAGCGAAGGAAGGCCGAAGCCCCCGATCACCTGCATTAATCACAGTGCACCTTTCAAAAAAACCGCCGCGTTGGGACAGACCGGAAGATGAAACACCGGTACGTTGCTCGCTACACATTTTTTGGAATCGCCCAGCAAAGACTGCTTGGTAATCGGCAACTCCTGCAATTCAGGCGAATCCACAGAAGTTGTATCAAGAAGGGAGCGTAGTCTACCGGAAAGCCCCTTTCAGCTCAAACCTTGATCTTCGTTCGGTGGCTGCCAATGCAAATTCCAGCCGTCCTGCTCACTGCCATTCAATCCTCGTAGCCTCGCCACCGCCAGCAATTGCTCGCCCTGATAGAGCAGCGGCAATCGGCCACGGACGAAGCCCGGGACGCCGCGTTCGTTGAGCAAACGCTTCAGATCACGATGACCGCGCTCGGGCAGACTCATGACCTCGCCCCCTTCACGATAGCGGATATGCAGCGGGCCATCGGGGGTTTGACCGGTGAGCGAGAGCACGCCGTTATCCGGCAACGCCAGCGATAGCGAGGGATCAGGCCAATCAGGCGCGGGCGGCGGCGTTCGCAGCCAGCAGCCCGACAGCCACCAGATCCGCCCGTTCGCCCGATGCAATTCCCCATCGGCCAAGCGCCAGACCGGAGAGGCATCCGCGGCAGCATCACGAAAATCTTCCCAACCCGACCAATGGTCACTGTCCGGTAAACGAGTCAGTGCCGAGAGCCAGTGACTCACTGCATTTCGCTGGCGAGCGGCGGACAGGCTGGCAAGCGTAGAAAGCTCAAGTGACGGCACACCCAGCCAATCGAATTCACTGATGGAGCCGGCCTGGGCCAGATCGATTTGCGCCAACTCATCGAGCAGTTCCTGCGCTTCGCTCAGATGCGCGGCGCTGCGAGCCATCGTCGCCATCGCTTGAGGCCAGCGCTCGGTCAGCACCGGGAACACCTGATTGCGCAAGTAATTACGCGAGAAACGTCGATCCTGATTGGAAGGATCCTCGATCCAGCTCAATGAGTACTGGTTCGCGTAACCCTCCAACTCTGCTCGCGAGACATCGAGCAAGGGTCGCAGCAGATGCCCTTTGCCCAACACACGCTGGCGCGGCATCCCTGACAACCCTCTCACCCCTGCCCCACGCAGCAATCGGAACAACAGGGTTTCCGCCTGATCATCACGATGCTGGGCGGTCAACAGCACTTCATTGGCTTGAGTAGCCTCGATGAACGCGCCATAGCGCGCGTCACGGGCTGCACGCTCAAGGCTGGCGCCGGGCTGAACCTGGACGTGAACGACCTGTAGCGGTATTCCCAGCGCATCACAGACTGACTGGCAATGCTCCGGCCACGCATCGGCCGCAGACTGGAGGCCGTGATGAATGTGGATAGCTTTCAGCTCAGGGAGGTGTTCGGTTTTGGCGAGATGGGCGAGAAGGTGCAAAAGGACCGTGGAGTCGAGTCCACCGGAGAAGGCGATGAGCCATTTCGCAGCATTGCGCCACGGGTTCAGGGCTTGCAGAAGATTGGCGGGGAGGTCCGGTCTGGGTCTCATCTCAAATACCACCGCAATCCGGAACAGAACTACAGATTCAATACCTGTGAAGATCAAATGTAGGAGCCGGCTTGCTGGCGATGGGATCGGTCAGACACCGCCGGCCTTCCGGCCGCCATCGCCAGCAAGCCGGCTCCTACATTAGTACTGCGTCAATCTCAGAGACCGTAGCTCATCAGTCGCTCGTAACGGCGCTTGAGCAGCGCTTCGTTGTCGAACTTCTTCAGCATCGCCAGTTGCGAGGTCAGCTCGGCACGGATCGATGCAGCAGCCGCCACCGGGTCGCGATGAGCGCCACCCAGAGGTTCGCCGATCACTTTGTCTACGATGCCCAGGCCTTTCAGGCGCTCGGCGGTGATGCCCATGGCTTCAGCGGCATCCGGCGCTTTTTCGGCGGTTTTCCACAGAATCGACGCACAACCTTCCGGCGAGATCACCGCGTAGGTCGAGTACTGCAGCATGTTCAACTGATCGCACACGCCGATTGCCAGTGCACCACCGGAACCACCTTCACCGATGACGGTGGCGATGATCGGGGTTTTCAGGCGAGCCATGACACGCAGGTTCCAGGCAATCGCTTCGCTCTGGTTGCGCTCTTCAGCGTCGATGCCCGGGTAAGCACCCGGGGTATCGATGAAGGTCAGGATCGGCATTTTGAAGCGCTCGGCCATTTCCATCAGGCGGCACGCCTTGCGGTAGCCTTCCGGACGCGGCATGCCAAAGTTGCGGCGAACCTTCTCGCGCACTTCGCGGCCTTTCTGGTGACCGATGATCATCACCGGCTGGTCGTCCAGACGGGCCACGCCGCCAACGATGGCAGCGTCGTCGGAGAAGTGACGGTCGCCGTGCAGCTCGTCGAACTCGGTGAAGATGTGTTCGATGTAGTCCAGGGTGTATGGACGTTTCGGGTGACGCGCCAGACGCGCGATCTGCCAGCTGGTCAGCTTGCCGAAGATGTCTTCGGTCAGCGTGCTGCTTTTGTCCTGTAGGCGGGAGATCTCATCGCCGATATTCAGCGAATTGTCGTTACCGACCAAGCGCAACTCTTCGATCTTGGCTTGCAGGTCGGCGATCGGCTGTTCGAAATCTAGAAAATTCGGGTTCATAGGCGTCCGTCTTGGGTCGACGTCCAAGAGAGCTTGGGCCGGCCGGTTGTCTATTCGCGCCCTACCTTAAGGGAGAGGCGCGTTCAGGTCGAGATTAAAAATTCAGGTCGAGATCAGGGCGTTCAGTTGCTACCTGACCGTCAACGGTATTGGAGGAAGACGTTGTCTCGCCCGAACTGGTCACGCAAGGCTTGAATCAACGCATCCGCCGGGTCGATTCGCCAGGTCTCGCCGAACTGCAGCAAGGCCTTCGCATCGGGGCTCGTGTACTCCATGGTGATCGGGCACGCACCTCGGTGACGCTTGAACAGCTCACCCAGCCAGCGTAGCTGATCGCCTTTCAAATCCTTGGTCTGCAGCTTCAAGCGCAGACTTTCGGCCAGGTTGGTGCGCGCATCTTCCATGCTCATCACCCGTTTGACCCGCAGGCGCAAACCGCCGGAGAAATCGTCGTTGCTGACTTCGCCTTCGACAACAACCATCGCATCAGTCTGCAACAGCGACTGCGCCGAATGGAACGCATCGGCAAACAACGAAGCTTCGATCCGCCCAGAGCGATCGTCAAGGGTGATGAACCCCATCTTGTCGCCCTTTTTGTTCTTCATCACACGCAGGGCGATGATCATGCCCGCGACGGTCTGTGTATCGCGAGCCGGCTTCAGGTCGATGATGCGCTGACGGGCAAAACGGCGGATTTCACCTTCGTATTCGTCGATCGGGTGACCGGTCAGGTACAGGCCCAGGGTGTCTTTCTCCCCTTTCAGGCGCTCCTTCAGGGTCAGCTCTTTCGCCTTGCGGTGATTGGCGTAGACGTCGGCGTCTGCCTCGACGAACAGCCCGCCAAACAGATCGGCGTGACCACTGTCGTGGGTACGAGCGGTTTGTTCGGCGGCCTTGATCGCCCCTTCCATCGCATTCAGCAGCACTGCGCGGTTCTGGTCGATGCTCGCTTGATAGGCTTTCGGTTCGTCATGGAAATACGGGCCCAGACGATCCAGCGCACCGCTGCGGATCAAACCGTCGAGGGTGCGCTTGTTGATGCGCTTGAGGTCGACACGGGCGCAGAAATCGAACAGATCCTTGAACGGACCGTCCTGACGCGCCTCGGTAATCGCCTCGACCGGGCCTTCGCCCACACCCTTGATCGCGCCAAGGCCGTAGATGATGCGGCCTTCGTCGTTCACCGTGAACTTGAACTCAGAAGTATTCACATCCGGCGCGTCGAGACGCAGCTTCATGGTGCGAATTTCTTCGATCAAGGTCACGACCTTGTCGGTGTTGTGCATATCCGCCGACAGAACCGCAGCCATGAACGGCGCCGGGTAGTGCGTTTTCAGCCACGCGGTCTGGTACGACACCAGCCCGTAGGCGGCGGAGTGGGATTTGTTGAAGCCGTAACCGGCGAATTTCTCTACCAGGTCGAAAATGTTACCGGCCAGGTCGGCTTCGATATTGTTGGTCTTGCAACCTTCAATGAAACCGCCGCGCTGCTTGGCCATTTCTTCGGGCTTTTTCTTACCCATGGCCCGCCGCAGCATGTCCGCACCGCCGAGGGTGTAACCGGCCATGACCTGGGCGATCTGCATCACCTGTTCCTGATACAGGATGATGCCGTAAGTCGGCGCCAGTACCGGTTTCAGGCCTTCGTACTGGTAATCCGAGTGCGGGTACGCGAGTTCGGCGCGGCCGTGCTTACGGTTGATAAAGTCGTCAACCATGCCGGATTGCAAGGGGCCCGGACGGAACAGGGCCACCAGTGCGATCAAGTCTTCCAGGCAGTCGGGCTTGAGCTTTTTGATCAGCTCTTTCATGCCGCGCGACTCGAGCTGGAACACCGCGGTGGTTTCCGCTTTTTGCAGCAGCGTGTAGGTCGGCTTGTCGTCCAGCGGGATGAACGCGATGTCCAGCGGCGGTTCGTTGACCTTGGCGCGGTCGCGGTTGATGGTTTTCAGCGCCCAGTCGATAACTGTCAGGGTCCGCAGACCGAGGAAGTCGAACTTCACCAGGCCGGCGGCTTCAACGTCGTCCTTGTCGAACTGGGTTACCAGACCGTCACCGGCCTCATCGCAATAGATCGGCGAGAAATCGGTCAGCTTGGTCGGCGCGATAACCACGCCACCGGCGTGTTTACCGACGTTACGCACGACGCCTTCGAGCTTGCGCGCCATTTCCCAGATTTCCGCGGCTTCTTCATCGACCTTGATGAAGTCACGCAGGATTTCTTCCTGTTCGTAGGCTTTCTCCAGGGTCATGCCGACTTCGAACGGAATCATCTTCGACAGACGATCCGCCAGGCCGTAGGACTTGCCTTGCACCCGCGCCACGTCACGGACCACAGCCTTGGCGGCCATGGAACCGAAAGTGATGATCTGGCTTACCGCGTTGCGCCCGTATTTCTCGGCCACGTAGTCGATCACGCGGTCACGACCGTCCATGCAGAAGTCAACGTCGAAGTCGGGCATGGAGACCCGTTCCGGGTTGAGGAACCGCTCGAACAGCAGGTCATATTCCAGCGGGTCGAGGTCGGTGATTTTCTGCACATAGGCCACCAGCGACCCGGCACCCGATCCACGGCCAGGACCTACCGGTACGCCGTTGCTCTTGGCCCACTGGATAAAGTCCATCACGATCAGGAAGTAACCGGGGAAGCCCATCTGGATGATGATATCCAGCTCGAAATTCAACCGGTCGACGTAGACCTGGCGCTTGGCTTCATAGTCTTCGGTGGTGTCCTTGGGCAGCAGAACGGTCAGCCGTTCTTCCAGGCCATCGAAGGACACTTTGCGGAAATACTCGTCGATGGTCATGCCATCGGGAATCGGGAAGTTGGGCAGGAAGTGCGTGCCCAGCTTCACTTCGATGTTGCAGCGCTTGGCGATCTCGACGGTGTTTTCCAGCGCCTCGGGAATGTCGCTGAACAGCTCGGCCATTTCCTCGGCGCTTTTGAGGTATTGCTGATCGCTGTAGTTCTTCGAACGCCGCGGATCGTCGAGGGCACGGCCCTCACCGATGCAGACGCGGGTTTCGTGAGCGGCGAAGTCTTCCTGCTTGATGAAGCGCACGTCGTTGGTCGCTACCAGTGGCGCGCCGATTTTCTCGGCCAGGGCCACGGCGCCGTGCAGTTGTTCTTCATCATTAGGGCGGTTGGTGCGCTGGATTTCCAGATAGAAACGATCCGGGAACACCGCCATCCATTCGCGTGCCAGTTTTTCCGCTTCCGCCGGATTGCCGCTGAGCATGGCCAGGCCGATTTCGCCTTCCTTCGCCGCCGACAGCATGATCAAGCCTTCGCTGGCCTCGGCCACCCACTCACGCTCGATGATGATCGAGCCATTACGCTGGCCGTCGATGAAACCGCGGGAGATCAGCTCAGTCAGGTTGCGATAGCCGACAGCGTTCATCGCCAGCAGGCTGATCCGGCTCAGGGCGTTGTCCGGGTCCTTGTTCGACAGCCACAAGTCGGCGCCGCAGATTGGCTTGATGCCTGCGCCCATCGAGGCTTTATAGAATTTGACCAGGGAACACATGTTGTTCTGATCGGTGACCGCTACGGCAGGCATGTTCATGCCGACCAGGGTCTTGACCAGCGGCTTGATCCGCACCAGACCGTCGACCAGGGAGTATTCAGTGTGCAGGCGTAGGTGAACGAATGAAGCCGGCATAGTGATCCTGCGTTATGTCATGAAAACAACAAGGCCCGGATTGTACCGGGCCTTGGCGAAAACATCAGCCTCGCGACTAACTCTCGATGAGGCTTTCGCGCGCCTCATACGCCAACCGCACCGGTGCGAACGAGCGGCGGTGAATCGGCGTCGGCCCCAAGCGTGCCAGCGCGTCCAGATGAACGGGCGTCGGGTAGCCTTTGTGGCCGCCGATGCCGTAACCCGGGTAAATCAGTTCAAATGCCGCCATTTCACGGTCGCGGCTGACCTTGGCCAGAATCGAGGCGGCAGCGATGGCCGGGACCTTGCTGTCGCCCTTGACCACGGCTTCAGCGCGCATGGCCAGTTTCGGGCAGCGGTTACCGTCGATCATCGCCAGTTTTGGCTGAATGTGCAGGCCTTCGATCGCACGCTGCATGGCCAGCATGGTGGCATGGAGGATGTTCAGCTCGTCGATTTCTTCGACTTCCGCGCGCGCGATGCACCAGCTCAGGGCTTTTTCGCAGATTTCGTCGAAGAGTTTTTCGCGGCGGGCTTCGGTGAGCTTCTTCGAATCGTTGAGGCCAAGGATCGGACGATTTGGATCGAGGATCACCGCTGCCGTCACCACAGCGCCACAGAGCGGGCCGCGACCGACTTCATCCACACCGGCAACCAGCTCTTCGACTTCGGCGACCAGGGTGAAATCAAGGCCCATCTGTTGTGCTTTTGTCATTGTGTTTTGCCGATCAGATTCAATACCGCGTCCGCTGCCTGATTGGAGGCATCCAGGCGCAAGGTCCGGTGGATTTCATCGAAGCCGCGGGTCTGTTCTTCACCACCTTCGATCAGGGGCGACAGCGTCTGGGCCAAGGCTTCAACCGTTGCATCGTCCTGTAACAATTCAGGCACCAAGAGGCGCTGGGCGAGCAGGTTCGGCAACGAGACGTAAGGGCTTTTCACCATGCGCTTGAGGATCCAGAACGTCAGCGGTGCCAGGCGATAAGCCACCACCATCGGGCGCTTGTACAGCAAGGCTTCGAGGGTCGCCGTTCCGGAGGCGATCAACACTGCGTCGCAGGCGGCCAGCGCCAGATGGGACTTGCCGTCGAGCAGGGTCAGCGGCAGATCGCGACCGGCCAGCAGTTCTTCAAGCTGCACGCGGCGCTGAGGGCTGGCGCAAGGAATAATGAACCGCACGCCAGGGCGCATGGCGCGCAAACGCTCGGCGGCATCGAGGAACAAAGCGCCCAGACGCCCGACTTCGCCACCGCGACTGCCCGGCATCAGCGCGACCAATGGGCCATCAGGCAAACCGAGCTCGGCGCGTGCGGCACGACGATCAGCCTCAAGGGGTATCGCATCGGCCAAGGTGTGACCGACAAACCGCACCGGCACGCCCTTCTCTTCATAGAATTTCGCTTCGAACGGGAACAGCGTCAGCATCAGGTCGCAACCTTCGCGAATCTTCAGCACCCGCTTCTGCCGCCATGCCCACACCGACGGGCTGACGTAATGCACGGTCTTGATCCCGGCCTGACGCAGCTTCAGTTCGATGTTGAGGTTGAAATCCGGCGCATCGATACCGATGAACACGTCCGGTTTCTCGGCGATCAGGTCTGCGATCAGCTTCTTGCGGCGTTTCAACAACTCGCGCAGCCGACCGAGCACTTCCACCAGCCCCATGACCGAGAGACGTTCCATCGGAAAATACGAGGTCAGGCCTTCAGCCTGCATCAGCGGGCCACCGACACCGATGAACTCGACCGCCGGATGCTGAGCCTTGAGCGCACGCATGAGACCGGCGCCCAGAATGTCACCGGAAGCCTCACCCGCCACCAGCGCAATACGCAGATTAGCCATGATTAACGTGTGATGCCGCGGGTCGAAGACTGGATAGAGTCACGGAACACCGCAACTTCCGGAAACTGCTCCGAAGGTTCGGCCAGCTCCGCGAGTGCCTGCTCAACCGTAAGGCCTTGGCGATAAACCACCTTGTAGGCACGGCGCAGGGCGTGGATCGCGTCTTCGCTGAAACCACGACGGCGCATGCCTTCGAAGTTCATGCTGCGAGCTTCGGCCGGGTTGCCGAACACCGTGACGTACGCTGGAACGTCCTTGCCGATGGCGGTGCCCATACCGGAAAAGCTGTGGGCGCCGATGTGGCAATACTGGTGAACCAGGGTAAAACCGGACAGGATCGCCCAGTCTTCAACATGCACATGGCCCGCCAACGCGGTGTTGTTGACCAGGATGCAATGGTTGCCGATGACGCTGTCGTGGCCGATGTGAGCGTAGGCCATGATCAGGTTGTGATCGCCCAGGGTCGTTTCGGAACGGTCCTGAATGGTCCCGCGGTGAATGGTCACGCCTTCACGGATGACGTTGTGGTCACCGATGACCAGACGGGTTTCTTCACCCTTGTATTTCAGATCGGGCGTGTCTTCGCCTACCGAAGAAAACTGGTAGATGCGGTTGTGCTTACCGATTCGGGTCGGGCCTTTGAGAATCACATGCGGCCCGATCACTGTCCCCTCGCCGATTTCCACACCAGCGCCGACGATCGACCAAGGGCCGACCTCGACGTCGTCGGCCAGGATGGCCGTCGGATCGATGATTGCGCGAGGGTCAATCAAACTCATACTTTTTGTTCCGCACAGATGATCTCGGCCGAGCAGACCGGCTTGCCATCTACCGATGCCTGGCATTCGAACTTCCAGATCTTGCGCTTGCAGCTGATGAACGTGGCTTCAAGGATCAACTGGTCGCCAGGCTTGACCGGCTGACGGAAACGCAGTTTGTCGGAGCCTACGAAGTAGTACAGGGTGCCATCAGCCGGCTTCACGTCCAGCATCTTGAAACCAAGGATCCCGGCAGCCTGAGCCATCGCTTCGATGATCAGTACGCCCGGCATGATTGGATGCGCAGGGAAGTGACCATTGAAGAACGGTTCGTTGATGCTGACATTCTTGTAGGCGCGAATGCGCTTGCCTTCCACATCCAGATCCACGACCCGGTCCACCAGCAGGAACGGGTAACGGTGAGGCAGGTATTCGCGAATCTCGTTGATGTCCATCATTTCGGGGGGAAGCCTATGTAAAGATTGGGAACGCGCGACTGACGCGCGCTCCTCTAGCAAATCAAGGAGGCAGTCTAGCGGCTGTGCACACTTGATATGGAAATGGTATCAGCCATCTGATGAAGCAATACCGTCAGGGGTCACTTCCCCTACTCGCTTTTCCAGCTGTCGCAGCCGCCGCGCGATGTCATCGAGCTGACGGATACGTGCCGCGCTTTTGCGCCATTCGGCAGCCGGTTGCATGGCCGTACCGGAAGAATAGGAGCCCGGCTCGGTAATCGAGTGGGTCACCATGGTCATCCCGGTAATGAAAACCTTGTCGCAAATTTCGATATGTCCCACCAGCCCTACGCCACCGGCGAGCATGCAATGCTTGCCGATTTTGGTGCTGCCGGAAATCCCCACGCACGCCGCCATGGCAGTGTGATCACCAACCTGAACGTTGTGGGCGATCTGAATCTGATTGTCGAGCTTGACGCCATTACCAAGAATGGTATCGGCCAGTGCACCGCGGTCGATGGCGGTATTCACGCCGATCTCCACATCGTCACCGACCAGAACGCCACCGATCTGGGCGATTTTCTGCCAGATGCCTTTCTCGTTGGCAAAGCCGAAGCCTTCGCCACCCAACACTGCACCGGACTGAATCACCACCCGCTTGCCGATACGCACGTCGTGATACAGCGTGACGCGCGGTGCGAGCCAGCCACCTTCGCCGATAACGCTACGAGCGCCGATGAAGCAATGCGCGCCGATGGTCGTGCCTGCATCAACTCGCGCCCCGCTCTCGATGACCACAAAGGCACCGATGCTCGCCGCTGGATCAACCACCGCGTCCGCCGCAATCACTGCGGTCGGATGAATGCCGGCAGCCGCCTTGGGCTTGGGATCGAACAGGTGGGAAACACGAGCGTAGGCGGCGTACGGATCAGGTACGACCAATGCATTCCCGGCAAAACCTTCAGCGTCAGCGGCTTTCAGCAACAGTGCTGCAGCCCGGCTGTCAGCCAGGTATTTGCGGTATTGAGGATTTGCCAGAAAGCTCAACTGAGCTGGGCCAGCCTCTTGCAAAGTGGCTAGCCCAGTAATTTCCTTCTCTGGGTCGCCACGTAGGGTGGCGCCGAGGAACTCGGCCAACTGGCCGAGTTTTATGGTCGCTGTCATGGATTACTTCAGCTGATTCATGCGCTCGATAACCTGGCGAGTGATGTCGTACTGAGGTTTGACATCAATCACTGCGCCACGCTCGAAGACCAGGTCAAAAGCACCTTTCTTGATGACTTCTTCCACAGCGCTGTCCAGTTTCGGCTTGAGCTGCTTCAGCATTTCACGGTCGGCAACGGCTTTGGCTTCGTTCAATTCCTTGGACTGGAACTGGAAGTCACGGGCCTTTTGCTTGAATTCAAGTTCCAGACGCTCACGCTCGCCTTGCTGCATCTTGTCGCCGCCAGCCATCAGACGGTCCTGAATACCCTTGGCACTGCTTTCCAGCGTCTTGAGCTTGGTCAGTTGCGGGCCGAACTTCTTCTCGGCATCCACGGCGTACTTCTTGGCCGCATCGGATTCCAGCAAAGCCATTTGATAGTTCAGAACGGCAATTTTCATGTCGGCAAAAGCCGGGCCTGCTACCAGTACGGTCGCCAGGAGAACCAATTGAGTCAACTTACGCACGATGCACTCCTACAAAATCCATTGTCGTTATCTTGGGTCAGACGCTTAGAACGTCTGGCCGAGGGAGAATTGGAACACTTGAGTTTCAGCCTCATCCGGTTTCTTGATCGGCATGGCCAACGCGAAACTCAGAGGACCCAGTGCGGTAACCCATGTCACGCCTACACCGACAGAGCTGGCCATGTTGCTCAGGCTGATGTCGTTGCACTGTGTATTGGACTTCGAACCATCGGCATTGGTGGTCGACTTGCACTGCGAGTCGAACACGTTACCCACGTCCCAGAATACCGAGGTGCGCAGGGAACGCTGATCCTTGACGAACGGCAGAGGGAAAAGAACCTCCACACCGCCCTGGATCAGGACGTTACCACCGAACGGCAGCGGATCCTGGTCCGGATCGAGCGCAGTGCCAGGGTTCTTGCCGGTACTTGGAGTACTGCGAGGACCCAGGGTGCTGTCCTTGAAGCCACGAACCGAGTTGAAACCACCAGCATAGTAGTTTTCATAGAACGGCAAGCCATCGGTCGAACCGTAGCCATCGCCATAACCCAGCTCGGTATGCAGGCGCATGGTGTAGTTTTCGGTCAACGGCTGGAACAACTGGCCACGGTAGTCGAGCTTGAAGAACGACAGGTCGCTGCCAGGGGTCGTGGTTTCCAGCACGAGGCTTTGCGAATGACCACGGGTCGCCAGCACGCCTTTGTTCAGGGTCGACTCGGACCAACCGGCCGAAGCCTTGAAGTTCAGGTAGCTGTCGCCTTCCTTGTTAACGAAGTCGAAGATTTCGTCAACGGTGTACAGGCCAGTCTTGATCTTGTCCTGTTGCGCAGTCAGGCCGAAGGTCAGACGCGAAGTCTCGCTGATCGGATAACCGACGCTCGCGCCGGCACCGTAGCTGTCTACCGCATAGCTGGCAACGTCGACGTCGAGGTCTTTGTAGTCAGTGGTGCGATAGAACGCGTTGTAGCCCAGGCTCACACCGTCAGCAGTCCAGTACGGGTCAACATAACCGAAGTTATAGCGGCTCTGGTATTCACTGCGGGTCAAGCCAACGCTGACCTTGTTACCGGTACCGAGGAAGTTGTTCTGGGTGATCGAACCACCGAGGATCAGACCCGCACTCTGTGCAAAGCCGACGCTGGCGGTAATCGAACCGGACGCTTGCTCTTCAACGCTGTAGTTCACGTCAACCTGGTCATCGACACCCGGTACAGCCGGGGTTTCAACGTTGACTTCCTTGAAGAAGCCCAGACGCTCAAGACGGGTCTTGGATTGGTCGATCAGGTAAGTCGAAGCCCAGCCGCCTTCCATCTGACGCATTTCACGGCGCAGCACTTCGTCTTCGGACTTGGTGTTGCCACGGAAGTTGATGCGGTTAACGTAAGCACGCTTGCCCGGATCGACCGCGAAAGTGATATCGACGGTGTGGTCTTCATCGTGCGGCTGAGGTACGCCGTTGACGTTGGCGAAGGTGTAACCCTCGTTACCCAGGCGACGGGTGATCAGTTCGGACGTAGTGGTCATCAGCTTGCGCGAGAACACCTGGCCTTTCTGCACCAGCAGCAGGGACTTGACCTGGTCTTCAGGAACTTTCAGGTCGCCGCTCAGCTTGACGTCACGAACGGTGTACTTCTCGCCTTCGTTGACGTTGACGGTGATGTAGACGTGCTTCTTGTCCGGGGTGATGGACACCTGGGTCGAAGCGATATCCATGTTGATATAGCCACGGTCCAAGTAGTAGGAACGCAGACGCTCCAGGTCACCGGACAGTTTTTCACGAGCGTACTTGTCGTCGTTCTTGAAGAACGACAACCAGTTGGTGGTCTTGAGTTCGAACAGGTCGATCAGGTCTTCATCAGGGAAGACCGTGTTACCCACCACGTTGATGTGCTGGATAGCTGCAACGGTGCCTTCGTTGATATTGACCTTGAGGCCGACGCGGTTACGCGGCTGCGGCACCACTTCGGTGTCAACGGTAGCCGAGTAGCGGCCCTGAGCGACGTACTGGCGCTGCAGCTCGTTACGAACACCTTCGAGGGTGGCGCGCTGGAAGATCTCGCCTTCGGCCAGACCGGACTGTTTGAGGCCCTTCATCAGGTCTTCAGTGGAGATCGCCTTGTTACCCTCGATCTCGATACTGGCGACGGACGGACGCTCGACTACAGTAATGACCAGGACGTTGCCATCGCGGCCCAGCTGGATATCTTGAAAGAACCCGGTTTTGAACAGCGCACGAGTGGATTCCACCAGGCGACGATCATCCGCCTGTTCACCGACGTTCAACGGCAAGGCACCAAAGACGCTACCCGCGGAGACCCGCTGGAGGCCATTGACGCGAATATCAGAGATAGTGAAGGACTCGGCGTGAACTTCGGCGATCATCAATACGGTGAGAACCGCAGTTAGCAGCAGACGTTTCATGAAGTCCTTTCTTATTCCAACTGGCAATAAACAAACTGCCGCAAAATGCGGCAGATTCGCAATTCAGCGAAGTGTTACAGACGACCCAAATCATTGACCAGAGCGAGCAACATCACCCCGACCACCAAACTGATGCCGATCTGTATCCCCCAACCCTGCACCCGATCCGACAAGGGGCGACCACGCGCCCACTCAATCAGATAAAACAACAAATGCCCCCCATCCAGTACCGGAATGGGCAACAAATTCAGAACACCCAGGCTAATACTCAGATAAGCAAGGAAATTCAGGAAATCAGCGACGCCCGACTGGGCAGAAGCGCCCGCCACTTTAGCAATGGTTATCGGTCCACTCAAGTTTTTTACCGAGAGCTCACCGAACAACATTTTCTTGAGCGAATCGAGGGTCAGTATGCTCATGGTCCAGGTGCGTCGAGCCCCCTCGCCAATCGCGGCCAAAGGACCGTAACTGACCTCGCGAATCATCTCCGGCGGCCAATCGATCGCTTTCACCCCGGCACCGAGATAACCACTGGGCGACTTTTTCTCGCCGCGAGCAGCGAGCGTCACAGGGACGTCGATTTGAGCACCATCGCGCTCGACGCGCAGCATGATTTTGGTATCAGGATGAATACGGACGATATCGACAACTTGTTGCCAGTCATCGAGCGCCTTGCCATCCAGGGCCAACAATCGGTCTCCGGTTTTCAGGCCGGCAGCCTGCGCCGGGCCTTTCGGATCGAGTTCTGCCAGAACCGGCGGCAACGCCGGACGCCATGGGCGAATACCCAGCGAGCGAATCGGATCCGGCTCGTCAGCGCCCTTGAGCCATTTATCCAGCACCAGCTCACGCGGCGAATCCGCTGTGGAACCCTGCTCACGGACCAGCAACTGAAGGGAACCGCTCTCGCCAAGACGGCGAACCAGTTGCAGATTTACGGCGCCCCAGCCCGACGTCGGCTCACCATCAATGGCAACAATTTCCTGACCTGCACTCAAACCCGCCCTGGCGGCGATGCTGCCGGATTCAACAGCACCGATGACTGGCCGCACCTGCTCGCTGCCAAGCATGGCGAGCACCCAGAAAAAAATCATCGCCAGCAAGAAGTTGGCAATCGGCCCCGCCGACACGATAGCAATGCGCTGACGGACGGATTTGCGATTGAAGGATTGATCGAGCTGATCGGCCGGCACTTCACCTTCGCGCTCGTCGAGCATTTTCACGTAGCCACCCAGCGGGATGGCGGCAATCACGAACTCAGTGCCTTTCTTGTCGTGCCAGCGCAGCAACGGCATACCGAAGCCCACGGAGAAACGCAGCACTTTGACTCCACAGCGACGTGCGACCCAGAAATGGCCGAATTCGTGGAAGGTGACCAGCACGCCCAGGGCTACCAGGGTGCCGACAATCATATAGAGCGCGCTCATCTACTTTCTCCGCAACTTATCCGGTGCTGCATGGGCCAACGTACTGCAGCACTTACCGCCCGTGACGACTCAACCACTGCCCGGCCAGTACTCGCGCTTTCGCGTCAGCCGTGAACACCGCCTCGAGATCATCCACCGCAACCACGGGCTCGAGATTTAACACTTCTTCGATGATACTCGCGATTTCCAGATAGCGAACCCGCCCGTCGAGAAAGGCCGCGACAGCCACTTCATTCGCCGCATTGAGCATGGCTGGCGCGCTATTGCCAGCC
This sequence comes from Pseudomonas sp. IT-P44, assembly GCF_949768225.1. Taxonomy (NCBI): domain Bacteria; kingdom Pseudomonadati; phylum Pseudomonadota; class Gammaproteobacteria; order Pseudomonadales; family Pseudomonadaceae; genus Pseudomonas; species Pseudomonas sp. IT-P44. The sequence goes on along the minus strand of NZ_CATKQM010000035.1, from coordinate 249,646 downwards.
TCTGCGGCCTGACGCGCCAGGCGCAGGCATGGGAAACGCTCTTCATCGGGAGCCTGGAAATCCAGGCGCGCAATGGCAAACAGATCCAGCGGTGCGACACCCGAATCGATACGTTCCGGCCAGGCGAGCGCATTGGCGATAGGCGTGCGCATGTCGGGATTACCCAACTGAGCCAGGACCGAACCATCGATGTAATCGACAAGCGAATGAATCACGCTCTGCGGGTGAATCACCACTTCGACCTGCGACGGCTTGGCATCAAACAGCCAGCAGGCTTCGATCAGCTCGAGGCCCTTGTTCATCATGCTGGCCGAATCTACGGAAATCTTGCGCCCCATGGACCAGTTCGGATGGGCACACGCCTGATCAGGGGTTACATGCACCAGCTCAGCCATAGGCGTCTGACGGAAAGGACCGCCCGAAGCTGTCAGCAAGATCCGACGGACACCGACCGCACCCAGCCCACGAGCAAAATCCTGCGGCATGCACTGGAAAATCGCGTTGTGCTCGCTGTCGATCGGCAGCAGCACCGAACCGCTTTTACGCACGGCCTGCATGAACAACGCACCGGACATCACCAGTGCTTCTTTGTTGGCCAGGAGTATTTTCTTGCCAGCCTCGACCGCCGCCAGCGTCGGGCGCAGGCCCGCCGCACCGACAATGGCGGCCATGACGGCATCGACTTCAGGATCGGCGGCGACCTGACACAGCCCCTCCTCCCCCACCAGAACGCGGGTCGACAACCCGGCTGCACGCAAGTCGTCCTGCAAGCCTCGGGCAGCGCCCTGCTCCGGCACAACGGCGAACCGTGGCGTATGGCGGACGCACAACGCGAACAACTCACTCAGGCGAGTGAAACCGCTCAAGGCGAACACCTGATAACGCTCGGGATGACGGGCAATGACGTCGAGCGTGCTCAGACCGATCGAGCCGGTAGCCCCCAGAACGGTAATCTGTTGAGGGCGGCTCACGGTGCCGCCATCCACAACAACACCGCGAACACCGGGATCGCTGCCGTCAGGCTGTCGATGCGATCGAGTACACCACCGTGGCCGGGCAGCAGATTGCTACTGTCCTTGATCCCGGACTGGCGCTTGAACATGCTTTCGGTGAGATCACCCACTACCGAGATGAACACGATAATTGCGGCACCGATCAACCCTTTGAAAAGCTCGGCAACCGTCCAGTCGCGAACCAGGCCGACAATGACGGTGATGACCAGGCTCAGCGCCAGACCGCCATACACGCCTTCCCAGCTCTTGCCGGGACTGACCTGCGGTGCCAGCTTGCGCTTGCCGAAGGCCCGACCGGAAAAGTAAGCACCGATGTCGGCACCCCAGACCAGCACCATGACGGCCATGATCAACCAGTTGCCCAATGGGTATTGTTTGATCTGCACCAGACCTTGCCAGGCCGGCAGGAGAATCAACAGACCGATCACCAGTTTGGTCGCCGCACTGGACCAACGCTCGCTCGAACGCGGATACGTCAACACCAGGTACGTCGCCACGCCCCACCACAGCACCGAAGCGCCCAGCACCCAAGGTGCCAGCCCCGGCAGGATATGCATGACAAACAGCATCAACGCGACGACTGCAGCATAGGCAACGCGGATCGGCTGCTCAGTGAAGCCCGCCAGACGCGCCCATTCCCAGGCACCGAGGGTCACGACCAGCCCGATGAACAGCGCGAAACCGGAGCCTTCGAGCAGGAAAAACCCGCACAAGGCGATCGGCAGCAGGATCAGCGCGGTGATGATTCGTTGTTTGAGCATTAAACCCGGGCCCCAGCCTCGACCTGCTCGCTCGTTTTACCGAAGCGGCGCTGGCGAGAAGCGAAATCGGCCAGCGCGGTGCGCATGGCGTCGTGTTTGAAGTCCGGCCAGAACAGGTCGGAGAAGTACAACTCGGCGTAGGCCAGTTGCCACAGCAGGAAGTTGCTGATGCGGTGCTCGCCACCGGTACGGATGCACAAGTCCGGCAACGGCAGATCGCCAGTGGCCAGGCAGGTTTGCAACAGTTCCGGAGTGATGTCTTCCGGACGCAGATGCCCGGCCTGAACTTCCCGCGCCAGACGCTGTGCGGCTTGCGCGATGTCCCACTGACCGCCGTAGTTGGCGGCGATCTGCAGAACGAAGCGATTGGTGCCCGCGGTCATCGCTTCCGCTTCACGCATCGCAGCCTGAAGCTCCGGATGGAAACGCGAACGGTCGCCAATGATGCGCAGACTGATGTTGTTGTCGTTGAGGCGCTTGGCCTCACGACGCAACGCCTTGAAGAACAGATCCATCAAGGCACTGACTTCATCGGCCGGACGCTGCCAGTTCTCGCTGGAGAAGGCGAACAGGGTCAATACCTCGACCTTGGCCTCGGCACACACCTCGATCACTGCACGAACTGCGTCCACACCCGCTTTATGCCCGGCGACACCCGGCATAAAGCGTTTTTTCGCCCAGCGATTATTGCCATCCATGATGATCGCGACATGACGCGGCACCGCGGACGGCACTGACTGCTTGGTCTTTTCCATGAAAACGCGACCCTTATACGGCCATCAGGTCTTTTTCTTTCTGCGCCAAATTCGCGTCGATTTCAGCCACGTACTTTTTGGTCAGATCATCAATTTCACCAGTGGCGCGACGCTCTTCGTCTTCACTGATTTCCTTTTCCTTGACCAGATCCTTGAGCTGGCTGTTCGCATCACGACGGATGTTGCGCACGGCAACACGGGCATCTTCAGCGACATCACGAGCCTGCTTGGTGAAGCCCTTGCGGGTCTCTTCGGTCAGGGCCGGCATGGAGATCAGCAGCAACTCACCCAGGTTGGTCGGGTTGAGGTTCAGACCAGCACTGCCGATGGCCTTGTCGACGGCGCCCAGCATGTTGCGCTCGAAAGCGACCACTTGCAGGGTACGGGCGTCTTTGACGGTGATGTTGGCGACTTGCTTGATCGGGGTGTCGGAACCGTAGTACGGCACCATCACGCCTTCGAGAATGCTTGGGTGCGCCTGGCCAGTACGAATACGGCCGAAGTTGTGCATCAGCGACTCGACGGATTTCTGCATACGCTCTTTAGCGTCTTTCTTGATTTCGTTGATCATTGTTGGCCTTCCTCGATCAGGGTCCCTTCAGCGCCGCCATGCACGATGTTCAGCAGGGCGCCGGGTTTGTTCATGTTAAATACGCGCAACGGCATCTTGTGGTCGCGGCACAGGCAAATGGCGGTCAGATCCATAACACCCAGCTTGCGATCCAGCACTTCATCGTAGGTCAGATGATCGAACTTCTCGGCATGCGGGTCTTTGAATGGATCAGCGGTGTAGACACCATCGACCTTGGTCGCTTTCAGCACGACATCGGCATCGATTTCGATTGCTCGCAGGCAGGCCGCCGAATCCGTGGTGAAGAACGGATTGCCGGTACCGGCCGCGAAGATCACGACTTCCTTGGCGTTCAGGTGGCGCATGGCTTTGCGACGATCGTAGTGATCAGTCACGCCAACCATGGAAATCGCCGACATCACGATGGCCGAGATATTGGCACGTTCCAGCGCGTCGCGCATGGCCAAGGCATTCATCACGGTGGCCAGCATACCCATGTGGTCGCCGGTGACCCGATCCATGCCGGCCGCGCTCAGCGCAGCACCGCGGAACAGGTTGCCGCCGCCGATCACCAGGCCGACCTGGACGCCGATGCCGACCAGTTGGCCGACTTCCAGCGCCATGCGGTCCAGAACTTTCGGATCGATCCCGAACTCTTCCGAGCCCATCAGGGCCTCGCCGCTAAGCTTGAGTAGAATGCGTTTATAGCGAGCCTGATAACCACTGCCCTGCTGAGCCATTGCGAATCTCTCCTGCGGCGTATTTTAAAAATTCTTTGCGAGCTGTTTACAGCTGGCGTTCACTCTAGCTTGGCGCTGCTTCAGCGCCATCGGAACATGGCTTTGTAAGCCAGTTCCAAAAGGAAACCAATTAAAAATTGGTGCCCCATCTGAAAAGAGGCTGCGCGCGTAAGCGGGCAGCCTCTTCAGGGCGACAGTTAAAAAACCGTCTTATTGCTTGGCGGCAGCCAGCTGGGCAGCAACTTCTTCAGCGAAGTTGTCGACCGGCTTCTCGATGCCTTCGCCTACTTTGAAGTAGGTGAAAGAAACGATTTCTGCACCGGCTTTCTTGGCCAGTTCGCCAACCTTGATTTCAGGGTTCTTGACGAACGCCTGCTCAACCAGGCTTGCTTCAGCCAGGAACTTGCTGATACGGCCTTTGACCATGTTCTCAACAATGTTTTCTGGCTTGCCTTTGATTTTTTCTTCGTTCAGCTGCAGGAACACGGCTTTTTCGCGCTCGATAGCTTCAGCAGAAACTTCCGATGGCAGCAGGAACTCAGGGTTGCTGGCCGCTACGTGCATAGCGATGTCTTTGGCCAGCTCAACGTCGCCGCCCTTCAGAACAACCGCAACACCGATTTTGTTGCCGTGCAGGTAACCACCAACAACATCACCTTCAACGCGAACCAGGCGACGGATGTTGACGTTTTCGCCAACCTTGCCGACCAGTACCAGGCGAGCAGCTTCTTGAGCTTCGATCAGCGGAGCGACGTCAGTCAGCTTGTCGGCGAACGCTTTTTCAACGCTGGCAGCAACAAATGCCTTGAAGTCGTCCTGCAGAGCCAGGAAGTCGGTCTGCGAGTTCACTTCCAGCAGAACGGCGGATTTACCGTCTTCTTTCAGAGCGATAGCGCCTTCAGCAGCCACGTTGCCTGCTTTCTTGGCAGCCTTGATGGCGCCCGAAGCACGCATGTCATCAATGGCTTTTTCGATGTCGCCGCCAGCCTTGGTCAAGGCCTTTTTGCAGTCCATCATGCCTTCGCCAGTACGCTCGCGCAGTTCTTTGACCAACGCTGCAGTAATCTCTGCCATTTCAAAATTCCTCTTGGATAGGTTTTCAACCATTCCACCCGATCGAACGGGCGTTCAATTCTTCCCGAACCACCCTTGTTAGCAGCTGCAAGTTACAAATGATGTAAATGCGCCACCAGACAAATGGTTTTCGAGGTGGCAAAAAGGGGGCCAAGCCCCCTTTTTGCTTACTGAGTCAACGCCAAGGCGTCAGTTACTCAGCTGCAGCTGCCGGAGCTTCTTCAACGAACTGCTCGGTGCCGCCAGCAACGTGGTTGCGACCGCGGATTACAGCGTCAGCCATCGAACCCATGTACAGCTGGATAGCGCGGATTGCGTCATCGTTGCCTGGGATGATGTAGTCAACGCCTTCCGGGCTGCTGTTGGTATCGACTACGCCGATAACCGGGATGCCCAGCTTGTTGGCTTCGGTGATCGCGATGCGCTCGTGATCAACGTCGATAACGAACAGAGCGTCTGGCAGACCGCCCATGTCCTTGATACCACCCAGGGAACGATCCAGCTTTTCCAGGTCACGGGAGCGCATCAGCGCTTCTTTCTTGGTCAGCTTGGCGAAAGTACCGTCTTCGGCTTGTACTTCAAGGTCACGCAGACGCTTGATGGAAGCACGGATGGTTTTGAAGTTGGTCAGCATGCCGCCCAACCAGCGGTGATCGACGTACGGCGAACCGCAACGTGCTGCTTCTTCAGCAACGATCTTGCCAGCGGAACGCTTGGTGCCGACGAACAGAATCTTGTTTTTGCCCTGGGCCAGACGCTCTACGAAAGTCAGAGCTTCGTTGAACATTGGCAGGGTTTTTTCAAGGTTGATGATGTGGATCTTGTTACGCGCGCCGAAAATGTATTTACCCATTTTCGGGTTCCAGTAACGGGTCTGGTGACCGAAGTGCACACCGGCCTTCAGCATATCGCGCATGTTGACTTGGGACATGATAGTTCCTTAATAAGTCGGGTTTGGCCTCCACGTATCCCAATGACCAACCAGCAGCATCAGCTGAAGGCACCCAGGTCATCGTGTCGACACGTGTGTGGATTTAAGCCTTTCGGGGTATCCCCGGAAAGCGGCGCATTTTATATCACAAGGCTCGCAAAAACGGAACCCGGATTCTCAATTCCTGACGCGCGCCTTTATCCGCGCCCTTGGAATCGCTCAAGAATGCGCCTATCTATAGAGAGAAGCGATGTACAGAGGCTCAGATTTGCGCTGTTCGTCTGTTAGAATCGCGTTTTTCAGGGCGGTAAAGATTGATCGCACACTGCCCATTCCGTTTTGACAAGCGCCATCGAGCGTAGAGAGAGCCTGTATGACCGTCACCCTCAAAACCCCGGAGGACATCGCAAAAATGCGTGTCGCCGGCAAACTGGCCGCCGATGTGCTGGAAATGATTGCTGAACATGTCAAGCCGGGCGTGACCACTGAAGAGCTGGACCGCATCTGCCACGACTACATCGTCAACGTGCAGCAGGCCATCCCTGCCCCGCTCAACTACAAAGGCTATCCGAAGTCGATCTGTACCTCGATCAACCACGTGGTCTGCCACGGCATCCCGAACGAGAAGCCATTGAAGGACGGCGACACGCTGAACATCGACGTCACCGTCATCAAGGACGGCTACCACGGCGACACCAGCCGCATGTTCCACGTCGGCACCGTGCCGGTCTGGGCCGAACGCCTGTCGCAAGTGACCCAGGAATGCATGTACAAGGCCATCGAAATCGTCAAACCCGGCTGCCGCCTGGGCGACATCGGTGAAGTGATCCAGAAGCACGCCGAAAAGAACGGCTTCTCGGTGGTTCGCGAGTTCTGCGGCCACGGCATTGGCAAGGTGTTCCACGAAGAGCCGCAGATCCTGCACTACGGCCGCGCCGGCACCGGCATGGAACTGAAAGCGGGCATGACCTTCACCATCGAGCCGATGATCAACCAGGGCAAGGCCGACACCAAGGTGTTGGGCGATGGCTGGACCGCGATCACCAAGGACCGCAAGCTCTCGGCCCAGTGGGAACACACCCTGGCAGTGACCGAAACCGGTTACGAGATCTTCACCCTGCGCAGCGACGACACCATCCCGCGCGTTTCGGCCTGATCCGGTCCGCACAGCTCTCAGCCTTATAGATAGGAAAGCCAATCGATGCCGCAGGTGGATCCCGAACTCTTCGACCGTGGCCAGTTCCAGGCTGAACTGGCCCTGAAGGCCAGCCCGATCGCGGCCTTCAAGAAGGCCATCCGCCAGGCGCGCGAGGTGCTCGACGAGCGCTTTCGCAGCGGCCGGGAGATTCGCCGGCTGATCGAGGATCGTGCGTGGTTCGTCGACAACATCCTGCAAAAGGCCTGGGAGCAGTTCAACTGGAGTGAAGATGCCGACATCGCGCTGGTCGCGGTCGGCGGCTACGGTCGCGGGGAATTGCACCCTTATTCCGATATCGATTTGCTGATCCTGCTGGACAGCGCCGACCACGAAGTTTTCCGCGATTCCATCGAGCGTTTTCTGACGTTGTTGTGGGACATCGGCCTGGAAGTCGGTCAGAGCGTTCGCTCGGTTGAAGAATGCGCCGTTGAAGCCCGCGCCGACCTGACGGTTGTCACCAACCTGATGGAAAGCCGCACCATCTGCGGCCCCGAGCATTTGCGCCAGCGCATGCTCGACGTCACCAGCACTGCGCACATGTGGCCGAGCAAGGAGTTCTTCCTGGCCAAGCGCGCCGAGCAGAAAGCCCGTCATCACAAGTACAACGACACCGAATACAACCTGGAGCCCAACGTCAAAGGCTCGCCCGGCGGACTACGGGATATTCAGACGATTCTGTGGGTCGCCCGCCGCGAATACGGCACCCTGAACCTGCGGGCATTGGCCGGCGAAGGGTTTCTGGTCGAGAGCGAAAACGCCCTGCTGGCTTCATCCCAGGAATTCCTGTGGAAAGTCCGCTACGCGCTGCACATGCTCGCCGGCCGCTCGGAAGACCGCTTGCTGTTCGACCACCAGCGTTCGATTGCCGGCCTGCTGGGGTTCAAGGGCGATGACGCCAAGCAAGCCATCGAAAACTTCATGCAGCAGTATTACCGGGTGGTCATGAGCATCGCCCAGCTCAGCGACCTGATCATCCAGCACTTCGAGGAAGTCATCCTCGCGCCCGAAGACGAAGCGCCACCGCAGCCGATCAACTCGCGATTCCAGTTGCACGATGGCTACATCGAGGCGCGCAACGACAATGTGTTCCGCCGCACGCCGTTCGCCATGCTCGAAATCTTCGTGCTGATGGCCCAGCAGCCGGAAATCAAAGGCGTGCGCGCCGACACCATTCGTCTGCTGCGGGAAAACCGGCACCTGATCGACGACGATTTCCGCAACGACATTCGCAATACCAGCCTGTTCATCGAACTGTTCAAGTGCAAGATCGGCATTCACCGCAACCTGCGGCGGATGAACCGTTACGGCATCCTCGGGCGCTATTTGCCGGAGTTCGGCTTCATTGTCGGGCAGATGCAGCACGACCTGTTTCACATCTATACGGTCGACGCGCACACCCTGAACCTGATCAAGCACCTGCGTAAGTTGCAGTACACGCAAGTGTCGGAAAAATTCCCGCTGGCCAGCAAGCTCATGGGCAAGCTGCCCAAGCCCGAGCTGATCTATCTCGCCGGCCTGTACCACGACATCGGCAAGGGCCGGCATGGCGATCACTCGGAAATCGGCGCAGTGGACGCCGAAGCCTTTTGCCAGCGCCATCAATTGCCGATCTGGGACAGCCGCCTGATCGTCTGGCTGGTGCAGAATCATCTGGTGATGTCGACCACCGCCCAGCGCAAGGACTTGTCCGACCCGCAGGTGATCCATGATTTCGCGCAGATCGTCGGTGACGAAACCCGCCTGGATTACCTGTACGTGCTGACAGTCGCCGACATCAACGCCACCAACCCGACGCTGTGGAATTCCTGGCGCGCCAGCCTGCTGCGCCAGCTCTACACCGAGACCAAGCGTGCGTTGCGTCGCGGTCTGGAAAACCCGGTGGATCGCGAAATGCAGATCCGCCAGACTCAGAGCGCCGCCCTGGACATTCTGGTACGCGGCGGCAACGACCCCGACGACGTCGAGCAGTTGTGGTCGCAACTGGGCGATGACTATTTCCTGCGTCACACCGCCGGCGATGTGGCCTGGCACACTGACGCGATCCTGCAGCAGCCGGCCGATGGCGGCCCGCTGGTGCTGATCAAGGAAACCACCCAGCGCGAGTTCGAGGGCGGCACGCAGATCTTCATCTACGCGCCGGACCAGCACGACTTCTTCGCCGTGACCGTGGCCGCGATGGACCAGCTCAACCTGAACATTCACGACGCCCGGGTCATCACCTCCAGCAGCCAGTTCACCCTCGACACCTACATCGTGCTCGACACCGACGGCGACTCGATCGGCGATAACCCGGCGCGGGTCAAACAGATTCGCGAAGGCCTGACTGAAGCCCTGCGCAACCCGGACGATTACCCGACGATCATCCAGCGTCGCGTACCGCGCCAGCTCAAGCATTTCGCGTTTGCACCTCAGGTGACGATCCACAACGACGCCCAGCGCCCGGTGACGGTGCTGGAGCTCAGCGCCCCGGATCGCCCAGGGTTGTTGGCGCGGATTGGCACGATTTTTCTGGAATTCGACCTGTCATTGCAGAACGCCAAGATCGCCACGCTAGGCGAGCGTGTGGAAGACGTGTTCTTCATTACCGACGCCAACAACCAACCGTTGTCTGACCCACTGTTGTGCAGCCGTTTGCAGGATGCGATCGTCGAACAGCTCAGTGTCAGCCAGGAACCCGATATCAAACTGTCGCGAATCAGTATCTGAATTAACAAATTTCCCCCTGTGGAGACCTGTCCTTTGTAGGAGCCGGCTTGCTAGCGATAGCATCGCCTCGGATTGTCAGTCGTACCGGAGTGATGCAATCGCCAGCAAGCCGGCTCCTACAGAGGGCAGGCCTCCACATTGAACGAGATCTACCGATGAACAACGCTCTGTCCCAGTTGCAGCCTTACCCGTTCGAGAAGCTCCGCGCCCTGCTCGGCAGCGTCACGCCAAACCCGGACAAGCGCCCTATCGCGCTGTCCATCGGCGAGCCGAAGCACCGTTCGCCAAGCTTTGTCGCCGAAGCCCTGGCAAGCAATCTGGACCAGATGGCCGTGTATCCGACCACCCTCGGCATTGCTGCCCTGCGTGAAGCCATCGCCGCGTGGTGCGAACGCCGCTTCAACGTGCCGAACGGCTGGCTCGACCCGGCACGCAACGTGCTGCCGGTCAACGGCACCCGCGAAGCGCTGTTCGCGTTCACCCAGACCGTGGTCAACCGTGGCGACGACGCCCTGGTGGTCAGCCCGAACCCGTTCTATCAGATCTATGAAGGTGCCGCGTTCCTCGCCGGCGCCAAGCCGCATTACCTGCCGTGCCTGGACGAGAATGGCTTCAACCCGGATTTCGATGCCGTTCCCCCGGACATCTGGAAGCGTTGCCAGATCCTGTTCCTGTGCTCGCCGGGCAACCCGACCGGCGCGCTCATCCCGGTCGAAACCCTGAAAAAGCTGATCGCCCTGGCCGATGAGTACGACTTCGTGATCGCTGCGGACGAGTGCTACAGCGAACTGTATTTCAACGAACAAACCCCGCCCGCCGGCCTGCTCAGCGCCTGCGCGGAACTGGGCCGCAAGGACTTCAAACGCTGCGTGGTGTTCCACAGTCTGTCCAAGCGCTCCAACCTGCCGGGCCTGCGTTCGGGTTTCGTGGCGGGTGATGCCGACATTCTCAAAGGCTTCCTGCTGTACCGCACCTACCACGGCTGCGCGATGCCGGTTCAGACTCAACTGGCCAGCGTTGCTGCGTGGAATGACGAAGTGCATGTGCGCGCCAACCGTGCGCTGTATCGCGAGAAGTATGACGCGGTGCTGGAAATCCTCGGCCCGGTGATGGACGTGCAGCGCCCGGATGGCGGTTTTTACCTGTGGCCGAATGTTGAAGGTGATGACGAGGCGTTCTGCCGCGATCTGTTCGTCGAAGAACACGTGACCGTGGTGCCTGGCTCTTATCTGTCCCGTGACGTTGACGGCGCGAATCCGGGTGCCGGTCGGGTGCGCATGGCGCTGGTTGCGCCACTGGCCGAGTGTGTGGAAGCCGCTGAACGTATCCGCGCCTTCATCCAGCGCCGCAAATAAACACAAACCTGTAGGTGCCGGCTTGCCGGCACGAGCGACGCTATTTCACCTGCCCCAGATTGGCTTCGCTCAAGTCCAGCTCCCCCAGCACCTCGCGCAACACGTCATCACCAATCTGGTGATGACGGCTGAGCTTATACAACTCCAGGCGTTGCGCCCGCAGCGCCTTCAAGCGCAGACGCCGTTCCAGCAGGTCCATCTGAAACGCCAGCGCCTGGGCTTCCGCCGAATCGTTGAACACCTCCAGTTGATGCCGATACTCGGACATGATCCGTGCCTTGAGTTCGACAGCGAGCGCTGCCTGGGCGGCGTCCTGCGGATTGGCCTCTTCGGTTTCGAGCGCATGAATGGCGGCTTCGGCGGTCTTGCGCCAGGCATCGCGCACTTCACTGCGACGTTTGTCGTCAGGGCTCTTCTCGATGCCGCGAAGCAACATTGGCAATGCAATGCACGCGGCAATCAGCGACAGCAGAATGACCCCGGCCGCGATGAAAATCAGCAGATCGCGCTCAGGAAACGCCTCATTCCCCATCAGTATCGGTACTGACAACACACCCGCCAGCGTCACCGCACCGCGCACCCCGCCGACGGTCAACAACCAGCAAGAGCGCGCCGTCGGCACTTGCGTCATTTCGCCCTTGCCGCGCCAGCGACGCAGCAGCCCCGACAATCGCCAGATGCTCTGCACCCAGACAAACCGCAACACCACCAACACCAGGAAAATCGCCACCACGTCGAGGCAGCGATACAGCAGCGTTGGCCACAACGAAGTTTCGTGGCTGGCCACGGCTTTGATGATGTCCGGCAACTGCAAACCCAGCAGCAGGAAGATCAGCCCGTTAAACGCGAACTCCAGCAGTGACCAGACGCTGCGGTTGAGCAGTCGGGTGCTGGTCTGGCGCGGCAGCAGATCGAGCCAGCTCTGCATCATGCCCGCCGCCACGGCAGACAGAATCCCCGAGCCCCCCAGGCGTTCGGCCAGCACGTAAGCCGCAAACGGCAGCAACAACATGAAGACCACGTGAGTCGCCGGATCATCCCAACCGCGAGCGATCATCCACGAGCGCAAGCGCCCGACCAGCCAGCTCAACGCAACACCAACCGCCAGGCCACCGACCGCCACCAACACGAACGTCAGACTGGCGTTGGCCAGCGAGAACACCCCGGTCACCGCCGCGACCAGGGCGAACTTGAAGGTCACCAGGCCCGACGCGTCATTCATCAGCGCCTCGCCCTGCAACATGTGCATCAGTGGTGTCGGCAGTCGGTTTTGAGAAATCGCCGAGACGGCCACCGCGTCCGTTGGTGACAACACCGCCGCCAAGGCAAAGGCCACCGGCAGCGGAATGCTCGGCAGCAACCAATGGATGAAGTAACCCGCACCGACGACGGTAAACAGCACCAGGCCGACCGCCAAGGTCAGGATCGGCCCCCGCAGTCGCCAAAGTTCGCGCTTGGGCATGCGCCAGCCGTCGGAGAACAACAGCGGCGGCAGAAACAAAAACAGAAACAATTCCGGATCCAGGGCGACGTGCAAACCGAGCGTCGGCCAGGCCAGCAAGGCGCCGGCACCGATTTGCACCAGCGGCAATGGCAACGGGATCACGCGTCCGACCAGGCGCGAAACACTGACCAGCATCAACAGGATCAGGACGGTGTAGGCGGTTTGCATAAAGCGCGGTTCCCGGACAATCGACAGCATTGAAGTGCCATATTAGCCGCTTAGACTGCGGGTTGACCGTTGTACCAATGTCGCAGGCTGTCGCCAGTCTCGAAAAACCCCCAAACCCTGCAGGAGCCGAGCTTGCTCGCGAAAGCGGAAGGTCAGCCACTATCAATGTTGAATGTTAAGCCGCTTTCGCGAGCAAGCTCGGCTCCTACAGGGTTTTGCGTTTTAAGCGGACGGTCATGGCATAATCCGTCACCTTTTTTTTCCAGCACCTGTAAAGGGGGCAATTCCTTGACCGATTCAAGCAAAACGTTGCACCTTTTCGGCATCAAAGCCTGCGACACCATGAAAAAGGCGCGCACCTGGCTCGATGAACACGCTGTCAGCTATGACTTTCATGATTACAAAGCGGTCGGAATCGATCGTGAACACCTGAGCCAATGGTGCGACGAGCACGGCTGGCAAGTGGTGTTGAACCGTGCAGGCACGACCTTTCGCAAGCTCGACGACGAACGCAAAGCCGATCTCGACCAGCCGAAAGCCATCGAACTGATGCTCGCACAACCCTCGATGATCAAGCGCCCGGTGCTCGATCTCGGTGACCGAACCCTGATTGGCTTCAAGCCAGATATCTACGCGGCAGCGCTCAAGTAAGCCAGCCCGTTCAATTTTGTTAGAGGTATTTACATGTCCACTTCCGTATTCAGCCTGGCCTTTGGTGTCGGCACTCAAAATCGTCAGGGCGCATGGCTCGAAGTGTTTTACGCTCAGCCGCTGCTCAACCCGTCGGCCGATCTGGTCGCGGCCATCGCGCCGGTTCTGGGTTACACCGAAGGCAATCAGGCCATCGCGTTCAGCACCGCCCAGGCTTCGCAACTGGCTGAAGCACTGAAAGGTGTCGACGCAGCCCAGGCTGCCCTGCTGACCCGTCTGGCCGAAAGCCACAAGCCGCTGGTCGCCACCATTCTGGCCGAAGATGCGCCGCTGACTTCCACGCCTGAGGCTTACCTCAAGCTGCACCTGCTGTCCCATCGCCTGGTCAAGCCGCACGGCCTGAACCTGGCCGGCGTGTTCCCGCTGCTGCCGAACGTCGCATGGACCAGCCAGGGCGCGATCGACCTCGCCGAACTGGCCGAACATCAACTGGAAGCCCGTCTGCGCGGCGAGCTGCTGGAAGTTTTCTCGGTAGACAAATTCCCGAAAATGACCGACTACGTCGTGCCGGCCGGCGTGCGTATCGCTGATGCCGCCCGTATCCGTCTGGGCGCTTACGTCGGCGAAGGCACAACCGTGATGCACGAAGGTTTCGTCAACTTCAACGCTGGCACCGAAGGCCCGGGCATGATCGAAGGCCGCGTTTCCGCCGGCGTGTTCGTCGGCAAGGGTTCGGACCTGGGCGGCGGTTGCTCGACCATGGGCACCCTGTCGGGCGGCGGCAACATCGTGATCAAGGTTGGCGAAGGCTGCCTGATCGGCGCCAACGCCGGTATCGGTATCCCGTTGGGCGACCGCAACACCGTTGAATCGGGCCTGTACGTGACTGCTGGCACCAAAGTGGCGCTGCTGGACGAAAACAACAAACTGGTCAAAGTCGTGAAGGCTCGTGAACTGGCCGGTCAGCCGGACCTGCTGTTCCGCCGCAATTCGGAAACCGGTGCCGTGGAATGCAAAACCCACAAATCGGCGATCGAACTGAACGAAGCGCTGCACGCTCACAACTAAGCAGAGCGTCACGACCACTTGTAGGAGCAAAGCTTGCTCGCGAAGGGGCCCTCGAGGCCGCAAAAAGCTTCGCGGGCAAGCCTCGCTCCTACAGGGACTGCATACACCTGTCAGATCAGGCGTACGTCCGCCCATGTTTAGCAGGGCCCGATACCATGATGATTCTCTCCCCCTGGCGCGCCGATTTTCCGGCCATCGCCGCCCTGCAACGGCAAGACCAGACCTATCTGGACAACGCCGCCACCACGCAAAAACCTCAAGCCCTTCTGGATGCCCTGGCGCATTACTACGCCAATGGCGCAGCCAACGTGCATCGGGCGCAACACTTGCCCGGCGCGCATGCCACCCAGGCGTTCGAGGACAGCCGCAATAAAGTCGCGCAATGGCTGAATGCCGGTGATTGCGGGCAGATCATCTTCACCCACGGCGCGACCTCTGCGCTGAACCTCCTCGCCTATGGCCTGGAACATCTTTTCTATCCGGGCGATGAAATTGTCATCAGCGCCCTGGAGCATCACGCCAACCTGCTGCCATGGCAGCAACTGGCCCACCGTCGCGATCTGAAACTGGTGATCCTGCCGCTGGACGCCGACGGCTTGATCGACCTGGATGCCGCCGCCGCGTTGATCGGCCCGCGAACCCGCTTGCTGGCGGTCAGTCAGCTGTCCAATGTGCTCGGCGCCTGGCAGCCATTGCCCGCGCTGCTGGCGATGGCCAAGGCACACAACGCGTTGACCGTGGTCGATGGCGCCCAAGGCGTGGTCCATGGCCGACACGATGTGCAGGCGCTGGGTTGCGACTTTTATGTCTTTTCCAGCCACAAGCTCTATGGCCCGGATGGCCTGGGGGTGTTGTTCGGCCGCCATGAGGCGCTCAAGCAACTGCGCCATTGGCAGTTCGGCGGCGAAATGGTGCTGGATGCGGATTACCAGAACGCGCGCTTTCGTCCTGCTCCGCTGGGTTTCGAGGCAGGAACGCCGCCGATCTCCAGCGTGATTGGTCTCGGTGCGACGCTCGATTACCTCGCTGGCCTCGATCAGGACGCGGTTTCGGCCCATGAAGCCGCGCTGCATGACTATTTGTTGAAAGGTCTCGAGGCGCGCAACGGCATTCGTCTGCTGGGCAAACCGCAACTGGCCTTGGCGAGTTTTGTCGTCGAGGGTGTGCATAACTCTGATCTGGCGCACTTGCTGACAGAACAAGGCATCGCGGTGCGCGCCGGTCATCATTGCGCGATGCCGCTGCTGAAAAGCTTTGAACTGGCCGGGGCGATTCGGGTGTCGTTGGCGCTTTACAACGACTCCGAGGACCTGCAACGGTTCTTTGATGCGCTGGATCAAGCGCTGGAGTTGTTGCGATGAACCTCCCTGCTGATGCCGAAATGGCGCTCGAAACTTTTCAGGCCGCCGCAGGCTGGGAGCAACGCGCGCGACTGCTGATGCAATGGGGCGACCGGCTGCCGGCATTGAGCGATGTGGATAAGGTCGACGCCAACCGCGTGCATGGCTGTGAAAGTCAGGTGTGGTTGGTGGGATCGTTGCAGGACGGCCACTGGCAGTTTGCCGCGAGCAGCGATGCGCGGTTGATTCGCGGGTTGGTGGCGTTGTTGCTGGCGCGAGTTAACGGGTTGTCGGCGGTCGAATTGCAGCAGGTGGATTTGCCGGACTGGTTCAACCAGCTTGGACTCAGCCGGCAGTTGTCACCTTCGCGCAGCAATGGCCTCAATGCCGTGCTTCAGCGAATGAATGAGTTGGCCGCGCCCCTGTAGGAGCGAGGCTTGCCCGCGAAGGCGCCGTACCTGACACACCGCTTTCGCGGGCAAGCCTCGCTCCTACAGGTATTGCAAACCATTTCCTGTCAGGCAGGTTTAACCCGATCCGCCGGGCGCCGCACACCCGCCACAATCTTATCCACAGCCTTGGTCGCCGCGACCATGCCGAACGTCGCCGTCACCATCATCACCGCACCAAACCCGCCCGCGCAGTCCAGCTTCACGCCATCCCCGACAAAACTCTTCTGCAGGCAAATGCTGCCGTCCGGTTTCGGATAACGCAGCTGCTCGGTGGAGAACACGCACGGAACGCTGTAATGGCGGGTCACGGTACGGGAGAAGTTGTAATCGCGGCGCAGGGTCGAGCGCACTTTCGAGGCCAACGGGTCGTTGAATGTGCGGTTCAGGTCGCAGACCTGGATCAACGTCGGGTCGATCTGCCCGCCCGCCCCGCCCGTGGTGATGATCTGGATCTTGCGGCGTTTGCACCAGGCAATCAGCGCAGCCTTGGCGTTGACGCTGTCGATGCAGTCGATCACACAGTCGATGTTCGGCGTGATGTATTCGGCCATGGTGTCGCGGGTGACGAAATCCGCCACCGCGTGCACCGTGCAATCCGGGTTGATCCCGCGCAGGCGCTCAGCCATCACCTCGACCTTGGGCTTGCCGACGGTGCTGTCCAGCGCATGCAACTGACGGTTGGCGTTGCTGACGCAGACGTCGTCGAGGTCGAACAGCGAAATCTCGCCCACGCCACACCGCGCCACCGCTTCCGCAGCCCAGGAACCGACGCCACCGACGCCGACGATCGCCACGTGCGCCGCGCGCAAGCGCTCTAGCCCTTCGATGCCATACAAACGGGCGATGCCTGCAAACCGCGGATCTTCTGTACTCATGACCATTACCCCAAAAACCGGCGCGCATTATAGGGCTTCGCAGCGGCAAGTTTTAAGTTTCAAGCTACAAGTGTAAGAACTTATGTGAAAGCCGATTGCCCAATGTCGTGCAATTCCCTGTCCGATGTACGTTCAGTGAACTGCCGGTGTAGGATGCGCGCCCCTTGGCGATCGCCAACCGTTCCTTCGTTCCACAGCCTTTGGAACCCGAAATAGCTATGTCATCGCGTAAATTTGGACTCAACCTGGTCGTGGTGCTCGCCATCGCAGCCTTGTTTACCGGCTTCTGGGCGCTGATCAATCGCCCGGTCACCGCCCCCAACTGGCCTGAACAGATCTCCGGTTTCTCGTACTCGCCATTCCAGCAAGGCCAGTATCCGCAGAAAGAGCAGTACCCGACCGACGATCAAATGCGTCGCGATCTGGAGATCATGAGCAAGCTGACGGACAACATCCGTACCTACTCGGTCGATGGCACCTTGGGAGACATTCCCAAACTGGCAGAGGAATTCGGCCTGCGGGTTACCCTGGGGATCTGGATCAGCCCGGACCTGGAACGCAACGAGCGGGAAATCACCCGGGCCATCGAAATCGCCAACTCCTCACGCAGCGTGGTTCGTGTGGTCGTAGGCAACGAGGCCATCTTCCGTAAGGAAATTACCGCTGCCGAACTGAGCGTGCTCCTTGATCGCGTTCGCGCAGCCGTGAAGGTGCCGGTCACCACGTCCGAGCAATGGCACGTCTGGGAAGAACACCCGGAACTGGCCAAGCACGTCGACCTGATTGCCGCGCACGTCCTGCCTTACTGGGAATACATCCCGGTGGACAAGGCCGGCCAGTTCGTCCTCGACCGCGCTCGCGATCTGAAAAAGATGTTCCCGAAAAAACCGCTGCTGCTCTCGGAGGTTGGCTGGCCGAGCAACGGCCGCATGCGTGGCGGCACCGATGCGAGCCCGGCAGATCAGGCGATCTACCTGCGTACGCTGGTGAACAAGCTTAACCGCCAGGGTTTCAACTACTTCGTGATCGAAGCGTTCGACCAGCCGTGGAAGGCCAGTGACGAAGGTTCGGTGGGCGCGTATTGGGGCGTGTTCAACGCTGCGCGTCAGCAGAAATTCAACTTCGAAGGCCCGGTCGTCGCGATCCCGCAATGGCGCGTGCTGGCCATCGGCTCGGCGGTGTTGGCCCTGCTGTCCCTGACCTTGCTGATGATTGACGGCTCGGCCCTGCGTCAACGTGGCCGCACCTTCCTGACTTTTATCGCCTT
The DNA here is from genome assembly GCF_949768225.1 of Pseudomonas sp. IT-P44. Lineage (NCBI taxonomy): Bacteria > Pseudomonadati > Pseudomonadota > Gammaproteobacteria > Pseudomonadales > Pseudomonadaceae > Pseudomonas > Pseudomonas sp. IT-P44. The sequence goes on along the minus strand of NZ_CATKQM010000035.1, from coordinate 231,217 downwards.
CTTGTGCGGTTCGGTGCTGGTGTGGATCGGCTACGACTACAGTCAGCAATACAGCACCTGGTTCAGCCTGACCGTAGGATTTCTCCTCGCACTCGGCGCACTCGGGGTCTTTATCGTCCTGCTGACCGAGGCGCATGAACTGGCCGAAGCGGTCTGGACCCACAAACGCCGGCGTGAATTCCTGCCGGTGGTGGGCGATTCGGACTACAGGCCGAAAGTCTCGATTCACGTGCCGTGCTACAACGAGCCGCCGGAGATGGTCAAACAGACCCTCAACGCCCTAGCCAACCTCGACTATCCGGACTTCGAAGTCCTGATCATCGACAACAACACCAAGGACCCGGCCGTCTGGGAGCCGGTGCGCGATTACTGCGCAACCCTCGGCCCGCGCTTCAAGTTCTTCCACGTCGCACCGCTCGCCGGCTTCAAGGGCGGCGCGCTGAACTACCTGATTCCGCACACCGCCAAAGATGCCGAAGTGATTGCGGTGATCGACTCTGACTACTGCGTCGACCCGAACTGGCTCAAGCACATGGTGCCGCACTTCGCCGATCCGAAAATCGCTGTGGTGCAGTCGCCGCAGGATTATCGCGACCAGAACGAAAGCACCTTCAAGAAGCTCTGCTACGCGGAATACAAAGGCTTCTTCCACATCGGCATGGTCACCCGTAACGACCGCGACGCGATCATCCAGCACGGCACCATGACCATGACCCGACGCTCGGTGCTCGAGGAACTCGGCTGGGCCGACTGGTGCATCTGCGAAGACGCCGAGTTGGGTCTGCGCGTGTTCGAGAAAGGCTTGTCGGCGGCGTACTACCACACCAGCTACGGCAAAGGCCTGATGCCCGATACCTTTATCGACTTCAAGAAACAGCGTTTCCGCTGGGCCTACGGTGCGATTCAGATCATCAAGCGTCACACCGCCAGTCTGCTGCGCGGCAAGGACACCGAGCTGACCCGTGGCCAGCGCTACCACTTCCTCGCGGGCTGGTTGCCGTGGGTGGCGGATGGCATGAACATCTTCTTCACCGTGGGCGCACTGTTGTGGTCGGCGGCGATGATCATCGTGCCGCAGCGGGTCGATCCGCCGTTGCTGATTTTCGCGATCCCGCCATTGGCGCTGTTCGTGTTCAAGGTCGGCAAGATCATCTTCCTCTACCGTCGCGCCGTTGGCGTGAACCTCAAGGATGCGTTCTGCGCGGCGCTGGCCGGGCTGGCGTTGTCGCACACCATCGCCAAAGCGGTGCTGTACGGCTTCTTCACCAGCAGCATTCCGTTCTTCCGCACGCCGAAAAACGCCGATAACCACGGCTTCTGGGTGGCGATTTCGGAAGCGCGTGAAGAGATGTTCATCATGCTGCTGTTGTGGGGCGCGGCGCTGGGGATCTTCCTGGTGAACGGGCTGCCGAGCAACGACATGCGCTTCTGGGTGATCATGTTGCTGGTGCAGTCGCTGCCGTACCTGGCGGCGCTGATCATGGCGTTCCTGTCCTCGCTGCCTAAACCGGCCGTCGAGGCCGAAACGGCACCGGCAGTCTAAATCTTTGCAGATGTACTAAACGGCGGCCAATGGCCGCCGTTTTGCTTTAAGATAACCGCCATTTTCCAGGCCTTGCCCCCCATTTCCCGTAGGAGCGAGGCTTGCCCGCGAACGAAGCGACTCGGTGTAACAGATACACCTCATTATCGTTCTTCGCGGGCAAGTCGGATCGCCGCATCGCTCGCTCCTACAGATAACGCACCGGAGTTTTTCCATGACGGCCCACGCCGACCTTTCGCCGACCCTTCAACTCGCCATCGACCTGATCCGCCGTCCGTCCGTGACGCCGGTCGACGCCGATTGCCAGAAGCAGATGATGCAGCGCCTGGGCGATGCCGGTTTTATGCTTGAGCCAATGCGCATCGAAGATGTGGATAACTTCTGGGCCACCCACGGCAAACACGACGGCCCGGTGCTGTGCTTCGCCGGCCACACCGACGTGGTCCCGACCGGCCCGGTGACCGCCTGGCAGATCGACCCGTTCAACGCGCTGATCGACGAACACGGCATGCTCTGCGGTCGTGGCGCAGCGGACATGAAAGGCAGCCTGGCGTCCATGACCGTGGCCGCCGAGCGCTTCGTCGCCGATTACCCGGATCACAAGGGCAAAGTCGCGTTCCTGATCACCAGCGATGAAGAAGGCCCGGCGCACCACGGCACCAAAGCGGTGGTTGAACGCCTGGCGGCGCGCAAGGAGCGTCTGGACTGGTGCATCGTCGGCGAACCGTCGAGCACTACGCTGGTCGGTGACGTGGTCAAGAATGGCCGTCGCGGTTCCCTCGGCGCCAAGCTGACCGTACGCGGTGTGCAAGGTCACGTTGCGTATCCGCACCTCGCCAAGAACCCGATCCACCTCGCCGCCCCGGCGCTGGCCGAACTGGCCGCCGAGCATTGGGACCACGGCAACGATTTCTTCCCGCCGACCAGTTTCCAGATTTCCAATGTGAATTCCGGCACTGGCGCGACCAACGTGATCCCCGGTGATCTGATAGCGGTGTTCAATTTCCGCTTCTCCACCGAGTCCACTGTTGAAGGCTTGCAGAAGCGCGTCGCCGATATCCTCGACAAGCATGGCCTGGACTGGCACATCGACTGGGCGCTGTCCGGTCTGCCGTTCCTCACCGAACCGGGCGCGTTGCTGGACGCCGTCGCGTCGAGCATCAAGGACATCACCGGTCGCGAAACCAAAGCCTCCACCAGCGGTGGCACCTCCGATGGGCGCTTTATCGCGACCATGGGTACACAGGTGGTTGAACTGGGCCCGGTCAACGCGACGATCCACCAGGTCAACGAGCGCGTGCTGGCCGCCGACCTCGACGTGCTGACCGAAATCTACTACCAGACCCTGATCAAGTTGCTCGCCTGATGCTTGCCTGCCCGATCTGCAGCGAACCGCTGAACGCGGTGGACAACGGCGTGGCCTGCCCCGCCGGGCATCGTTTCGACCGCGCGCGCCAGGGTTACCTGAACCTGTTGCCGGTGCAGCACAAGAACAGCCGCGACCCTGGGGATAACCTGGCGATGGTCGAAGCCCGGCGCGACTTCCTGAACGCCGGCCATTACGCGCCGGTGGCCAGGCGTCTCGCTGAGCTGGCAGCTCAATACGCGCCGCAGCGCTGGCTCGACATCGGTTGTGGCGAGGGTTACTACACCGCGCAAATTGCCGAAGCCTTGCCGAACGCTGACGGTTACGCGCTGGACATCTCCCGGGAAGCGGTCAAACGCGCCTGCAAACGCAACCCGCAGCTGACCTGGTTGATCGCCAGCATGGCGCGGGTGCCGTTGGCGTCCGGCAGTTGTCAGTTTCTCGCCAGCGTCTTCAGCCCGCTGGACTGGGAAGAAGCCAAACGCCTGCTCAGCCCCGGCGGCGGTTTGATGAAAGTCGGGCCGACCAGCGGCCACCTGATGGAATTGCGCGAGCGGCTGTACGACGAAGTGCGTGAGTACACCGACGACAAGCATCTGGCCCTGGTGCCGGACGGCATGGCGCTGCAACACAGTGAAACGCTGGAATTCAAGCTGACGCTTGCAAGTGGTCAGGATCGCGCCAACCTGTTGGCCATGACGCCTCACGGCTGGCGCGCCAGTGCCGAACGCCGGGCGGCGGTCATCGAACAAGTGGAACCGTTCGAGGTCACTGTTTCGATGCGCTACGATTATTTTGTTCTTCAATCTTAATTTTTGGTCTTGAGCAGCAGCTTGAGGCCGGCTAAATCCGCGAATGGATTTTTCAGACCCGCAGTGAGGACATCCATGCGCCAACCCGATATCGAGATTTACCTGAAAGACGCCGACGTCGACCACAAGGCCGTATCCGCCTGGCTCGGCGCGGCTCTGGGCCCGTGCACCGATTGGGTTCAGAAAGGTCAGACCTACAAGTGCAAGGCTGGCAACGTGCCAGTGACCTGGCTGCCGAAAGCGGTAGGAAAATGGAACAGCCTGTACCTGGAAAGCGACCAGACCCCGTGGGAAGACGACATCGCCTGCGCCCGCGCCGCGTTTGCCGCGCTGAACGTAGAAGTACGTTGCGCGCCGGGCAGTTGGGTCGAGGAAGAAGGTGAAGAGACAGCGGATCGCTGGATGCGCATCAGCGCCGATGGCGAAGAAGAGATCACCTGGAAAACTGCTTAACCCATCACACCACGAACCTGTAGGAGCGTGGCTTGCCCGCGAAGCTTTTAGCGTCAGTGATGACGCCTTCGCGGGCAAGCCTCGCTCCTACAGTAGGTTTTGGGTGATCTTGAGGGTGGGTTTACAGCCCCACCACATCCTCAGCCTGCAACCCCTTCTCCCCCGTCACAACGCCGTACTCGACCTGCTGGCCTTCAGTCAGCGAACGATGCCCCTCACCGCGAATCGCGCGGTAGTGCACGAACACGTCCACCCCGTCCTCGCGCTGGATGAAACCGTAGCCCTTGGCGTCGTTGAACCACTTCACGTTGCCGGTTTCGCGTGTTGCCATTTGTTCATACTCCCTTTTTATTATTGATCGGGCTTTTCGCAGGAAAGCCTCGGGAACGTCAGCCTGCGCATACCGGTCCCATGAGGGTGACGGCGACAGTGCGCCGAGTATATGTCAGACATTTAATCTCTCAATAGCACTTTGATTGCCGCTTTTTTGCCGATTTTCAGTGAATCCGGCACACTATCGACCGCCCGAGCAAACGCTCGGTTTATTCCACTCACGCAGAAGCCGTATGACCCGTTCCCCGTTCCGCCGTCTTGTGTTTGGCACCCTGCGCCGACTGCTCTATCTCTGGGTTCGCTCGGAGACGATCAATCAGTCGTCGTTCACCCTCAACCTCGACCGCAGCCGTCCGGTGTTCTACGTCCTGCAAAACCCTTCGCTGACCGACCTCGCCGTGGTCGACACCGAATGCAGCAAGGCGGGCCTGCCGCGCCCGGTGCTGCCGGTGTCTGTCGGCAATCTGCTGGAGCCTGCCGCGTTCTTTTACCTGACACCGGAGCCCGACTGGCTCGGTCGCCAGGACAAACGCGGCGCGCCACCGACCCTGACCCGACTGGTCAGCGCCCTGAGCCAGAACGCTGCCGAAGACGCGCAGATCATTCCGGTCAGCGTGTTCTGGGGCCAGTCGCCGGACAGCGAATCGAGTCCGTGGAAGCTGCTGTTCGCCGATAGCTGGGCGGTTACCGGGCGCCTGCGCCGCTTGCTGAGCATCATCGTGCTGGGGCGCAAGACCCGCGTGCAATTCTCCGCGCCGATCCACCTGCGTGAACTGATCGAGCACGACAAGGGCCACGAGCGCACCGTGCGCATGGCCCAACGGATTCTGCGGGTGCACTTCCGCAACCTCAAAGCCGCGGTGATCGGCCCGGACATTTCCCACCGCCGCAACCTGGTCAAAGGCCTGCTCAACCAGCCGCTGGTCAAGCAAGCGATCCTCGACGAAGCCGAACGCGAGAATATCTCCCCGGAGAAAGCCAAGGCCCAGGCCCTGCGCTACGGCAACGAGATCGCCTCGGACTACACCTACACCGCGATCCGCTTCATGGAAGTGGTGCTGAGCTGGTTCTGGAACAAGATCTACGACGGCATCAAGGTCAACAACATCGAAGGCGTGCAGAAAGTCGCCCCGGGTTACGAAGTGATCTATGTGCCGTGCCACCGCAGCCATATCGACTACCTGCTGCTGTCCTATCTGCTGTTCCGCAACGGCCTGACCCCGCCGCACATCGCCGCCGGGATCAACCTCAACATGCCAGGGATCGGCGGCCTGCTGCGTCGTGGCGGCGCATTCTTCATGCGCCGTACCTTCAAGGGCAACCCGCTGTACACCTCGGTGTTCAACGAATACCTGCACACCCTGTTCACCAAAGGTTTTCCGGTCGAGTATTTCGTCGAGGGAGGCCGCTCGCGCACCGGGCGCATGTTGCAACCGAAAACCGGGATGCTCGCGATCACCTTGCGCAGCTTCCTGCGCTCCTCGCGCATGCCGATCGTGTTCGTGCCGGTGTACATCGGCTACGAGCGCGTACTGGAAGGCCGGACTTACCTCGGCGAACTGCGTGGTGCGAGCAAGAAGAAAGAATCGATCTTCGACATCTTCAAAGTCATCGGCGCCCTGAAGCAGCGTTTCGGCCAGGTGGCGGTGAACTTCGGCGAGCCGATCAAACTGGCGGAATTCCTCGACAGCGAACAGCCAGACTGGCGTCAACAGGAACTCGGCCCGCAGTTCAAACCGGCCTGGCTCAACGAAACCACCAACCGCCTCGGCGAGAAAGTCGCGCAGCACCTGAACGAAGCGGCAGCGATCAATCCGGTCAACCTCGTGGCGTTGGCATTGCTCTCCACCAGTCGTTTGGCACTGGACGATCGCGCCATGGCGCGGGTGCTGGATCTGTATCTGGCGCTGCTGCGCAAGGTTCCGTACTCGCCGCACACCACGCTGCCGGAAGGTGACGGACGCGCGTTGATCGAGCATGTGAAGGACATGGACCTGCTGTCCGAGCAAAGCGATGCGCTGGGCAAAATCCTCTATCTGGATGAGCAAAACGCCGTCCTGATGACTTACTACCGCAACAACGTGCTGCACATTTTCGCGTTGCCGGCGTTGCTCGCGAGTTTCTTCCAGAGTGCGTCGCGCATGAGCCGCGAGCAGATCCTGCGCTACACCCGCGCACTGTATCCGTACCTGCAATCGGAGCTGTTCATTCGCTGGTCGCTGGACGAACTGGATGCCGTGATCGATCAATGGCTCGAAGCGTTCGTCGAGCAAGGCCTGCTGCGTTTCGAGAACGACGTTTACCTGCGCCCGGCACCAAGCTCGCGGCATTTCGTGTTGCTGACGCTGCTGTCGAAGAGCATCGCCCAGACCTTGCAGCGCTTCTACATGACGGTCTCCCTGCTGCTCAACAGCGGCCAGAACAGCATCAGCGCCGAAGAACTGGAAGACCTCTGCACCGTCATGGCCCAGCGCCTGTCGATCCTGCATGGCTTAAACGCGCCGGAATTTTTCGACAAGAGCCTGTTCCGCCACTTCATCCAGACGATGCTCGACCTCGACGTGCTCAAGCGTGACGAGGCCGGCAAGCTGAGCTATCACGAACTGCTCGGCGAACTGGCCGAAGGTGCGGCGAAACGGGTGTTGTCGGCGGAGATCCGCTTGTCGATCCGTCAGGTGGCGTTGCATCGCAGCGAAGATGCGGCGGAGTTGGTCACGCCTGTTTGATCGCACGGCCCCCAGGGGTTCAGAAGCAAGGAAGCTTCCGATCCACGCTGACATCAATTCACCCCGCATAACAGGAATTGCCCTACATCCGGTTCAATAGCCTGAGCGATAGGCTGACTGCTCGTCATTTCCGACGAAAAATTTGATAAGGAAATCAAAATGAGTAGCGATACCTTAAAGAGCATCAGTGGCAAAGTGCACTACCTTCCAAGGATTGGGCTTTCGCCGAACTCCACACTTTATGTCAGCCTGCAAGATATCTCTCTGATAGACGGCCCCGGGAAAGAACTGGCCCGGCAAGTGACCCGGAATGCAGAAACCGAGGGGTTGAACTTTACCCTGACGTACAGGGCAGCGGACTTCATTCCCGGTCACACCTACGCAATTCGTGCATCTATCACAGACAATGACAGATTGGCCTTTACCACCACGCAACTTCACGAGGTGTTGCTGGATGTCGATTACTTGCAGCCACAGGAAGTTCTGGTCAGCCTCGTCAGTGAGCCGCTGTCAGTGTAATCGGCCTATCAGCGTCAAGACTTCCTAGCAACAAGTTGTTGGGCGATATTGCCCGCAAAATCCGCTAAATTGTCGTTGGCACCAGCCTTCTTCAGGTGCCAACGACAAGGATTGAATGCATGAAAAAACTTCCGCTTCTGGGACTGGCTGTTTTGCTCAGTGCCTGCCAAACCCCGCAACCCGCCGCCAAAACCAGCCTCGATGGCGAAGTCTTCTACCTGCAACGCATCGCCCTGCCGCCGACTGCCACCCTGAGCGTCAGCTTGCAGGACGTATCGCTGGCCGACGCTCCTGCCGTGGTACTCGACGAGCAGAAAGGCCCGGTCAAAGGCCAGGTGCCACTGCCGTTCCATCTGAGTTACGATCCGGCCCAGGTCAAACCCGGCCATCGTTATTCCGTCAGCGCGCGAATCGAAGTGAATGGCCAACTGATGTTCTTCACCACCGAACATCACGCCGTACAACTGAATGGCAGCGACCCGCAGCCACTGAAAATTCGCGTCGACGCCGTCCGTTAATTCTTTTTTTGCTCATTTTTTTCCGAACAAGGAAGCCGCCATGTTCCGCCCTACCCTTCGCTTCGCCGGCCTGTGTGCAGGTTTGATGATTTCCGCCAGTGCCATGGCGCTGTCACTCAGTGACTTGTCGCAAAAGGACGCTACCGGTGGTCTCAAGGATGCCCTGACCCAAGGCGCGCAACTGGCCGTGAAACAACTCGGCACGCCGGGCGGCTTCAGTAACAACCCGGACGTGAAAATCGAACTGCCGGGCAAACTGGGCAAGGTTGCCAGCAAGATGAAGCAATTCGGCATGGGCGATCAGGTCGATCAGCTGGAAACCAGCATGAACAAAGCGGCGGAAACGGCCGTGGTCCAGGCTCAGCCGATCCTCGTGGATGCCGTGAAGAAGATGACGGTCGACGATGCCAAGGGCATTCTCAGCGGCGGTAATGACTCCGCCACGCAATACCTGAACAAAACCAGCCGCGAACAGATCCGCGCCAAGTTCCTGCCGATCGTCAAACAAGCCACCGACCAGGTTGGCCTGGCCAAGCAGTACAACTCGTTCGCCGGACAAGCCGCGACCATGGGCGTGGTGGATGCGAAAAGCGCCAACATCGAAAGCTACGTGACCGAGCAGGCCCTGAACGGTTTGTTCGAGATGATCGGCAAACAGGAAGAAACCATTCGCCAGAACCCTGCGGCGGCGGCGACCAGTTTGGCGAAGAAGGTGTTTGGTTCGCTCTAAGCCTCAACACAACGCCATTGTGGGAACGAGACCGGCTTGCCGGCGAATACAGAGTGTCAGTCGAATTTGATGTCGATTGACACACCGCGTTCGCCGGCAAGCCGGCTCCTACAAAGGCGTGGTACATCCGCGAAAACAGGTCGGCTGTCAGGCCGCCATCGTCGGAACGCCGCCCGCAGCGAGCCGGCTCCTACAGGGGATCGGCGTACACTCGCTTCTCACCACTCATCAGGCCGAGCGTTAGCTCGCCTGCAGCTCTTGATCTTGATCCACCCGCCCCTTCGGGAGGCCGAGTGGAGGTTCTGCGCAGTGGGCAACCCGGCATGGATGCCGGGTTAGCCGCCCCCGGCCATGGATGGCCGATGGCGGCGGGCCCACGGAGCAGGACCGGAGCGAGGGTACGCCGAGCCTTAGCGAGGGGCCGGACGCCGGGGCGAGCCTTTTTGGGTACTTTTTTGGCGTTTGAAAAAAGTGCCTCGCCGTAAGGGCGAAACCATAAGCGGCCGTAACCGCAGAAATGGATATGTACTTAATAACCAAGAACCTGGTCGGCCCGAAGGCCGCCAAGACCACCCATCAAACCGTTTCTTTCTTGATGCGGAACCACGCCGCATACAGCGCCGGCAAAAACAGCAACGTCAACGCCGTCGCGACAATCAATCCACCCATGATCGCCACCGCCATCGGCCCGAAGAACACGCTGCGTGACAGCGGGATCATCGCCAATACGGCGGCGAGTGCGGTCAGCACGATCGGCCGGAAACGACGCACCGTGGCTTCGATAATCGCCTGCCACGGTTTGAGCCCGGCGGCGATGTCCTGCTCGATCTGGTCTACCAGAATCACCGAGTTACGCATGATCATCCCGGACAGCGCGATGGTCCCGAGCATGGCCACGAAACCGAACGGCTGGCGGAACACCATCAGGAACAGGGTCACCCCGATCAATCCCAATGGCGCTGTAAGAAACACCATCACCGTGCGTGAGAAGCTTCGCAGTTGCAGCATCAACAACGTCAGCACCACAACGATGAACAGCGGCACACCGGCCTTCACCGAATTCTGCCCACGGGCGGAATCTTCCACGGTGCCGCCGACTTCCAGCAAGTAGCCGTCAGGCAGTTCCGCGCGGATCGGATCGAGCGTCGGCATGATCTGCTGCACCAGCGTCGCCGGTTGTTCCTTGCCATAGATATCGGCGCGGACCGTCACGTTCGGCAAGCGGTTTCGATGCCAGATGATGCCCTCTTCAAAACCGTATTCCAGCGTCGCGATCTGCGACAACGCCACGCTGCGACCGTTGTCGGTCGGCACCGCCAGGCTTGGCAGCAACGACAGTTCAGTGCGTTCATGCAACGTGCCGCGCAGCAGGATTTCGATCAACTCGTTGTCTTCGCGGTACTGACTGACGCTGGAACCGGTCAGCGAGCTTTGCAGAAACTTCGACAGGTTCGCGGTGCTCACGCCCAGCGCGCGGGCGCGGTCCTGATCGACGTTCAGATAAACCACTTTGCTCGGCTCTTCCCAGTCCAGGTGGACGTTGGCCACATGGGGATTCTCGCGAACCTTGGCCGCCACTTTTCGAGCCAGGGCACGGACGTCCTCGATGTGTTCGCCGGTGACCCGGAACTGCACCGGATAGCCCACTGGCGGGCCGTTTTCCAGACGCGTCACCCGCGAACGCAGGGCCGGGAATTGCTCGTTGAGGGTTTCGATCAGCCAGGTGCGCAAGGTTTCGCGGTCCTCGATGGTCTTGGCCAGGACGACAAACTGGGCGAAGCTCGCCGCAGGAAGTTGCTGATCCAGCGGCAGGTAAAAGCGCGGCGAACCGGTACCGACGTAGGCCACGTAATTATCGATGCCAGCGTGATCCTTCAGTAAACCTTCAAGGCGTTTAACCTCGTCGGCGGTGTTGCTCAGCGAAGCGCCTTCGGCCAGTTTCAGATCGACCATCAACTCCAGTCGTCCCGAGGCCGGGAAGAACTGCTGCGGTACAAAACGGAACAACACGATGGAGGCGATAAACAACACCACTGTCAACGTGATCACCGTTTTGCGCCAGCGCACGCACCACTCCACCAGGCGTCGGACACGTTCATAAAAAGGCGTGGCGTACGGATCAGGCTGACCAATGCCGTGTTTCGCTGCATGAATCTTCGCCAGGTCCGGCAGGAGTTTTTCCCCCAGATACGGCACGAAAACCACGGCGGCAATCCACGACGCCAGCAGCGCGATGGTCACTACCTGGAAGATCGAACGCGTGTACTCGCCAGTGCCCGATTGCGCAGTGGCAATCGGCAGGAAACCGGCAGCCGTGATCAGCGTGCCGGTGAGCATCGGGAACGCGGTGCTGGTCCAGGCGTAACTCGCGGCTTTGATCCGGTCAAAGCCCTGCTCCATTTTGATCGCCATCATTTCCACGGCGATGATCGCGTCGTCCACCAACAAGCCCAACGCCAGCACCAGCGCGCCAAGGGAAATCTTGTGCAGGCCGATGCCCAGGTAATACATGCAGGCGAAGGTCATCGCCAACACCAGCGGAATCGCCAGCGCCACCACCATGCCGGTGCGTACGCCGAGGGAGAAGAAGCTCACCAACAGCACGATGGCCAGGGCTTCCACCAACACTTGGACAAACTCACCGACACCGGTTTTCACCGCGGCGGGTTGATCGGAAACCTTGCGCAGCTGCATGCCGGCCGGAAGGTTTTTCTGGATCCTGGCGAACTCGATTTCCAGCGCCTTGCCCAGCACCAGAATGTCGCCGCCGTCCTTCATCGCCACGGCCAGACCGATGGCGTCTTCGGCCATGAAACGCATGCGCGGCGCCGGAGGATCGTTGAAACCACGACGCACGTCCGCGACATCGGAGATACGGAACGTGCGATCACCGACGCGAATCGGGAAGTTCCTGATTTCTTCGACCGTCTGAAAATTCCCCGAAACCCGTAGCTGCAATCGCTCACTGGTGGTTTCAAAGAAACCGGCCGTGGACATCGCGTTCTGCTCTTCAAGCGCCTGCTGCACCGCTGCCAACGGTAAACCGAGGGTGGCGAGCTTGACGTTGGAGAGTTCGATCCAGACCTTCTCGTCCTGCAACCCGAGCAGGTCGACCTTGCCCACATCCTTGACCCGTTGCAGCTGAATCTGGATGCGGTCGGCGTAGTCCTTGAGCACCGCGTAATCAAAACCGTCGCCGGTCAGCGCGTAGATGTTGCCGAAGGTGGTGCCGAATTCATCGTTGAAGAACGGGCCCTGAATGCCCGGTGGCAAGGTATGACGAATGTCGCCGATCTTCTTGCGGACCTGATACCAGAGATCCGGAATTTCCACCGAGTGCATGGAGTCACGCGCAACGAACGTCACCTGGGATTCACCCGGTCGAGAGAACGACACGATGCGCTCGTACTCGCCGGTTTCCATCAGCTTCTTTTCAATGCGTTCACTGACCTGGCGCGACACTTCCTCGGCGGTGGCCCCCGGCCAGTTGGTGCGGATCACCATGGCCTTGAAGGTGAACGGCGGGTCTTCGCTCTGGCCCAGTTTGGTGTAGGAAAGTGCGCCGACAATCGCCAGCAACAGCATCAGGAACAGTACGATCTGGCGGTTACGCAGCGCCCATTCGGAAAGATTGAAACCCATCGGGGATTACTCCTTGCCCGCAAGATTGACCACGCGGTTGGAGCGATCCACCGGGCGCACTTGCTGCCCGTCGTGAAGCACATGCACACCGGCCGCCACCACCCAGTCACTGGCGTTCAGGCCTTCGAGCACCGGCACGGTTTTCTCGCCGAACGGGCCGACCCGGACCGGCGCTTTCTTCAGGGTGTTGTTGGCGCTGAGCACCCACACGTAGGTGGCACCGTTTTCGGCGGTAACCGCCGAGAGCGGTACCGACAGCGCCACGACGTCGGCAGTCTGGATAAACACCCGGGCGCTCTGGCCGAGCTCGGCCGGAACCTTGCCGGCGGCAAACGCAATGCGGGCAGCGAAGGTGCGGGATTTCGGGTCGGCGGCAGGCGACAACTCACGGATGCGCCCGGCAAAACGCTGGTCAGGTTGGGTCCAGAGTTCCACCGACACCGGCTGGCCGACCTTGAAACGACCGAAGCTCTGTTCCGGCAGGCTGATCAACACTTCGCGCTCGCCATCGGTGGCGAGGGTAAACACGGTTTGACCGGCGGCGACGACTTGCCCGACTTCCACCGCACGCTTCGCCACGACGCCGTCCTGCGGAGCACGCAGCACGGCGTAGCTAGCCTGGTTGGTCGAGACGTTGAATTCGGCCTTGATCTGCTTCAGGCGCGCTTCACCGGATCTGTATAGATTTTCGGAATTGTCGTACTGCGAGCGGCTGACCATCTGACGATCCATCAGGGTCTTGTAGCGATCGCGCTCGGCACGTACGAGATTGAGATTGGCCTCGGCCGCCGCGACCTGAGCGCGGGTGGCTTCCAGTTGCAGGCGGACGTCCTGGGGATCGAGTTCGGCCAGCGGTTGATCGGCCTTGACCCGCTGTCCTTCTTCGACCAGTCGTCGGCTGACTTTGCCGCCAATGCGAAACGCCAGATCCGGCTCGTAGCGAGCACGGACTTCACCGGGATAGCTTTCCATCGCCTGCGCCGAAGGCTCTGGCTGCACCACCATGGCCGGTCGGACGGTGACTTGCGGTGCCTCTTCGTGACCACACGCAGACAATAAAAGCGCCAGACTGACTGGCAATGCGAGGGGCAAGGCATAGCGGAACATGGTGAAGGACCTTTCGCTAATGGTGCTTGGAATAATTATACTGACCAGTATGTTATTAATAGCAAACTCACCAGTCCAGTATTAAAAGCGAATAATGCCGAACAACTTTTCAGCACCCAATGGTCCGGGCCGCCCCAAGGATCTGGCCAAACGCCAGGCAATCCTCGATGCGGCGAAAATCCTGTTCCTGAGCAATGGCTATGCGAGCACCAGCATGGACGCCGTCGCGGCCGAAGCTGGCGTGTCGAAGCTGACCGTCTACAGCCATTTCAACGACAAGGAGACGCTGTTCTCCGCCGCCGTTGTCGCCAAATGCGAAGAGCAATTGCCTACGCTGTTTTTCGAATTGCCTGACGGCATTTCAGTGGAGACGGTGCTGTTGAATATCGCGCGCGGCTTTCATCACCTGATCAACAGCGATGAATCGGTGAACCTGCACCGGTTGATGATGACGCTGGGCAGCCAGGACCCGAAACTCTCGCAGATCTTCTTCGAGGCCGGGCCAGAACGCATGCTGCATGGCATGGAACGGCTACTGACCAAGGTTGATCAGAGCGGTGTGTTGAGCATCGACAAGCCACGTAACGCGGCGGAGCATTTCTTTTGCCTGCTCAAGGGCGCGGGGAATTTTCGGTTGTTGTATGGCTGTGGCGAACCGTTGACCGGGGATGCGGCGGAGGAACATGTGCGGGAAGTGGTGGGGTTGTTTATGCGGGCTTATCGTCCCTAGTCAGCCTGATAGATTGATATCGTTCTAACGGACGCCTTCGCGGGCAAGCCTCGCTCCTACAGGGTAGTGTCGTTCGCAAAAAATGTGATCGACTCTAAATCTGTAGGAGCGAGGCTTGCCCGCGAAGGGGGCGACGCGGTCTTAAGGCTTGAGCGCCTTCTTCGGATAAATGTCATACCGACTGGATTTCCCGTCCAGCGCATGGCTCGGCTTCGGCCCGGCAATGCACGGTGCCTTGCGCGGACGCTTCACCACCACCCGGTGGCTGGCCAATGCCAACGCCGCTTCGAGCAACGCCGGTGCATCCGGGTCATCCCCCACCAACGGCCGGAACAGGCGCATTTCCTTCTTCACCAGCGCAGTTTTCTCACGATGGGGAAACATCGGGTCGAGGTAGATGACCTGCGGCGGCTCGCCTTCCCAGTTGCGCATGACTTCGATCGAGTTGCCCTTGAGCAATCGCATGCGCGCCACAATCGACGCCACGTCGAAATCTTCCGCGCCGCGCGCCAGACCATCCTCAAGCAAGGCACCAATCAGCGGCTGACGTTCGATCAGGCTCATCTCACAACCCAGGCTCGCCAGCACGAATGCATCCTTGCCCAACCCCGCCGTGGCGTCCAGCACCCGCGGGCGCACGCCCTGAGCGATGCCGACCGCCTTGGCGATCATCTGACCGGTGCCACCGCCGAACAACCGGCGATGGGCGGCGCCACCCTCGACGAAGTCCACCCGCACCGGTCCCGGTGCGTCCGGGCCGAGCTGTTGCAGTTGCAAACCCTGTTCACCCACCTGCAAGGCAAATTCGCCGTCATCGACCTGCAAAGGCAGGCCCAGGCGCTCGGCCCATTGCTCGGCCTGTGGCTGAAAAGCCGTGCCCAGGGCCTCGACATGGATGCGGCAAGCCGCCGGTTGCTCAATCATGGGAAAACACGCTCAAAAAAATTAATGATCGGCAGAAACGGCCGATAACAAAACTAACGAGCATTTTGCCAGAGCTGAGCGTCGACCGAGAGAAATGTCAGACATTCAACGCACATCGATAGGTTACATCTCGCCCCACGGCGATTTTGGCCTGCGAAACTCCCAAGCACTGAGCGGCGTCAGTCACCTGTGGCAGGATTTCTTTGCCCAGGCCCTGGCCGAACAGTCGGGCGATGTCGTGCCGGCGTCTCTCAACTTTCCACCGGTCGATCTCGAAAGCCCGGAAGAACCCACAGTTGGCAGTGAACTGCTGGCGCACATCGTTTCCCAGCGTGAATGCGATGTGAAGGAAACCCAGGTCAAGCCACCCGAGCCGCTGTTCCTGCCGATCGCCGAGTTCGAAATGGACCTGGCCGACAAACCATTCCCACCGTTCCCACCGGAAGAAATCGCTGCCCAGCAAAAGCAGCAGAACTTCGAAAGCGGCTGGGTTCGCCCGATCGTACTGACGGCGGGGCAACCCGTGCCAGAAGCCGGCCCGGCGCCGCAACCACGTCCACTGCACCTGCCGATCGCCGAATTCGAAATGGACCTGCTGGACAAGCCATTCCCGCCGTTCCCGCCGGAAGAGCTGGCGGAACAACAGAAAAACTTCGATTTCGATATTGGCTGGGCGCGCCCGATCGTGCTGCAGAACCTGCGCATCGCCGCCTGACCCTCAGCGCCCCCCCCACCTCGCGTAGCCGCATCAGCTTGTAGCGGGTGAGCGATCACCCGCAAAAACCGCGTTGTCAGCCTTTGAACAATTGATTGGCCTGTGCGTACGGCATCGACCGCGAGGTAAAGCCGAACGTGCCCGAGGTCTTGATCTCTTCGGCCGCGCGGTAGAATTCACCAAGCGCTGCCAGCGCAAGCGCCGAACCGACGCTGATACGCTTGACGCCCATTTCGCTCAACTGCTCGACCGTCAATTTCAACCCGCCGGACATCAACACATTGACCGGTTTCGGCGCCACGGCGCGCACCACCGCCAACACGTCTTCAGCACTGCGCAAACCCGGCGCATAGAGCACGTCGGCGCCCGCTTCGGCAAAGGCCTGCAAGCGGCGAATGGTGTCGTCCAGATCGGGATTGCCATGCAGAAAATTCTCGGCCCGGGCCGTCAGCGTGAACGGGAACGGCAAACTGCGGGCGGCGGCGACGGCGGCTTGGATTCGCGCCACTGCATGCTCGAAGCAGTATATCGGCGCGTCTGCACGTCCCGTGGCGTCTTCGATCGAACCACCGACAGCGCCTGCTGCAGCGGCTCGCAGAATACTTTGGGCGCATTCGGCGGGGTCGTCGGCAAAACCGTTTTCCAGATCGACCGCAACCGGCAGGTCCGTCGCCGCGACAATCGCCCGAACGTTCGCCAGGGTATCGTCCAGCGTCAGCCCGCCATCGGGTCGCCCCTGAGAAAAGGCAAAACCGGCGCTGGTGGTCGCCAGCGCCTCGAAGCCCAGGCTGGCGAGCATTTTCGCCGAGCCGGCGTCCCACGGGTTGGGAATGACAAAAGCCCCGGCGCGTTCATGCAGTGCTTTGAAGGCTTGGGCTCGAAGGGTTTGCGCATCCATTGGCAGGCTCCTGAAAAAGGCAGGGAATCCGCCTCAGAGCAGGCCAAGTTGCTCCGCGGCGGGCTCTCTGTATAGCTCAGGCAGCGGCGGCAAGCCAGGCAAACGCAGCATCAGCTTTGCGTGAAAACGTTGCGCCAGTTTCGCCGCCAGCAGGTTGTCGGCGGTGTGCAGGAAGATATACGGCGTGCGCCCTTCTTCGATCCACAAGGCGATTTTCTCGACCCAGGGCACCAGGAACGGGTCGTTGGCTTCCAGTTGCGGATGGCCAATGAAGCGCACTTGCGGGAATTGCGTGAAGGCCGCCGGACGTGGCGGAACCCTGGGTTTCTTCGATTGGGCGTGGAGCACCGAAGGATCGGTGGACGTGCAACTGAACAACGCCCGCGGATCGAGGCAGATACGTTCGACACCGCGATCCAGCAGCAAGCGATTGAGCGAGCGCTCGGCTTCCCCCTTGGCGAAGAAATCGTCATGCCGCACTTCGATGGCCAGCGGCCGGTCCACTGCGTCGATAAAACCTGCCAGCTCGTGCAATCGTTGCGGCGTGAAGCTTTTCGACAACTGCAACCACAGCGGCGACACCCGCTCGCCCAAAGGGCTGAGCAATTGGAGGAAGGTTTCGGTGGCGGTCAATTGTTCGCGCAGGTCACCGCCGTGGCTGATGTCGCCGGGGAATTTGGCGGTGAAGCGAAAGTGTTCGGGCATGGTCTCGGCCCAACGCTGCACGGTGCTGGCAGCCGGGCTCGCGTAGAAGGTCGTATTGCCTTCCACGGCGTTGAATACTTGAGAATACAGATTGAGAAATTCGGAGGTTTTCGCGTCTTGCGGATAAAGATAATCGCGCCAGGCGTTTTCACTCCAGGATGGGCAGCCGAGGTAGTAAGGCAGCCGCATCAGATATACAGGTCGAGACCCATCACATCCGAATCCCAATCGACAAAATTGGCGGTGCTGAGGTAGCTGGCCAGGGCCATCGCGACGCTTTTGCTCATGGCGCGGTGGTAAATCATGTCTTGTTGGCGCGCCGGCAGATTGCTCAGGCGCTGCGCGGAGGCTTTGGCGGCGCGGGCGGCCATTTGCTCTTCCGAAGGGAATTCCAGCTCGCCCTCGATATCGACGGAATCGTCTTCAACCACATGCCCTTTGCGAGGCTTGCGCTTGATGGGGTAGGACTGAGAGGAAAGGCCGTCTATGCGCATAATGTCATGCTCGGTATCAGTGATGGCAGTTTAGTGGCGCATAGCCCACTTCGCAAACCGCCTGGTGATAACTAGAACACAGAATTGCGAAAAGGTTTAAAGGCGGGGGGATAAAACGACGATTGGTTACATCCCCTAAATCGCCTTCGCGGGCAAGCCTCGCTCCTACAGGGGCCGCGCAAACCCTGTAGGAGCGAGGCTTGCCCGCGAAGGAGACAACTCGGTATCGCTGATTAACGCGCCTTGGGCGTCGCAACCTTGTCCCGCAGATAAACCGGCTGCGCCTCGTCCGCCACAATCGCTTCACCCCGTTCCCAGGCAAATCGCGCCAGGGTCAGCAGGTCTTCGGCGTGAGGCAGCATGCCAGCGTCCTGACCGATCAGGCTGACGGCGATGCGATCGGCATAGCCCCAACCGGTGCCGGCGCCAAACCAGTCACCGCTGGCATCCGCCGGCAACGCCGCCACTTCCGGCGGCAGCACGGCTTCGTTGCCGACCAGACGCATCTCACCCGCCGTTTCGCGGTAGCAGCCCCAGTACACTTCATCCATGCGTGCATCGATGGCGGCCGCGACCTGGCTCACACCGTGTTCGCGATACGCCCGCTGCGCCAGCACCGCCAGGTTCGACACCGGCAGGACCGGGCGATCCAGGGCAAACGCCAGGCCCTGTACCACGCCGATGGCGATACGCACGCCAGTGAATGCGCCCGGCCCACGGCCAAAAGCGATGGCATCGACCGCTTGCAAGGTGGTCCCGGCATCGGCGAGCAATTGCTGGATCATCGGCAACAGCTTCTGCGCATGCAGGCGCGGGATCACCTCGTAATGGCTCGTCACTTTGCCGTCATGCAGCAAGGCAACGGAGCAAGCTTCAGTCGCGGTGTCCAGGGCCAGCAAGGTGCTCATCGATGTTTCCGTAAGAGAGGTCAGAAAAAGTGCGCCAGTATAAACAACTACGGCCCGCAAGCGGGCCGTAGAAGATGAAGCGATTCAGACTTTTCAGCTCAGCGCTTCAAGCACCTTGCCGGTGATCGCTTCAACCGAGCCGACGCCAGCAATGTGGCTGTACTTCGGTTTGCCTTGAGCCGCCGACAGCTTCTGGTAGAAATCCACCAGTGGCTTGGTCTGCGAGTGGTAGACCGACAGGCGATGACGCACGGTTTCTTCAGTGTCGTCCTTGCGCTGCACCAGATCTTCACCGGTGATGTCGTCTTTACCAGCAACTTTTGGCGGGTTGTAGACGGTGTGGTACACGCGGCCGCTGGCCTCGTGAACACGACGACCAGCGATACGCTGAACGATTTCTTCGTCATCGACCGCGATTTCGACCACGTGGTCCAGCTCGACGCCGGCCTTCACCAGGGCTTCAGCCTGAGGAATGGTGCGCGGGAAACCGTCGAACAGGAAACCGTTGGCGCAATCCGCCTGGCTGATGCGTTCCTTGACCAGATTGATGATCAGGTCATCGGAAACCAGGCCACCGCTGTCCATGACGCTCTTGGCGATCAGGCCCAGCTCGGTGCCGGCCTTGACCGCAGCACGCAGCATGTCGCCGGTGGAGATTTGCGGGATGCCGAACTTTTCGGTGATGAACTTAGCCTGAGTACCTTTACCGGCCCCGGGAGCTCCCAGCAGAATGACGCGCATCGATGTGCTCCTCAATTTTTATATAGATAACAAAGGATTCGCCTCGTGGGGCCAATCTCAAAACAGGGTCGTGACCGCCCAAACGGCCAAAGGCTGATCAAGATACACAGCAGATCCTACGCACACAAGCCGTCGAAAGTCGGAGAAACCCGCGCCTTGCGTGACCTTGCGACGGGGTACCCCAAGTCGCAACCCCATCATTAAGTGTCGCCTTGCAGCACTTTCCAACCCCGCGCAAACCGGCACTCGACGCCCGCGTCGAGTGCCCGAACCCACGACGAAAACCTTAGCCGGTATTTCGCAAACCGGCGGCAATCCCCGCCACAGACACCAGCAACGCCTGTTCTACCGGGCTGCCCTGCGCCACTTCCTGCAAACGCGAACGTGCCAGCAACTCGGCCTGCAATAGATGAAGCGGGTCAAGGTAGGTGTTGCGCAAGCGGATGAATTCGAGGGTAGCTGGGCTATGTGCCAGTAGCTGCGACTGACCGGTCAACCCCAGAACAATCGAACACGCCTGCGACAATAGGTCGCGTAAGTGCGCACCCAAAGGCAGCAGATCCGGCTCGACCAGCCGCTCATCGTAGGAGCGGGCGATATCCGCGTCGGCCTTGGCCAGGACCATTTCCAGCATATCGATGCGCGTGCGGAAGAACGGCCACTGCTCGCGCATTTGCCCCAGCAGCTCGCCTTCCCCCCGCGCCAGCGCCTTGCTTAACGCGGCTTCCCAGCCGAGCCAGGCCGGCAACATCAAGCGGGTCTGGGTCCAACCGAAGATCCACGGGATCGCCCGCAGGCTTTCGATCCCGCCGGCACGGCGCTTGGCCGGGCGACTGCCCAGTGGCAGGCGCCCCAACTCCTGCTCCGGGGTGGACTGGCGGAAATACTCGACGAATTGCGGATTTTCCCGCACCACGGCGCGGTAAGCACTGACACCGTCTGCCGCCAATTCGTCCATCAAATGGCGCCAGGCGGGTTGCGGTGGTGGCGGTGGCAACAACGTCGCCTCCAGCACCGCCGCCAGGTACAGGTTGAGATTTTGCTCGGCGATGTCCGGCAGGCCGAATTTGAAACGAATCATTTCCCCCTGCTCGGTGGTGCGGAAACGCCCCGCCACCGACCCCGGCGGCTGCGACAGAATCGCCGCGTGCGCCGGACCGCCACCACGCCCCACAGTGCCACCGCGACCGTGGAACAACAGCAGTTCCACTTGCTGCTCACGGCAGATGTCGACCAAACGCTCCTGCGCCCGATATTGCGCCCAGGCCGCCGCCGTGGTGCCGGCGTCCTTGGCTGAGTCGGAATAGCCGATCATCACTTCCTGCGGCCCTTGCAGGCGCGCGCGATAACCCGGCAGCAGCAACAGTTTTTCAATCACCGGGCCGGCGTTATCAAGGTCGGCAAGGGTTTCGAACAGCGGCACCACGCGCATCGGCCGCAAAACACCAGACTCTTTGAGCAACAGTTGCACGGCCAGCACGTCGGAAGCGGCGCCCGCCATGGAGATCACATACGAACCAAGCGAAGCGCCCGGTGCAGCGGCGATTTCCCGGCACGTGGCGAGCACTTCAGCGGTGTCGGCGGAGGGTTTGAAGTACGCCGGCAACAACGGCCGACGGTTGTTCAACTCACGCATCAGGAAGGCGATGCGCTCCTCTTCGCTCCAGTCTTCGTAGCGCCCAAGGCCGAGGTAATCGGTGATTTCCGTCATCGCCGCCGTGTGACGGGACGAGTCCTGGCGCACATCGAGGCGCACCAGGAACAAGCCGAAGGTCACCGCACGACGCAGGCAATCGAGTAGCGGCCCATCAGCGATCACGCCCATGCCGCACTCATGCAGCGACTGGTAGCAGAGCTCCAGCGGGTCGAGCAAATCGCGGTTGTTTTGCAGCACATCGGAGGGGGCCGGCGTGGCTGTCGTCAAGGAAGTGTGGGCCCAGCTTCGAGTGGCGCGCAGGCGTTCGCGCAGTTGTTTAAGGACGGCACGATAGGGTTCGGCGCTGTCGCCGGCCTTGGCTTTCAGTGCGTCGCTGGCTTGTTGCATCGACAGTTCTGCGGCGAGGTGATCGACATCGCGCACGTACAGATCGGCGGCCATCCAGCGTGCCAACAGCAACACCTCACGGGTCACGGCAGCCGTGACGTTGGGGTTGCCATCGCGGTCGCCACCCATCCACGAAGCAAAGCGAATCGGCGCGGCTTCCAGCGGCAAATGCAGGCCGGTGGCGTCATGCAGGGCTTTATCGGCCTTGCGCAAATAGTTCGGGATCGCTTGCCACAGTGAATGCTCGATCACCGCGAAACCCCATTTGGCTTCGTCCACCGGGGTCGGGCGGGTGCGACGGATTTCTTCGGTGTGCCAGGCTTCGGCGATCAGGCGCTGCAATTTCGATTGAATCTGCTCGCGCTCGGCGCTGGTCAGGTCGCGGTGATCCTGAGCGGCAAGTTGCGCGGCGATGGCGTCGTATTTCTGGATCAGCGTGCGGCGCGCGACTTCGGTCGGGTGCGCAGTCAACACCAGTTCGATTTCCAGGCGCCCCAACTGTCGTGCCAGGGATTCGGCCGCATGACCTTCGGCCAGCAAGCGCGTTAGCAGCTCCGGCAACACGCGCGCCTCGAACGGCGCGGGCTGGAATTCTTCGCGGCGATGGATCAGTTGATATTGTTCGGCGATGTTGGCCAGGTTGAGAAACTGGTTGAACGCCCGCGCCACCGGCAGCAATTCGTCTTCGCTCAGTTGATTGAGGCTGGCGCTCAGTTCGGCGTCCATCGAACCGCGACGGTCGGCCTTGGCGCCTTTGCGGATCTGCTCGATCTTGTCGAGAAAATCGTCCCCGTACTGTTCACGAATGGTGTTGCCCAACAGCTCACCCAACAGGTGAACATCCTCGCGCAAGCGTGCATCAATATCGGTCATCAGCCGTTCTCCAGCGAAAAATCCGGGGTGCCTTGTGGTTCAAGAGTGCCGTCGTAAAACGCTTCTTACAAGCACACGACGAAGGGACTTTAAACCCCGGGCACGCAAGCTAGTCTGAAGAGTAAGCCGCACAACGGCTTTCGCCGGCCATGGCCGGACACTTACCCGGCCTGCCATGAGCAGGCGTGCCATGAGGTTTTTATGAAAATCCGCGAGCTTGCCCATCATTGGGAAGAAAACGCCAAGGGTCGCCTGACCGACACCGGCTACTCGATTCATCTGGATGTGGAGGCCGCCGCGCGCTTGGCGGCGATCATCGAGATGTACCCCAAGCGGCACCCTGAAGAACTGCTCGGCGAGTTGATCGGCGCGGCGCTCGAGGAGCTGGAAAAGAGCTTCCCGTACGTGAAAGGCTCGACCATCGTGGCCACCGACGAAGAAGGCGATCCACTGTACGAAGACATCGGCCCGACCCCGCGTTTTCTCGCGTTATCCCGGCGGCATTTGCATGATTTGTCGTCTGGTGAGGACAAGCAGAAGCACTGAGTTCACCACATCCCCTGTGGGAGCGGGCTTGCTCGCGAAGGCGGTGTGACAGTCAACTTCAATGTCGACTGTTAAACCGCTTTCGCGAGCAAGCCCGCTCCCACATTGGATTGCAGTCCCCTTCAACAATTGCGTGTTTCCGCCCTTGGAATACCCCCTCCTATCGCTAAAGTTCCCGATTTAGAGCCTTGTCCGTTCGGTCAAAGTTTTTTCGGGCGACAGGCCATATTCTCTGAACTTTTAAAAAATGCCTCGGGTCGTAACCAGTAACCACGCCTGGGACGGCCGTTTCAAAACGCTTCGAAAATTGATGGTTGCGGCTCCTTGCCCAGGATGGATGTTCAGTTTTTCAGGAGTTATTCCAATGGAGTTGAAGACCATGAAGATCAACACTGCCAAGCCCGCTTCCACCTCCCTGCGCAGCCTGAAACTGGCCGCCCTGGCCATCGGCAGCAGCTTCGTTCTGGCTGGTTGCGCCGGTAACCCGCCGACTGAGCAATACGCCGTGACCCAATCAGCCGTGAACAGCGCCGTCAGCGCGGGCGGCACCGAATTCTCGGCGGTTGAGATGAAGTCCGCCCAGGACAAGCTCAAACAAGCCGAAATCGCGATGCACGACAAAAAGTACGACGAAGCCCGAGTGCTCGCTGAACAGGCCGAGTGGGACGCGCGCGTCGCCGAACGCAAAGCCCAGGCGATCAAAGCCGAACAGGCGGTGAAGGACTCTCGGATAGGGGTTCAGGAACTGCGTCAGGAAAGCCGGCGCACCGTGCAATAAGCGCCGCCACGACGTACTTCTTACTCGACTTAAAAGGACGATACCCACATGCGCAATCAATTGATGATCCCTGCCCTGCTGGCCGCAAGCGTTGCACTGGCTGCCTGCTCGACGCCGCCTAATGCGAACCTTGAACAGGCCCGCACCAACTACAGCGGCCTGCAAGCCAACCCGCAGGCGAGCAAAGTCGCGGCATTGGAAACCAAGGACGCCAGCGATTATCTGGACAAGGCCGACAAGGCTTATCTGGACAAACGAGACACGAACGAGGTCGATCAACTGGCCTATCTGACCAATCAGCGTGTTGAAGTGGCGAAGCAAACCATCGCCCTGCGCACCGCTGAAGCCAATCTGAAGAATGCTGCCGCACAGCGCGCCCAGGCCCGTCTGGATGCTCGCGACGCGCAGATCAAACAGTTGCAGGACAGCCTGAACGCCAAGCAGACCGATCGCGGTACGCTGGTAACCTTTGGTGATGTGTTGTTCGCAACCGACCGTGCCGACCTGAAATCCAGCGGCCTGGCGAACATCAACAAACTGGCGCAGTTCCTTCAGGAAAACCCCGACCGCAAGGTGATCGTCGAAGGCTACACCGACAGCACCGGCACGGCGTCGCACAACCAGTCGCTGTCCGAGCGTCGCGCCGGTTCCGTGCGCATGGCACTGGTGAAAATGGGCGTTGATCCTGCCCGCATCGTTGCCCAGGGTTATGGCAAGGAATACCCGGTTGCTGAAAACGGCGACGCTTCGGGTCGTGCCATGAACCGCCGTGTAGAAGTGACCATTTCCAACGACAACCAGCCGGTGATCCCGCGTTCGGCGGTGAGTGCCAACTAAGCTTCATGCCTGAACGCAAAAGCCCCGCCTGATCTGATCAGGCGGGGCTTTTTGTTTTCGCGGTTTGGCAGAACACCGCGTCGCGTCCATCGCCAGCAAGCCGGCTCCTACAGGATCAACACAAACCTGTAGGAGCCGGCTTGCTGGCGATGAAGGCAACGCGGTCTGTGTGATTTAACCGCGTTACAGTTACTGCTCCAGCTTCTGCGGGGTTTCCTGGCCCATACAGCGCACGGCTTTTTTCTTGTTGTTGACCAATACGCCGGTCAGGCCTTTCTGTTCGGTGTCGAACATCACCAGCACGCCATCGATGCACTGGGCC
The DNA here is from genome assembly GCF_949768225.1 of Pseudomonas sp. IT-P44. Taxonomy (NCBI): domain Bacteria; kingdom Pseudomonadati; phylum Pseudomonadota; class Gammaproteobacteria; order Pseudomonadales; family Pseudomonadaceae; genus Pseudomonas; species Pseudomonas sp. IT-P44. The sequence continues at coordinate 205,953 of NZ_CATKQM010000035.1, read as the reverse complement.
ACTTGTGGAGCCGGTTCCAGGGAGACTTTGTAGTCTTCGCCCGGCACGGTCTTGAGCATGGTGAAGTCGCTGAGCAGCAGCGCATCTTCGGGTTTGGCGAAGTGCAGGTAACCGTAGTACCACAAGGCCCCGACGGTGCCGAGGATGCTGCAGATACCGGTGATGATCAGCGGGATGGCGTTACGTTCTTCACTCATTGCGGACTCTCTGGTGGTTCATCTTCTGAATTCGGGGGTGCCGGGTAGTTGGGGATTTCACCCAAGCGGCGCAGGCCGTTGAAATGCTGCGGGTCATCGAGGTATCGCAGCATGACCTTGCGCCAGACCGGGTCGGCGAACGTCTGCACATGACCACCACGGGTCAGTTGCAGCACTCGCGGCGGCGGCGCAGCTTGATACAGACGGATGCCGTTGGAAAGGGGCACGATCGGATCGTCGATGCTGTGATAGATCAGTTTCGGCACGCCGTTGAGCTGCGCCATCGAGTGGATCGCGCTGTCACCGTCCGGCACCAGCCACGAAAGCGGCACCTGGAACGCCCACGTCAGCCAGGAATTGCTCAGGGCGAATTGGCCGATGCTGCGATAACTGGCGGGCACGCCATCGAGGACGAAGGCCTTGAGTTGTTTCTGGCGTTCGGGATGCTGAACCAGGTAATGCACGGCCATTGAGCCGCCCAGACTTTGCCCGAGCAGGATCAACGGTTTGCCTTTGACCTCCGGCGCCTGGTCGAGCCATTTGAACGCGGCGTCGATGTCCTGATAAATCGCCGGCAAACTCGGTTCGCCTTCGGACAAACCGTAACCGCGATAATCGATCAGCAACACTTGATAGCCTTCCTCCGGCAACCACCAGCTGCCGCCCAGATGCATCGGCAGATTGCCGCCGTTGCCGTGCAGGTGCAGCACCGTGCCTTTGACTTCGACGCCTTTTTTCGCCGGCAGCCACCAGCCGTGCAGCTTGAGGCCATCGGCCGTGGTGAGGGTGACGTCGCGGTATTCGAGTTTGGCTTTTTCCGGGGTGAACAACTGTCCGGGCTCGGGGTAGAACAGCAAAGAGCTACAACCGCCGAGGGTTAGAAGCAGGAAGAGGATGCCGAGGATTCTCATCCGTTGAAACCTCGCTTTTAGGATTGATAGCAAGTCCTGTAGGAGCGAGGCTTGCCCGCGAAGGCGGTATAACATTCAACAGGCATGTTGACTGACACAACGCCTTCGCGGGCAAGCCTCGCTCCTACAAGGTATGCGGTGATTAGAGGATGTTGGAGTAATCCGCTTCGATCCGGTCCAGGCTCAGGTGGTTCAGGAAGTTGGAGAAGCACATCCACGCCGACAGCGCGTTCATGTCGCGGAACTGTTCCGGCAGATATTTCGGCGGCACCACCAGGCCTTCATCGACCAACTGGCGCAAGGTGCGCATGTCTTCCAGCGTAGTCTTGCCGCAAAACAGCAGCGGCACTTGCTCAAGCTTGCCTTTACGCACGGCCAACTGAATGTAGTTGTAAACCATGATAAAGCCCTTGAGGTAGGACAAGTCTTTGGTAAATGGCAGACCATTCGGCACCGAACCACGGAAAACCCGACTGGCGTTGCCGTAGCTTTCCGCCATTTCAAAGCCCTGCTCACGGAAGAACTCGAAGATCTGCAGGAAGTCCGCGCCCTCCTCCACCATGTGAATGGCGCGGGTACGGTTGGTCAGCTTGCGCAGGCGACTCGGATAAGAGGCGAAGGTGATGATTTCCATCAGGATCGCCAAACCTTCCTGGGTCACCGTCGACGACGGTGGCCCCTTGGACAGGAAGGTGCAGATCGGCTGGTTCAGACCATTGAGCGTAGTGCCGACATGCACCAGCCCTTCGTGGACTTCCAGCGCACGCACGTCACGCTCGTTGAACATCGCGTCGGTGCGGATCTTGATGTAGTCGGCGCCGGCCGCCGCATCGGCGACGATGCCGTCGGACTCGAACACCCGAATGGTTTCCTCGGCCTCGCCAAACACTTTGCTCAGCCGGGTCTGCAACAAATGCACGGCGTCCTTGGCGGTGAGGATTTTCGGCTCGTCCTTCAGGTCACCACGACCATCGATGTTGTTCAAATAATCGGAGAGCATCAGGCCGAGGTCGGACAGGGTCGGGTCACCGGCGTGAAACGCATCGGATGCCGCGCCATACAACTCCTGGGAAATCAGGCCGAAATCCTCGGTGCCGCGCGCTTCAAGCATGCGCACCACCATCCGGTATTCCTTGCACATGCGCCGCATGATCTGGCCGACCGGGTTGAACTGGCCAAGCTGACGGGTGATGTCGCGCTCGATGTTCTGGAATTCCAGTTTCACTTTGCTGGAGTCGAAGGACAGCGGCCGGTTCAGGTAGTAATCACGGTCCACCGCCGGCATTTCCTTGCCCTTGGCCTTGAGGAAACCCTTGCGGATGCTGTCGTCCCACTTCACCGCATCCAGGACGCGAATCGGCGTCTGCGCCAGCACAATGCGATCGGACAACATGCGTATCGTCTGCTGGTAATCGTCCACCCGAAACTCCTGTAGAAAAACCGTTATGTGCTGGGTTTATTTGGCTTTGGCCAGGCGCTGATAGCGCACGGCTTCGACGAAGACATCGGAGTTGGCCGGATCGTCGAGGTAAGCGAAGACTTGGTCCATGCGTGTGTTGATCAGCACGCCGTCACCGTCGTCGGTCTGGAAACCTTCGCCGCTGAGGACTTTTTGCCCCAGGGCCTGGTTGATCTGCTCGAGGTCGAGGTTGTAGACCACCAGTTCGTGCTTGTCGGTGAGTTCGAAACCGGCAATGGTGAAATGTCCGCCAAACTGCGCCGGGACTTTTGCCGACAGGTACCAACGGTTGCCATGGCGCGAGACGGTGAAGGGATAGGCTTCGCGTTCCTTGGGTTTGGCCTTGAAGTAGCTGACCGCCTGATAGCGATTGTCGCCGATGCGCGTCAGCTCCAGGTTCAGCGGCTCGCCCCAGGCATTGGTGCTGGTCCATTTGCCGAGTAATCCTTTGGGCGCGGGGTCGCTCGTGGGCAATGGCTCCCTGAAGGTCACCAGACAGCCACTGAGCAGCAGGATCGACAAGGCGATCACAACGACGCGCCAGGCTTTCATTCAATACTCCCTATGAACACAGTCCCCGAATGCTCACTGTCCCTGTAGGAGCGTGGCTTGCCCGCGAAGGCGATGTGTCAGTCAACACATCATCTGTTGAATGTTAAATCGCCTTCGCGGGCAAGCCACGCTCCTACAGGTTCATCGCAGGATCACACCGACGCCAATACCAAATGCATGTAGCGGGTCAGGATACCGAGCATTTCAGCTTCGGCGTCAGGCTCGGCGTCGTTGAGCAGCCCCTGATATTCCATCCGTCCGATAATCGCCGTCAACACTTTGGCATCCTGGTGTGGCTCACGGGAACCCAAAACCTGGAAAAGCTGACACGTACCCTGCAGGAGAATCTGCTGGTGCGAGCGCACCAGCTCCGCCAGGCGGGGGTTCAGCAGCGCTTCCTGACGGAACGCCTGTTCGGCCATCAGGTGTTCGCGACGGTTGATCAGTTGCCGGTGAACATAGTCCGCCATCAACCGTGCGATGTCGTCCGCCAGTTGCGAGCGCGACTCGGGGCTGCCGTCGCCGCTGACGACCATCTCGCGCAGCAGCCCTTCATTGTTCACCCACAACTTGGCCATGAACGCCGCGCTGCGCTCCACGTATTGGGCAAAGGTATCGGTGAGCAAGTCATCGATGTCCTTGAAATAGTAAGTGGTGGCCGACAGTGGCACACCCGCTTCTGCAGCAACCGCACGGTGACGCACGGCCCGCACGCCATCGCGCACGACAATGCGCATGGCCGCATCGAGAATGTCCTGTCGACGCTGCTCGCTGCCCTGACGGCTGGCCTTGCGGCCCTGGTACTGAACACTTTCAGCGACCGCAGTGGCGATACCCGCTGCACCTTCTTGAGCCATTGCACGGTTCACGACAGGAATTCCTCTCTCATTTCAAAAGTAACCAATTGATACGTTTGTACCAGACAGGCAATAAAAAGCCGCCTGTTATAGGCGGCTTTTTAATTGAAACATTTACGCTTGCGGCCGCATGTGCGGGAACAGGATCACGTCGCGGATCGACGGGGAGTTGGTCAGCAGCATCACCAGACGGTCGATGCCGATGCCTTCACCGGCCGTTGGCGGCATGCCGTACTCCAGCGCGCGAACGAAGTCGGCGTCGTAGTGCATGGCTTCGTCGTCGCCGGCGTCCTTGTCGGCCACCTGCGCCATGAAGCGCTCGGCCTGGTCTTCCGCGTCGTTCAACTCGGAGTAGGCGTTGGCGATTTCACGGCCACCGATGAACAATTCGAAACGGTCGGTGACGTTCGGGTTGTCGTCGTTGCGACGGGCCAGCGGCGACACTTCGAACGGGTACTGGGTAATGAAGTGCGGCTGCTCCAGCTTGTGCTCGACCAGCTCTTCGAAAATCATCACCTGCAATTTGCCCAGGCCTTCGAAGCCCAGCACCTTGGCGCCGGCTTTCTTGGCGATGGCGCGGGCCTTGTCGATGTCATTCAGATCATCGGCAGTCAGCTCAGGGTTGTACTTGAGGATCGAATCGAACACCGACAAACGCACGAACGGTTCGCCGAAGTGGAACACCTTGTCGCCGTAAGGCACGTCGGTGCTGCCCAGAACCAGCTGCGCCAGCTCGCGGAACAGTTCCTCGGTCAGGTCCATGTTGTCTTCGTAGTCGGCGTAAGCCTGGTAGAACTCCAACATGGTGAATTCAGGGTTGTGACGAGTCGAAACGCCTTCGTTACGGAAGTTGCGGTTGATCTCGAACACTTTCTCGAAACCGCCAACCACCAGACGCTTGAGGTACAGCTCAGGCGCGATACGCAGGAACATTTCCATGTCCAGCGCGTTGTGGTGCGTTTCGAACGGCTTGGCCGCTGCGCCGCCTGGAATGGTTTGCAGCATCGGCGTTTCCACTTCCAGGAAGTCACGCTGCATCAGGAAGCTGCGGATGTGGGCGATGACTTGCGAACGCACGCGGAAGGTCTGGCGCACGTCTTCGTTGACGATCAGGTCAACGTAACGCTGACGATAGCGCTGTTCGGTGTCGGTCAGGCCGTGGTGCTTGTCCGGCAGCGGGCGCAGGGATTTGGTCAGCAGGCGCACGCTGGTCATTTCAACGTACAGGTCGCCCTTGCCGGAGCGGGCCAGGGTGCCTTCGGCGGCAATGATGTCGCCCATGTCCCAGGTTTTCACCGCGGCCAGGGTTTCTTCAGACAGGGTCTTGCGGTTGACGTAGACCTGGATGCGACCGGTCATGTCCTGGATCACCATGAACGAGCCACGGTTGAGCATGATGCGACCGGCAACCTTGACCGGGATTGCAGCCTCTGCGAGCTCTTCCTTGGTCTTGTCCACGTACTGTTTCTGCAAGTCTTCGCAGTAGTTTTCGCGGCGGAAGTCGTTCGGGAAGGCATTGCCCTTGGCGCGCTCGGCAGCCAGCTTTTCCTTGCGCAGGGCGATCAGGGAGTTTTCTTCCTGTTGCAGGGCTTGCGGGTCGAGTTCTAGGTCGCTCATGTCTTTAAATATTCCATCAGGTTCGTTGTCCCCGGCGTGGGGCCGGGGATCGCCGGCAAGCCGGCTCCTACAGGGGGGGCGGCGTTACAGGCCTTGTTTCAGGCTCGCTACCAGGTATTCGTCGATGTCGCCGTCGAGCACCTTGTCGCAGTCGCTGCGTTCGATGTTAGTGCGCAAATCCTTGATTCGCGACGCATCGAGTACGTAGGAGCGAATCTGGTGACCCCAGCCGATGTCCGACTTGGTGTCTTCCAGGGCCTGCGAGGCGGCGTTGCGTTTCTGCACTTCCTGCTCGTACAAGCGCGCCCGCAACATTTTCATCGCGGTGTCTTTGTTGGCGTGCTGGGAGCGTTCGTTCTGGCAGCTGACCACGGTGTTGGACGGTACGTGGGTGATACGTACGGCCGAGTCGGTGGTGTTTACGTGCTGACCACCGGCACCGGAGGAGCGGTAGGTGTCGATGCGCAGGTCCGACGGGTTGATGTCGATTTCGATGTTGTCATCGATTTCCGGCGACACGAACACGGCCGAGAACGAGGTGTGGCGACGGTTGCCGGAGTCGAACGGGCTCTTGCGCACCAGGCGGTGCACGCCGATTTCGGTACGCAGCCAGCCGAAGGCGTATTCGCCCTTGATGTGCACGGTGGCGCCCTTGATACCGGCGACTTCACCGGCCGACAGTTCCATGATGGTCGCGTCGAAACCGCGTTTGTCAGCCCAGCGCAGGTACATGCGCAGCAGGATGTTGGCCCAGTCCTGGGCCTCGGTGCCGCCGGAGCCGGCCTGGATGTCCAGGTAGGCGTTGTTGGCGTCCATTTCACCGCTGAACATGCGACGGAATTCGAGTTTTTCCAGCGATTCGCGCAGGCGTTCGACTTCGGCGGCGACGTCATCGACGGCGGCCTGGTCTTCTTCTTCTGCGGACATCAGCAGCAGGTCTTTGGCGTCGGCCAGGCCGGCGTGCATTTCGTCGAGGGTTTCGACGATCTGCGCCAACATGGACCGCTCGCGGCCCAGTTCCTGAGCGTACGACGGGTTGTTCCAGACAGACGGATCTTCAAGCTCGCGATTGACTTCGGTCAGACGCTCATGCTTTTGATCGTAGTCAAAGATACCCCCGAATAGTTTCGGAGCGCTCGGACAGGTCCTTGATACTGTTAAGGATCGGGTTGATTTCCATGGCGGGCAGCACTCGTTGGCGAACTTTTGAAAGCCGGCGAGTATAACGGCAAACGGCCGGAAACGGCAGCCCGCTTGGCCGAAAAGGCCCGATGCGTTTTCGGAGCGGCCGTACACCGATCAACTGTAGGAGCCGGCTTGCTGGCGATGGCGGACTGTTAACCGACCATTTTCTCTCGGGTGTACATATCCGTTTCTGCGGTAACGGCGGCTATCAGTTTCGCCCTTACGGCGAGTCACTTGGAAGAGCCCCAAGTAACCAAGGGCTCTTGCCCCTTTCGTTCGGTGCCTCGCCATGGCTCGGCATGCCCTCGCTCCGGTCCTGCTCCGTGGGCCCGCCGCCATCGGCCATCCATGGCCGGGGGCGGCTAACCCGGCATCCATGCCGGGTTGCCCACTGCGCAAAACCTGCGCTCGGCCTCTCGAGGGGGCGCTCAGATCAAAAGCGGAAGGCGAGCTAACGCTCGGCCTGATGAGTGGTGGGAATCAAAAGCGTACGTGCCCCTGTAGGAGATGAAGTCCCTGTTACTCGATACCCACCTGATTGCGCCCATTGTTCTTCGCCAGATACAGCCCCTTGTCCGCCGCCGAGATCAATTGACGGCAATCGGCGCCCGGTTGCGGGGTCATGGTCGACAGGCCGATGCTGATGGTCAGGCTTGAGCCTTCGCTCGGTGAAATGTGCGGGATTTTCAGTGCCGCCACAGTCTGGCGCAGTTTTTCCGCCACCAGTCGCGCACCGCCCGGTGATGTATTGGGCAGGACCAGCGCGAATTCTTCGCCGCCATAACGGGCCGGCAAGTCAGAAGGTCGGGCGCTGGCGTCGCGGATGGCCGTGGCGACTTTGCGCAGGGCTTCGTCGCCTTCGAGGTGGCCAAAGTTGTCGTTGTAGGACTTGAAGTAGTCCACATCGATCATCAGCAACGACAATTGGCTCTGGTCGCGCAACGAACGTCGCCATTCCAGTTCCAGGTACTCGTCGAAGTGACGACGGTTCGACAAACCGGTCAGGCCGTCCGAGTTCATCAGGCGTTGCAGCACCAGGTTGGTGTCGAGCAATTGCTGCTGGCTGACCCGCAACGCGCGGTACGCCGCGTCGCGCTGCAGCAGGGTCATGTAGGAACGCGAGTGATAGCGGATGCGCGCCACCAGCTCGATGTTGTCCGGCAGTTTGACCAGGTAATCATTGGCCCCGGCCGCGAATGCCGCGCTTTTGATCAGCGGGTCTTCCTTGGTCGACAGCACGATGATCGGAATGTCCTTGGTGGCCGGGTGATTGCGGTATTCGCGCACCAGGCTCAGGCCGTCGAGACCGGGCATGACCAGGTCCTGGAGGATCACCGTCGGCTTGATCCGGATCGCCTGCGCAATCGCCTGATGCGGGTCGGCGCAGAAGTGGAAGTCGATGTTTTCTTCATTCGACAACCCGCGGCGCACCGCTTCGCCGATCATGGCCTGATCATCCACCAACAACACCATGGCGGCATTTTCGTCGGTTTTGAAGCCGTCGAGCTGTAAGTCATTCATGTGCGGTCACCTGAGTACTGCCTGGGCCAGGATTGCTGCTGAGCATAGTCATTTGGCAAAAATCTCCAGCAATCGTGGCGCTATCTTTTCCAGCGGGCGAATTTCTACAGCGGCGTCGATGGCCGCTGCCGCTTTCGGCATGCCATACACCGCGCTGCTTTGTTGGTCCTGAGCGATGGTCAGGTAACCCTGTTGGCGCATGAGTTTAAGCCCCTGCGCGCCATCGCGTCCCATGCCGGTCAATAAAACCCCTACGGCATCGCCATTCCAGTAACTGGCCACACTCTCGAAAAACACATCGATCGAGGGCCGATAGATCTCGTTGACCGGCTCGGCGGTGTACGCCAGCGTGCCGTTTTTCAATAAACGAATATGGTGGTTGGTGCCGGCCAGCAGCACGGTGCCCGCCTGCGGTGGCTCGCCTTCCTGGGCCAGGCGCACATTCAGGCCGCTGGCGCCGCTGAGCCACTCGGCCATGCCGGCGGCGAACACCTGGTCAACATGCTGCACCAGCACAATGGCGGCGGAAAAATTTATCGGCAGCCCCTTGAGCAGTATTTCCAGGGCTGCCGGCCCACCTGCGGAGGAACCGATGGCGATCAGTTTTTGCCGGGAACCTGAGTGGCGCAACGGGCCCGGCGCGGGGCGCACGCGATTGCCTTTGTCGCCGATAATCCAACCGATGTTGAGGATTTTGCGCAGTAACGGCGCCGCTGCTTCCTGGGCATTGCCGGCACCGATTGCCGGCGTATCGACCACATCCAGAGCGCCGTGGCCCATGGCCTCGAACACCCGGTGCACGTTCTGCTGGCGGTCAACCGTGACGATCACGATGGCACACGGCGTCTCGGCCATGATTCGCCGCGTCGCCTCGACGCCATCCATCACCGGCATGATCAGGTCCATCAGGATCAGGTCCGGGGTGTTTTCCACGCAACGCTGCACGGCCTCGGCGCCGTTGCTGGCGACCCAGATCACTTGATGCTCCGGCTCAAACGCTAAGGCGCGACGCAGGGCCTCCACCGCCATGGGCATGTCGTTGACGATTGCGATTTTCATGCCCGCGCTCCTCCTATGAGCTCAACCACTGCATCAAGCAGGGCGTCGTCGTGAAAACTGGCTTTGGCTAGATAATAGTCGGCCCCGGCGTCCAGTCCACGACGACGGTCTTCTTCGCGATCCTTGTAGGACACCACCATCACCGGCAGCGATTGCAGGCGGTTGTCCCGGCGCAACAATGACACCAGTTCGATACCGTCCATGCGCGGCATATCGATGTCGGTGATCAGCAGATCGAAATCCTCGGAACGCAGGGCATTCCAGCCATCCATGCCGTCCACCGCCACGGCCACGTCGTAGCCGCGATTGAGCAACAGTTTGCGTTGCAACTCGCGGACGGTCAGCGAATCGTCGACCACCAGAACCCGTTTGCGCGCGGCTTCGGCCGCCTGATTGCTGTGACGGGCAATCCGCTCCAGACGCCCGGTATTGAGCAGTTTGTCCACCGACCGCAACATGTCTTCGACATCGACGATCAGCACCACCGAACCGTCGTCGAGCAGCGCGCCTGCGGAAATGTCCTGCACTTTGCCCAGACGCTCGTCCAGCGGCAAGACCACCAGCGTGCGCTCGCCGACAAACCGCTCGACCGCCACACCGTAGATCGCATCGCGCTCGCGGATGACCACGACCTTGAGGGTTTGCTGACTGTTGGTGCTCGCCGGACGCTGAAGCAATTGGCTGGCCGCAACCAATCCGACATGCCGGCCTTCGTACCAGAAATGCTGACGGCCTTCGACCTGCACGATGTCCGCCGGCTCCAGGTCGCACATGCGCTCGATGTGGGCCAGCGGAAACGCATACGCCTCTTCGCCGACCTCCACCACCAGGCTGCGCACCACCGACAGGGTCAGCGGCACTTCAAGATGGAAGCGGCTGCCCTCGCCCGCCGTCTGCTCCAGCACCACCGCGCCGCGCAACTGGCGGACCATGTGCTGAACCGCGTCGAGGCCGACGCCACGTCCGGACACTTCAGTGACCGCGTCGCGCAGGCTGAAACCCGGCAGGAACAGGAACGTCAGCAACTCCTCTTCGCTCAACTGCGCGGCGGTGTCGGCCGGGGACAACTGACGTTCGATGATGCTGCGGCGGACCTTTTCCAGGTCGACGCCGTTGCCGTCATCGCTCAGTTCCAGCATCAGCAGACCGGCCTGATGCGAGGCGCGCAGGCGGATCACACCTTCTTCCGGTTTACCGGCCAGTAGCCGTTGCTCCGGGGATTCGATGCCGTGGTCGACGGCGTTGCGCAGCAGATGCGTCAGCGGCGCTTCGAGTTTTTCCAGGACGTCGCGATCGACCTGGGTTTTCTCGCCCTCGATCTCCAGCCGCACCTGTTTACCGAGGCTGCGCCCCAAGTCGCGGACCATGCGCACTTGCCCGCTCAGCACATCGGCAAACGGCCGCATGCGACAGGCCAGCGCGGTGTCGTACAGGACTTGCGCGCGTTGACTGGCCTGCCAGGCGAACTCGTCCAGCTCGACGTTTTTTTCCACCAGCAATTGCTGGGACTCCGCCAGCAACCGACGCGCATCGTCGAGGGCTTCCCGGGCTTCCAGGCTCAAGGTTTGATCCTTGAGATGGACATTGAGGTTTTCCAGCGCCCGCAAGCCGTTGTTCTGCATGCGCTTGAGGCGTTGCATGGTGGCCAGGTGCGGTTTGAGCCGCAGGGTTTCCACCAGGGATTTGCTCGACAGGTCGAGCAGGCTGTTCAAGCGCTCGGCCGTAACGCGCAATACGCGCTCGCCACTTTCGGTGGTGCGTTTGGTCTTGGGCGAGGGCTCGGCGGCAGCTGCCGAGGGGGCTTGCGTGGCGGCCGGCATGGGCGACTCAACCGTGGCCGTCGGCGGCTCCAGCTGAAGTTCTGCCATCGGCGGCGCGATGGGGGCAACCGTCGCCATGTGAACAAGCAGCCGTCCCATCAAGACGACATACGCTTCGATATCCGCAGGCGCCGGTGCGTTGTTCGGCGTCGCGATGCGCATCAGCAAATCGGTGCCCTGCAGCAAGGCATCAATGTGCTCGGGCCGCAGATACAACCGGCCTTCCTGGGCGCTGACCAGGTAATCTTCCATCACATGGGCAACGCTGACGCCGGCATCGACGCCGACAATTCGCGCCGCGCCTTTGAGCGAGTGAGCCGCGCGCATGCACGATTCAAGGTAATCGGCCTGGGTCGGATCGCGTTCAAGCGCCAGCAGCCCCGTGCTCAACACCAGGGTCTGGGCCTCGGCTTCGAGGCTGAACAGTTCCAGCAAAGAGGCGTCGCGCATTTGCTCGGGGGTCATGTGAGGCTCCGGGTCACGGCGGACAGCAGCTGTTCTTCATCCAGCCAACGCAGGCTGCGACCTTTGAATTGCAATACGCCACGGGTGTATTTGGCGCTGGCTTGCGCACCGGAACGCGATGCGGCCTCAAGGAGGCGCTCGTCGATGGCATGGATCCCGTCGACTTCGTCCACTGGCACCACCACCGGCCCGCCGTGGCCCGCGATGATCAGCATGCGCGGCATCACGCGCGCACCAGGCGCCACGCTGCTCACGCCGTCGAGCCCGAGCAGCTCCACCAGCGACAGGCACGCCACCAGCGCGCCGCGCACATTCGCCACGCCGAGCAAAGCCCGGGAGCGCTGGTGCGGCAGGGAATGAATCGCTTGCAGCGGCGCCACTTCCACCAGGCTGCGAGTGGCCAGGCCTAACCATTCTTCGCCGAGGCGGAACATTAGCAGCGAGCGGGTTTTCACCTCGCTTTCGACCGCGACCGAGACTTGCCCGCGGTCTTCCTGTTGCAACGCATAGCGGTCGAGCAAACGCGTAGCGGCCGCCGAGTACACCGCGCAATTGCGGCAATGAATGTGTTCGATCAGCAGCGGGCAGGACTTGTCGCCGTGGATACCGATACGGTTCCAGCAATCGTCGATGGCCTGGGCATCTTCATGGGTGAGGCTAAAGCTGTCGGCGGCATTCATCGTTTGCGCTCACTGTCTGCGCGCTCGCTGCGGGCGGCGCGGTCCTGCAATCGTTTGGCGCCCGCCGTGTCGCCCTGGGATTGCAGCAAGGCCGCCAGGTGCATCAACGCGTCGGGATGTTGCGGTTCGAGGTACAACGCCTTGCGATAAAAGCCCTGGGCTTCGAGCGCGCTGCCGGCGACATCGCTGAGCAGCCCCAGCCAGTAAAACACCTGGGCTACCGGTTCATGGCTGCGCAAATAACTTTCGCACGCGGCTCGGGCTTCGGCGCTTTTGCCTTCATTGGCCAGTGCGGCGATGTTTGCCAGCAACGTAGCGGCGTCGGGACTGGCGGCTTTTGCCGCCACCGGCAGCGGCGTCACCGTTGCGAAGGGCCGCAGGCGTACCGGCGCCGGTGTGACGCTGCGCACCGGTTGGCGCACTGGCAACGGCGTCGGCACGAAGGCCGCAAAAGGCTCGGGCTCTGGCGCGCTCTGGCGACTGAACGCAAATGACTGTGGAATACCAATCGAACGCATGCCCAAGCGCCCCAGCAAACTGCCCTCGGCCGGGCCGATAAACAGCACACCCTCGACATGGGTCAGGCGCTTGAGCACTTCGAACACTTGTTGTTGCGTCGGCTGATCGAAATAGATCAGCAGGTTGCGGCAGAACACGAAGTCATAAGGCGATTCGTTGGCCAGCAACGACGGATCCAGCAGATTGCCGACCTGTAAACGCACCTGTTCCAGCACGCGCTCGCTGAGGCGATAGGACTCGTCCTCGGCGGTGAAATGCCGCTCGCGAAACGCGATGTCCTGGCCGCGAAACGAATTCTTGCCGTACTGCGCGCGCCTGGCTTTTTCCACAGACAGCGGGCTGACGTCCATGCCTTCGACTTTGAACTGATGCGGTTTGAACCCGGCATCGAGCAAGGCCATGGCAATGGAATAGGGTTCTTCACCTGTGGAACACGGCAGGCTGAGAATCCGCAATGCGCGCATGTTGTTGATGTCAGCCAGTCGTTTGGCCGCCAGTTTTGCCAGGGCGGCGAAGGATTCCGGGTAACGGAAAAACCAGGTTTCGGGAACGATCACCGCTTCGATCAGCGCTTGCTGCTCATCCTGCGAGCCCTGCAAGGTGTGCCAATACTCATCGGCCGTCAGCGCGCTGGACGCCGTGCTGCGCTGGCGCACCGCTCGTTCGATGATCGCCGGGCCCACCGAGGTGACGTCGAGGCCGATGCGCTCTTTTAGGAAATCGAAAAACCGTTGATCGCTGCTCATGGCTGCACCTCAAGCTGCGCCAGGTCCAGCGGGGGTGACGGAAACAGCAGCGCCCGAACTTGCTCGTCCAGCAGATCGGCGACGCGCACCCATTGCAGCAAACCTTGCTCGTCTTCACGCACCGGTCCGAGGTACGGCGCCTGGCGATTATCCAGGCCATACGGCTGAAAATCCGCCGGATTGCAGCGCAGCGTGTCGGTGGCTTGCTCCAGGATCAGCCCGAGCAATTGCGCCTCGGCGGTTTCATCCGCACGGTAATTGACCAGCACCAGGCGCGTGCTGGTGCGCGCCTGGGCCGGTTCGCCAAAGGTCAGCGCACTGAGGTCGATCACCGGCACTACCGCGCCGCGATAGGCGAACACCCCGGCGACCCAGTCCGGCGCGCGGGGTATCGGCTTCAATGGCAGGCGCGGCAGCACTTCCGCCACCTCGATCGCTTGCAAGGCATAGCGCTCGCTGCCGATGCGAAACACCAGAAACAAAGCATGCATCGCCGGCTTCACGGCGGTGCGTTTGGCCGTGAGTTCGCTCATCAGACTTTAAATCGCGAAACGCCGCCGCGCAGCCCGACGGCCACCTGGCTCAGTTCGTCGATGGCAAAACTGGCTTGACGCAAGGACTCGACGGTCTGGCTGCTGGCATCGCCCAACTGCACCAGTGCATGGTTGATCTGCTCGGCGCCGGTGGCCTGGGCCTGCATGCCTTCGTTGACCATCAACACCCGCGGCGCCAGCGCCTGAACCTGATGGATGATCTGCGACAGCTGCTCGCCGACCTGCTGCACCTCGGACATGCCGCGACGCACTTCTTCAGAGAACTTGTCCATGCCCATGACCCCGGCCGACACCGCCGACTGGATCTCGCGCACCATCTGCTCGATGTCGTACGTGGCCACGGCGGTCTGGTCCGCCAGGCGCCGCACTTCGGTGGCAACCACAGCAAATCCACGACCGTATTCACCGGCCTTCTCGGCTTCGATGGCAGCGTTCAGCGACAGCAGGTTGGTCTGGTCCGCGACCTTGACGATGGTCACCACCACTTGATTGATGTTGCCGGCCTTCTCGTTGAGGATCGCCAGTTTGGCGTTGACCAGATCCGCGGCGCCCATCACCGAGTGCATGGTCTCTTCCATTCGCGCCAGCCCTTGCTGCCCGGAACCGGCAGCCACCGAGGCCTGATCGGCAGCGGTGGAGACTTCGGTCATGGTCCGCACCAGGTCACGCGAGGTGGCGGCGATTTCACGGGAAGTGGCACCGATTTCGGTGGTGGTGGCGGCGGTTTCAGTAGCGGTGGCTTGCTGCTGTTTGGAGGTGGCGGCGATTTCGGTCACGGACGTGGTGACCTGCACCGACGAGCGCTGCGCCTGAGACACCAACGAAGTGAGTTCGGCCATCATGTCGTTGAAGCCGGTTTCCACGGCGCCGAATTCGTCTTTGCGCTCCAGGTTCAAGCGGCCGCTGAGGTCGCCGGTACGCATGACTTCGAGGATCTGCACGATGCGGTTCATGGGCGCCATGATCGCGCGCATCAGCAGCAGGCCGCAGAGACCGGCGGCCAATACCGCCACCAGCAGGGAAATGCCCATTATGATTTTGGCGGTGAGCACTGCATCATCAATGTAGGCCATGTCCTGATCCGCCACGGCTTTGTTTTCGCGCAGAATGTCATTGAGCTTCATGCGCCCCGCCGTCCAGGTCGGGGTCAGTTGTTCATTGAACAACTTGATGGCCTCGGCTTCCTGATTGCGCTTATGCAAGTCGAGCACTGCGGCCAGGATCTTGCCGTAATTCTCATGGAATTTTTCGAAGGCTGCGAATTCGAGCTTGTCTTCATCCGTGGTGACGGTGGCGCGATAGCTATTCATCGCGTCCAGCACGCGCGCTTCAAAATTCTTGAAGTCTGCGGCGTCCTCGGCACTGATGCCCTGCCCTTCCTTCAAGCCCAGCATTTCCTGGGTCTGGAGATAGCTGTCGACCCAGGCGCCACGAATCATCGAGCTGTAATACACCCCGGGGAGCGCGTCGTCACGAACGCTGACTTCGCTGGCCTCGATCTTCAACAGCCGGGAATACGAGACGACGACCATCAGCAACATGATGGCGATAATTACCGCAAAGCTCGCCAAAATGCGTTGGCGCAACGTCCAGTTCTTCACAGTCAGTCCTCGGGGCCATTTCAAATGCTGCGCAGTATAGCCGAGGGCGGTGTTTCATTTATAAGACGGATGCGCGGCGGTTCACATCTCGGCGAATGAGGATGTGGCGGGGCTGAAAAGGCTATCGCCAGCAAGCCGGCTCCTACAGGGGATCGGCGTCGGGCATGCATGCTGTGCGCACCGCAGTTCCCTTGTAGGAGCTGGCTTGCCGGCGATGGCGGCCTTGAGGGCGGGCCAGGATTTTAGGGCCTCATCGCCAGCAAGCCGGCTCCTACAATTCATCATCGTCACAACCACGCCGAAACTCGCTGTAGGCGTTGGGTTGCAGATCGCTGGCCATGACATCCGTCGAGGGCGTTGGGGCAACAATACCCAGCGTGACAGCCACTGACTGAGACATCGACCACGCGAAAAGGAATTGGAAGGAACGGTATTACCGCTCGTCGAAACTGTCATTTTTAACAGGTAGGTTTCGCCCGGCGTCCGGCGTAGAAGGACCGTAGGTAGTCATTCAACAGCCAGCGGTAAACGAAGGGGAAGAATCATGTCGAAATATGAAAGCGAGCCTGGTGGATCACAAGACATTTCTGTATCGGAAGACAACGGGAGGGACACTGTTGAACGATCAGAGTCCCCGCTAGTGTCTCCACCGTATATCACTGAACCAAAGTGGGGAGCTGAAGTTGGCAACCGACCAACCCTGCAAGTAGGTGGACATGCTAGGCATCGCGTCCAGATTAGAGACGCACACACATTAGAGGCGTTGAGTGCGGAGGGCCTGATAAACGACCACGGAGCCTTCAACCTCATTGTCAATAAAACCCTCGCGCCTGGCCCCCACGACGTGATCGTTGAATTATGGAGTGACGGTCAATGGGCCATGGCGACCAAAATCCTCCGCCTCAACGTAAGTTCGGGCAAGGATAGTGCTGACATCACTCATGACGAGTCCGAACTCTGGGCCCCCGGTGCAGGCGAAAACCCAGAGAGTCATAGCGAAGCGATGTGGGGTTTCACACGACCATATTTCAGTAACGCACATCTGGGGATGAGAATTGAAGAGGGGCACACTTTTCATGTGGGTGGTCATGCCAGAAGTTGGAAGTGGATAGAGGATGCCCATACAGGCGAACAGGTGAGTGAGGGTAAACTCACTGACCATGGCGGGGGGACCAACCTAAAAATCATTAGACATCTAGGAGAAGGCGTCCACGATTTGAGAGTGAGAATGGAGGGGCTCGGTAGTTGGTACATGTGCAGCCCAGCTTTGCGAGTTGTGGTACTTCCGCCGCCACGCATCACACATCCGAATATCAACCAACTACTCGGCGAGGGTATTCCAGGGGCAGATATAGAGCTGCATCAAGCCGGAGTAGGGAGCTTTCACGGCAAGACGATTGTCTACCCCAATCGTGCCTGGGAGATACGGCCTACTGGTGTACATAAAGGCATGGAGGTCACTTGCCGGCAGCGGCTTTCAACCGTCAAGTATGTTGAAAATACATACTCCGACTGGTCGAATTCGATCCTCTTGAGGTAAAAATTGTGCAGGTATAGCCTGGACGGAGAACGCGCGCCTTCCCCTCGTCCAGGTTTACCTGAGCAATCAAACCAAGGCCTGGCGCACCTGTTTTTCCAACTCGACTTTCAACGCCGGCTCAAGCTTGAGTTGGCGCGCCAGTTCGTCCAGGTAAGACTTCTCCATGAAGTTCTCCTCGTCCACCAGCATCACGCTCGCGATGTACATCTCGGCGGCCATTTCCGGGGTGCTGGCGGCGCGCGCAACATCGGTTGGATCGAGGGGTTTGTTCAGTTCGGCGTGCAGCCAGTGTTGGAGTTCCTGATCATTGTCGAGCTTGGTGAACTCGCCTTCGATCAACGCGCGTTCGCGCTCGTCGACATGACCGTCAGCCTTGGCCGCCGCCACCAGCGCCTTGAGAATCGCCTGGCTGTGTTGCTCGACCTGCGCCGTCGGGACGCGGTCCACGGTTTGCGGCTCTTGTTTCGGTGCTGTGCCCTGCTGGGCCTGCCAGTTGCCGTAAGCCTTGTAGGCAATCACGCCCAATGCCGCGAGGCCGCCGTAGACAGCGACCTTGCCGCCGACTTTGCGAGCCTTCTTGTTACCCATCAACAGGCCCATCGCGCCAGCGGCCAATGCACCGCCACCCGCGCCTGACAACAAACTGCCAAGGCCACCCGAACCACCGCCACCACTAAGCAATCCGCCCAACCCAGCGCTGGACGCCTTGTTCTGCGCGCCACCGGTCTTGTTCTGCAACAGGTCCTGGCCGGATTTGAGTAATTGATCGAGCAATCCACGGGTATTCATTCTTGCCGCCTCCACAAAAGGGGTTAACCGGACACATAAGGCCACCAGCCTAGATCGAAAGTGCCCAGCCCTTCCCAGCGAGAGTGCTTCCAGATGTTGCTCACCTTCTGTAACGCTAAAAAGCCCATCGATTAAAAAGATATACACTCAAGCGAATCTATAAAAACCGCCCACCGGGTACTTCTTCATGATGACTTTGCGTCAAATTCGTCATTTCATCGCCGTGGCCGAGACCGGCTCGATCTCTGCCGCCGCGCAAACCGCGTTCATTTCCCAATCGACATTGACCCTGGCCATCCAGCAACTGGAGCAGGAAATCGGCGTCGGGCTGTTCAACCGCCATGCCAAGGGCATGACGCTGACCCACCAGGGCCATCAATTCCTACGTCAGGCACACCTGATTCTGGCAACGGTGGACAACGCCAAACGCAGCCTGCAACAAAGCACCGATCAGGTCGCCGGGCAATTGATCATCGGTGTAACCAGTCTCGTCGCCGGTTATTACCTCGCGGACCTGCTCACCCGCTTTCAACGCGCCTACCCCAACGTCGAGATCCGCGTGATGGAGGACGAACGCCCGTACATCGAGCATTTGCTGGTCAGCGGCGAGATCGATGTCGGTGTGCTGATCCTCTCCAACCTCGAAGACCGCCACGCCCTGCAAACGGAAGTGCTGACCCATTCGCCTCACCGTTTATGGCTGCCGGCCCAGCATCCGCTGCTGGAGCACGACAGCATCAACCTGGCCGACGTCGCCCGTGAACCGCTGATTCAACTGAACGTTGATGAAATGGACCGCAACGCCCAGCGGATGTGGTCGGCGGCGTCGCTTCAACCGCGCATCACCCTTAAAACCGCTTCGACCGAAGCGGTACGAAGCCTGGTGGCCGCCGGGTTGGGCGTGTCGATCCAGCCCGACATGACCTATCGCCCCTGGTCATTGGAGGGCGACATCATCGAAGCGCGGCCGATTGCCGACCTGAGCCAGACCCTCGACGTCGGCCTGGCCTGGCGCCGCGGCACGGCGCGTCCGGCACTGGTCGACCCGTTCCTGACCGTCGCACGCGAGCAGCCCCACGGCGGGCGCAAGCCATCTATTTAATCGAACGCCACCTTCAGTATTTAGTATTTGTCGACCTCGGATCCGGGCACTAGTCTTGGAACATCTATAAGACGGCCGGGCCCCAGTCACAGGGAGCAGCATGGCCACACAAGAAAAGAGAACCCGAAAAATGGCTGGCGCGCAGACCCCGTTGTTCACCGCGTTGTTGATCGATGGCGAACTGGTCGCGGGTCAGGGTTTTGTCGAACCAATCCTCAACCCGGCCACCGGTGAAGTGCTGACGCACATTGCCGAAGCCAGCACCGAGCAAGTCGAAGCCGCGATCCTCGCCGCGCACCGCGCGTTCGCCAGTTGGTCGCGGACCACGCCGCAGCAGCGCTCGAACCTGCTGCTGGACATCGCCAATGCCATCGAAAAACAAGCCGACCTGCTCGCCCGCCTCGAATCCCTGAACTGCGGCAAACCGTTGCACCTGGCGCGTCAGGACGACTTGAGCGCGACGGTCGACGTGTTCCGCTTTTTCGCCGGCGCGGTGCGCTGCCAAACCGGCCAGCTCAGCGGCGAGTACCTGCCGGGTTATACCAGCATGGTGCGCCGCGATCCGATTGGCGTAGTCGCCTCGATTGCACCGTGGAACTACCCGATCATGATGGCCGCGTGGAAAATCGCCCCGGCCCTCGCTGCCGGCAACACGCTGGTGTTCAAGCCTTCCGAGCACACGCCGCTGTCGATCCTGGCCCTGGCGCCCGCGCTGGCCGAGATCCTCCCACGCGGCGTGATCAACATCATTTGCGGCGGCGGTGAAGGCGTGGGCAGCCACTTGGTCAGCCACCCGAAAATCCGCATGGTGTCGCTGACCGGCGATATCGTCACCGGGCAAAAAATCCTGCAGGCCGCAGCGAAAACCCTGAAACGCACGCACCTCGAACTCGGCGGCAAGGCCCCGGTGATCGTCTGCAACGATGCCGACATTCAGGCGGTGGTCGAAGGCGTGCGCACGTACGGTTACTACAACGCCGGCCAGGATTGCACCGCCGCCTGCCGCATTTATGCACAGGCCGGCATTCATGACCGCCTGGTGGCCGAACTCGGCGCAGCGGTCAGCAGCCTGCGCTTCGCTGGTAAACGCGATGCCGACAACGAAATCGGGCCGCTGATCACCACCCGCCAGCGCGACCGCGTGGCCAGTTTCGTCGAACGCGCCCTGGGTCAGCCGCACATCGAGCGCGTGACCGGCGCGGCCGTGCATTCCGGTGCCGGCTTCTATTACCAACCGACGCTGCTGGCCGGCTGCAAGCAGAGCGATGAAATCGTCCAGCGCGAAGTGTTCGGGCCGGTGGTCACCGTGACCCGCTTCGATGGGCTCGAACAAGCCGTGGACTGGGCCAACGATTCGGAATACGGCCTGGCTTCCTCGATCTGGACCCAGAACCTGGACAAGGCGATGCAGGTCGCCGCGCGCTTGCAGTACGGCTGCACCTGGATCAACAGCCATTTCATGCTGGTCAGCGAAATGCCCCATGGCGGCCTGAAACGCTCGGGCTACGGCAAAGACCTGTCCAGCGATTCGCTTCAGGACTACAGCGTGGTGCGGCACATCATGGCGCGCCACGGACAGCATTTATAAAAGCGCACTACGCTAACAATTAGCCGTAAAGGCATTAGCGCAGAAACGCTGGAACACCGCGAATCCTGTAGGAGCCTGGCTTGCCAGCGAAGGTGTCCGTCCAGTTGACCATCAGGTTGACTGACCCACCGCTCTCGCCAGCAAGCCGGCTCCTACAAGGATCGTATTTACAACGCTGAACCACGTTCAAAACTGCCCCGACCATAATTTAAAGAAGAGGGAATTCCCATGTTCGTGCACAAGACCGCACTGCTCAGTGCTATCACCACCGCGCTGTTGGCCAGCGCCAGTATCCAGGCCGCCGAACCGCTGAAAGCCGTCGGTGCCGGCGAAGGTCAGCTGGATATCGTGGCTTGGCCCGGCTACATCGAACGTGGCGAAAGCGACAAGGCCTACGACTGGGTGACCAGTTTCGAGAAGGAAACCGGCTGCAAGGTCAACGTCAAAACAGCCGCCACTTCCGATGAGATGGTCAGCCTGATGTCCAAGGGCGGCTACGACCTGGTGACCGCGTCGGGCGATGCGTCGCTGCGGCTGATCGTCGGCAAACGCGTGCAGCCGATCAACACCGCGTTGATTCCGAACTGGAAGAACATCGACCCGCGCCTGAAGGATGGCCAGTGGTACGTCGTCAACAAACAAACCTACGGCACTCCGTATCAGTGGGGCCCGAACGTGTTGATGTACAACACCAACGTCTTCAAGACCGCCCCGGACAGCTGGGGCGTGGTGTTCGAGGAACAGAACCTGCCGGACGGCAAGTCCAACAAGGGCCGGGTCCAGGCCTACGACGGTCCAATCTACATCGCCGATGCAGCGCTCTATCTCAAGGCGAAACGGCCGGAACTGGGGATCAAGGACCCGTACCAGCTCAACGAAGAACAATACAAGGCCGCGCTGGACCTGCTTCGCAAGCAACAGCCTCTGATCCACCGCTACTGGCATGACGCGACCGTGCAGATGAGTGACGTCAAGAACGAAGGCGTCGTGGCGTCCAGCACCTGGGGCTACATGGTCAACGGTCTGGTGGCGGACAAGCAACCGGTGGCCTCGGTCATTCCAAAAGAAGGTGCAACGGGCTGGGCCGACACCACCATGCTGCACGCCGACGCCAAGCACCCGAACTGCGCTTACAAGTGGATGGACCATTCGCTGCAACCGAAAGTCCAGGGTGACCTGGCCGCCTGGTTCGGTTCGTTGCCGTCGGTTCCGGCGGGGTGCAAAGAGAGCGAATTGCTCGGTGCCGAAGGCTGCAAGACCAACGGCTTCGACCAGTTCGACAAGATCGCCTTCTGGAAAACCCCGCAGGCTGAAGGCGGCAAGTTCGTGCCGTACAGCCGCTGGACCCAGGACTACATCGCGATCATGGGCGGTCGCTGATCTGAGAGTTGACGCTGATCCCATTGTGGGAGCGGGCTTGCTCGCGAAAGCGGTGGGTCAGCCAACATCAATGTTGAATGTGATGACCCCTTCGCGAGCAAGCCCGCTCCCACATTTGATCTGTATTCCCCTGTGGGAGCGAGCCTGCTCGCGAAGCTTTTAAAGATTCTGTTTTTCGGAGCACCGCACCATGACGCTTGCAGTCCAGTTCACCAACGTTTCCCGTCTGTTCGGCGAAGTGAAAGCCGTAGACCGGGTTTCCATCGACATCCAGGACGGCGAGTTCTTCTCCATGCTGGGCCCCTCCGGCTCGGGCAAAACCACGTGTTTGCGCCTGATCGCCGGTTTTGAACAACCGAGCGCAGGCTCGATCCGGATTCACGGCAATGAAGCCGCCGGGCTGCCGCCGTATGAGCGTGACGTCAACACGGTGTTTCAGGATTACGCCCTGTTCCCGCACATGAACGTACTCGACAACGTCGCCTACGGTTTGAAAGTCAAAGGCGTCGGCAAGGCTGAACGCCAGAAACGCGCTGAAGAAGCCCTCGACATGGTCGCCCTCGGCGGCTACGGCGCGCGCAAACCGGTGCAACTGTCGGGCGGTCAGCGCCAGCGTGTGGCCCTGGCCCGTGCATTGGTCAATCGTCCTCGGGTGCTGCTGCTCGACGAACCGCTGGGCGCCCTCGACTTGAAGCTTCGCGAGCAAATGCAAAGCGAGCTGAAAAAACTGCAACGCCAGCTCGGCATCACCTTCATCTTCGTCACCCACGACCAGACCGAAGCACTGTCGATGTCTGACCGTGTGGCGGTGTTCAACAAGGGGCGCATCGAACAAGTCGATACCCCGCGCAACCTCTACATGAAACCGGCAACCACCTTTGTCGCGGAATTCGTCGGCACCTCCAACGTGATTCGCGGCGATCTGGCGCAGCAGCTCAGCGGCAATCCGCAGCCGTTTTCGATTCGCCCGGAACACGTGCGTTTCGCCGACGGCCCGTTGGCCAGCCACGAAATCGAAGTCAGTGGTTTGCTCCACGACGTTCAGTACCAGGGCAGCGCCACCCGTTATGAACTGAAGCTGGAAAACGGCCAGACCCTGAACATCAGCCAGGCCAACAACCAATGGCTGGACGTCAGCGCGCAACATCAGACCGGGCAACGCATCAGCGCACGCTGGGCACGGGAAGCGATGATCCCGCTGCACGACACCGTTGCCGGCGGGGTGTGAGATGACCAGCGTGGCTCTCCCTCAATCCCCGGCCAGCGGCTCGCCGTTGCGCAGGTTTTCCAACCTGCTGTATCGCCGGCCGAACTTTTACCTGTCGCTGCTGCTGGTGCCGCCGCTGTTGTGGTTCGGCGCGATCTACCTCGGTTCGCTGTTGGTGCTGTTGTGGCAAGGCTTCTACACCTTCGACGACTTCACCATGGCGGTCACGCCCGACCTGACCCTGGCGAACTTCACCGCGCTGTTCCAGCCGTCGAACTTCGACATCATTCTGCGCACCCTGAGCATGGCCGTCGTGGTCTCGATTGCCAGCGCCATTGTCGCGTTCCCGATCGCCTACTACATGGCGCGCTACACCACCGGCAAGACCAAGGCGTTTTTCTACATCGCGGTGATGATGCCGATGTGGGCCAGTTACATCGTCAAGGCGTATGCGTGGACGTTGCTGCTGGCCAAGGGCGGCGTGGCGCAGTGGTTCGTTCAACACCTGGGACTGGAGCCGGTGTTGCAATTTGTGCTGGGCATTCCGGGCGTGGGTGGCAGCACCTTGTCGACCTCGCACCTGGGGCGCTTCATGGTGTTCGTCTACATCTGGCTGCCGTTCATGATCCTGCCGATTCAGGCCTCGCTGGAACGCCTGCCGCCGTCGTTGCTGCAAGCCTCCGCCGACCTCGGCGCCAAGCCGCGCCAGACCTTTATGCAAGTGATTCTGCCGTTGTCGATTCCGGGCATCGCCGCCGGGTCGATCTTCACGTTTTCGCTGACCCTGGGCGACTTCATCGTGCCGCAACTGGTGGGCCCGCCGGGGTACTTCGTCGGCAGCATGGTGTACGCCCAACAAGGCGCGATCGGCAACATGCCAATGGCCGCGGCGTTCACGCTGGTGCCGATTGTGTTGATCGCCATTTACCTGACCATCGTCAAACGACTGGGGGCCTTCGATGCACTCTGACTCTTCATCTCAAGGGCAGGCATCTTTAGGTCTGCGCATCGCAGCCTGGGGCGGGTTGGTGTTTCTGCACTTCCCGATCCTGATCATCTTCCTCTACGCGTTCAACACCGAAGACGCGGCGTTCAGCTTTCCGCCCAAGGGCTTCACCCTGAAGTGGATCAGCGTGGCGTTCGCGCGGCCGGATGTACTGGAAGCGATCAAGCTGTCGCTGCAGATCGCTTCCGTCGCGACGTTGATCGCGTTGGTGCTCGGCACGCTGGCGTCGGCGGCGTTGTACCGGCGGGATTTCTTCGGCAAGCAAGGCATCTCGCTGATGCTGATTTTGCCGATCGCGTTGCCGGGGATCATCACCGGGATCGCGCTATTGGCGACCTTCAAGACGCTGGGCATCGAGCCGGGGATGTTCACCATCATCGTCGGCCACGCGACCTTCTGTGTGGTGATCGTCTACAACAACGTCATCGCCCGGTTGCGCCGCACTTCGCACAGTTTGATCGAAGCCTCGATGGACCTCGGCGCCGATGGCTGGCAGACCTTTCGCTACATCGTCCTGCCGAACCTCGGCTCGGCGTTGCTGGCCGGCGGCATGCTCGCGTTTGCGCTGTCGTTCGACGAAATCATCGTCACCACCTTCACCGCCGGCCATGAACGCACCCTGCCGCTGTGGCTGCTCAACCAGCTCAGCCGCCCACGGGACGTGCCGGTGACCAACGTCGTCGCGATGCTGGTGATGATGGTGACCATGCTGCCGATTCTCGGCGCCTATTACCTGACCCGTGGTGGTGAAAGCGTGGCGGGAAGTGGCGGGAAGTAACGAACAACTCAATATCCACTGTAGAAACCGAATCCTGTGTAGGAGCGAGGCTTGCCCGCGAAGGCGTCCTCGAGAGCGCCAAAAGCTTCGCGGGCAAGCCTCGCTCCTACACAGGATCCGGTTTCGGCAGAAAAATAATAGCTTCAAAGAGGACAACGCCATGCAAACCAAACTCTTGATCAACGGCCAACTGCTCGACGGCGAAGGCCCCGCCCAACCGGTGTTCAACCCGGCCCTCGGTCGTGTGCTGGTGGAAATCAACGAAGCCAGCGAAGCCCAGGTCGATGCTGCCGTACGCGCTGCCGATGCCGCGTTTGAAAGCTGGTCGCACACCCCGCCGAAAGAGCGCTCGCTGTTACTGCTCAAACTTGCCGACGCCATCGAAACCCACGGCGAAGAGCTGGCCAAACTCGAATCCGACAACTGCGGCAAACCCTACAGCGCTGCGCTGAACGACGAAATCCCGGCGATTGCCGACGTGTTCCGTTTCTTCGCCGGCGCCAGCCGCTGCATGAGCGGTTCGGCAGGCGGTGAATACCTGGCCGGGCACACCTCGATGATCCGCCGCGACCCGGTGGGCGTGATCGCCTCCATCGCGCCGTGGAACTACCCGTTGATGATGGTCGCCTGGAAAATCGCCCCGGCCCTCGCCGCCGGTAATACCGTGGTGCTCAAGCCGTCGGAACAAACCCCGCTGACCGCACTACGCCTGGCACAACTGGCGTCGGAAATCTTCCCGGCCGGCGTACTCAACCTGGTATTTGGCCGAGGTCCTACCGTAGGCAGCCCACTGGTCACCCACCCTAAAGTGCGCATGGTGTCGCTGACCGGTTCCATCGCCACCGGCTCGAACATCATTTCCAGCACCGCCGCCAGCGTCAAACGCATGCACATGGAACTGGGCGGCAAGGCCCCGGTGATCATCTTCGACGACGCCGACATTGATGCCGCGGTTGAAGGTATTCGCACCTTCGGTTTCTACAACGCCGGCCAGGACTGCACCGCCGCGTGCCGCATCTACGCACAGGCCGGCATCTACGAAAAATTCGTCGAGAAGCTCGGCGCGGCAGTCAGCAGCATCAAGTACGGCGTGCAGGATGATCCGTCGACCGAACTTGGCCCGCTGATCACCGCGCAGCATCGCGACCGGGTAGCCGGGTTCGTCGACCGCGCCGTGGCGCAACCGCACATCCGCCTGATCACGGGCGGCAAGGCAGTTGAAGGCAACGGTTTCTTCTTCGAACCAACGGTGCTGGCCGATGCACAGCAGGACGACGAGATCGTCCGCCGCGAGGTGTTCGGGCCGGTCGTGTCGGTGACCAAATTCAGCGATGAAGCGCAGGTGCTCGGCTGGGCCAACGATTCGGACTACGGCCTGGCGTCGTCGGTGTGGACCTCGGACGTCGGCCGCGCGCATCGCCTGTCGTCACGCTTGCAGTACGGCTGCACCTGGGTGAACACGCACTTCATGCTGGTCAGCGAAATGCCCCATGGCGGTCAGAAACTGTCCGGGTACGGGAAGGACATGTCGATGTATGGGTTGGAGGATTACACCGTTGTGCGGCATGTGATGTTCAAGCACTAAAAGCTTCGCGAGCAAGCTTCGCTCCTACAGGTTTTGCGTCGTACGCAATTTTTGCGAACACCCTCAATCCTGTAGGAGCGAGCGGTGCGGCGATCCGACTTGCCCGCGAAGGTGTCACCTCGGTTTCAAGGTAGAAACCGTCAATACGCACCACCAGGCTTCAACGCCAGACCAAAAAAACAATAACCACCGATCCGGGCAGCGCCATCACGGCCCTGTCACGGTTTCGGACATCCGAAATCTGCCGATTTTCCGGAGCTAACACACCATGAGTGCACTACCTGAATTCTCCGCAGCCGTTGCCGACAGCGATGCCGAGCAACTCCGAAAGCTGGGTTACACCTCCAACTTCAACCGCAGCATGAGCCTGTGGGAAAACTTCGCCCTGGGCTTCACTTACCTCTCACCGGTCGTAGGGGTTTATACCCTCTTCGGCCTGTGCCTGGCCGCCGGTGGACCACCGATGTTCTGGGCGTATTTGCTGGTCGGTTGCGGCCAATTGCTGGTGTGCCTGATCTTCGGTGAAGTGGTCTCGCAGTTCCCGATTTCCGGTGGCGTTTACCCATGGGCTCGCCGCTTGGTGGGCAAACGCTGGGCGTGGATGGTCGGCTGGATCTACTCCATCGCCCTGTGCGTGACCATCGCCGCCGTTGCGGTCGGTGCAGGGCCTTACCTTGCCGCGATGATGGGCTTCGAACCGAGCAACAACACCAACATCGTCATCGCCCTGGTGCTGACCCTGTTTGCCACGCTGGTCAACCTCAGCGGCACCAAAGTGCTGGCGCGAATCGCCATGTTCGGCTTCCTCTGCGAACTGGTCGGCGCGGTGATCGTCGGCATGTACCTGCTGATTTTCGAACGTCATCAATCGATCAGCGTGTTGTTCAACACCTTCGACATCAGCGTTGACGGCTCTTATCTGCCGGCCTTCCTCACCGCCTCGCTGGCGGGGATGTTCCTGTACTACGGCTTCGAGGCCTGCGGCGACGTGGCCGAAGAAACCCCGAACCCGAGCAAGAAAATCCCGGTGGCCATGCGCATGACCATCTACATCGGCGGCGTTGCGGCGATGTTTGCTTGCCTGGCACTGATCCTCGCCGTGCCGGACATGCAAGCGGTGATCAACGGCACCGACAAAGACCCGGTCGGCACCATCCTCAACAACGCCTTTGGCCCCGTCGGTTCGAAAATGGTCATGGGCGTGGTGATGATTTCCTTCATCTCCTGCGTCATCAGCCTGCAAGCGGCGGCGAGTCGTCTGCTGTATTCCTACGCCCGGGACGAAATGGTCATCGGCAGCTCACTGCTGAAAAAGATTTCGCCTACAACTCAGGTTCCGGTTGCTGCACTGTTCGTCTCCGGCATCCTGCCAGCGCTGATCATCATTCTGGGCTTCTTCCTGCAAGACGCCGTGGCCACCATCGTCAGCTTCGCAGCGATCGGCATCTACCTCGCGTTCCAGATGATCGTCCTCGCAGCCCTTTATGCCCGCCTGAAAGGCTGGAAACCAAGCGGCAAATTCACCCTCGGCGCCTGGGGCTGGGCGGTGAACATCGGCGCGCTGGTCTACGGCGTCGGCGCCATCATCAACATGGCCTGGCCGCGCACACCGGATGCGGCGTGGTACATCAACTATGCGATGGTGCTGAGCACGGCGATCGTGATTGGCTTGGGGCTGGTTTATATGTGGATTGCCAAGCCGTATGACCATGGTACGGCGCCTGCGGGGGATGCCTGGAAGGTTAGTCACTAAGGACAATTACCCCGGGATCCTGTCGGTTCCCGGGGCAAGCTTTGCTCCTCTGTTTCCAGTTTTCTGCGCTCGGTGAAAAAACAGGAAATTCCTACAGATCGAGCCTTCCTGAAAAGACTCTGATTCCTACGACAAGCGTCGCCAGAGTAGGCTTGGCGCCGCGAGCGCCTGACCGATAGGCTTTGTCCCGTCGCTGCCAAATCAGCGGCCCGGGGTCGAAGCCGGTCAATCATCAACATGGCGCATCCGCACCACCATAGGAACTGGGGCACAGTTTTGCCTTTTCGTTTCGCTTTATGGTGGACCGTGTGGCGCGGGCCTCTCGACTTTTCCGTGTTGATCGAGAATGTTCCGACTTCGAACGCCACATGGTCCGCAACCCAAATCTGTCGAAGGATTAGTGGCGGCTCCTTTCTCAACATGGAGTCGAAGAAATGCACACGCTAAATCCGTCTGAAACCCACCCTCATTTCATCCCCACTGTTTTTCCCCGCCACAACCGCTTCCTCCACGCCAACCAAGCCTGGCTCTGCGTCCATGACCTGGGACGTTTGATGCGGCGGCCTCTCGGTGCCGCTGCTGCAGTGGCAAGATTCGGCGTGGATCAAGTGGAGGGATATGCCGGATCTGGTGCAGGCGCAGCGACCGTTTCCGATCATGGGCATTTGCAGTTGAAGGCAGGTTGAGACATGAAAAAGGCCCGTTCAGCCTGACTGATGGGCCTTTTTTTTGCCTTCATTCCCCCCTCGGTATCAGCCAATCGCACTGCGCTACGACCTTGCCTGCACCGCTCACCCACCTGCCTTTCTGCAGCTTTTGCACCCATGGTTTTTTTTAAAAATCATGGCACTTTGGTTTGATTGAACTACCGTCAAACAATAAGAAGTCATAACGGCTCCAGTTTCCAAGTTAGCTTCAATGATCAGATTGGCAAAAGGAGTTAGCTCACTATGATCATGGCAGGCGTATTCCGGCTCTGTACCTACATGGCCGTTTACTTTTCGGGGGGGGCAGGTCGGCGGACAGTAGCGTCCGTAACTGCCAGCGTCACTCTGGCGCGCAGTCCAGGTAACCGCCTAACTAAAAACCGTTTTAGCAAAGGTCGCTCGCTGTTCAGCCAGATCAGCGAACTGCGCCCGCTCGTGTGTTGCACGCAAGGAATAACGCCAAAGCCATGGATAAGTGGTGTGGCGCATTGGGGGGGATAGTCCGATCCCCGTGAAGTGATCAGAGACAACTTTGTCTGCCTATAGATGGCCTATCCAGTGAGGATGCATTAAATGAGCCTTCGTCCCGCGCCCGCTTTCAAGAAAATTATCCATGGCCTGTTCTGGACGGGCCTCAGCGTGAATGCGGCTCAGGCCGCACCTGCCAATTGTTCGCAACTGGACAGTTGGTCGACAACGTTCGAGGTCGGTCAGGGGCTGCAGAATGAACTGCGCAGCCCCGTTCCGGTAACGCAACTGGCGGTGGGTGACCCGAAAATTGCCGACGTGCAACCCAGCGGCAACAACGCGTTCATACTCACGGGCATTGCACCGGGGACCACCAGCCTGATGGTCTGGACTGCCTGTTCGAAAACGCCGCGCCAAAGCATGGTGTTCGTCAAGGGTAAAGCCACATCGGCACTGACCAGTGTGCCGTCGGTGCCCTCCGACGACCCGCTGCTGCCGAGCCAGGTGCAGACCGATATCCGTTTCGTCGAAGTCAGCCGGACCAAGCTCAAGGAAGCTTCCGCCTCGATTTTCGGCATCCGTGGCAACTTCCTGTTCGGCTCGCCGAGAACCTTGCCCACCATCGGCGGCATAGTCACGCCGGTGCTGCCGGTGAACAACAACAACTTCAACCTCTCTTTTGCTACCGGCAGTACCCTGGTGGCGCTCAATGCGCTGGAAGGCAGTGGTTTCGCCTACACCCTGGCGCGGCCAAGCCTGGTAGCGCTCAGCGGGCAGAGTGCGAGCTTCCTGGCCGGCGGTGAAATACCGATTCCGGTGCCCAGCTCAGGCAGCGATAACGTGTCCATCGAGTACAAGGAATTCGGTATCCGCCTGACTCTGACGCCGACCATCGTCGGGAAAAATCGCATCGCGCTGAAGGTGGCGCCGGAAGTCAGTGAACTGGACTTCACCAACGCCGTGAGCATCGCCGGCACGATAGTCCCGGCCCTGACCGTGCGCCGTACCGATACCAGCATCTCCCTGGCCGACGGCGAGAGCTTCGTCATCAGCGGCCTGATCAGCTCCCGCAACAATTCCCAGGTGAACAAGTTTCCGGGGCTGGGCGATATCCCGGTTCTGGGCGCATTTTTCCGCGACAACACCATCAACCGTGAAGAGCGCGAACTGCTGATGATCGTCACCCCCCATCTGGTCCAGCCACTGGCTGCCAATGCAACACTACCGTCATTGCCTGGCGAACAGCTGCGCAATTACGACCCGAACTTCTACCGCATGTTTTTCCTGGAAAATGGCGACTTCGACAGTCTCAGCGGTCTCTCGCAATGATCCGGAGCCTGAACCAGACTCGCCTCGCCCTCACTCGTAACGGTGACGTTGAACGCCTGCCGGGCCAGCTTCATTGCCATTGGCCGGGCGTTCAACCTGTTGTAGCCAGAGGACATACGATGAAAGCAGTCATTGCAATAGCGACGACGTTAATGCTCGCAGGTTGCGCCAGTAATGGCCTGACTTCGCGACCGCCCAGCTGTGCCAAGCCCGGTTCGGAGCAGGAACTGGCCCTGAACCTGGCCGACAACATGGCCGACGAAGGCCGTTTGTATGCCAGCCTGGCGAATCTGGAAGGTTTGCCCGATGACCTGGTCCAGGTTCGCCTGCGCAAGGCTCGGGTGTTGCGCATGATGGGGCGTAGCGGCGACGCGCAGCCGTTGTACGAAAGCTTGCTCGGCACCTGTCTGACGGCTGAAGGGGAACATGGCCTGGGCCAGTTGGCCGCCGCCAAAAATGATAACGCCTCCGCTGCCACTCACCTTGAGCGTGCGGTGAAGATGGCCCCCACCGACGACAGGATGCGAAATGACCTGGGGGTCGTCTACCTCAATCAGCGACGGATCCCTGAAGCACGCTTTGAGTTCATGACCGCCATGGAGCTCAAGCAGGCAAACACATTGGCGGCACTCAATATGGTGACGCTGCTGATCTACCAGGATAACTGGAAGTCGGCTGCTGACCTGGTGACCCGCGCCGACTTGAGCCCCAAGCAAGTCGCCGAAGCTCAAACCCGCGCGGAAAAACTCAAGGCCTCCGCCAAAAAAGTGGTGGCTACCGAGGGGAATCGCAAGACGGAAGTAGCCGATGCCTCTTCCAGTGCGAATAAGTAGAACGTACGAGGAATCGAGATGAAGACCAAAAGGCTGTTGATCGTGTGCATGGCTTGCCTGTCCACCACTGCCTGGGCTATTGAGCCGGGCCCCTCTTCGCCGTACCAACAAGGCACCGAACAGTGGTTGCAATTGCAGATTCGAGGTGTGGTTGCCTCCCCTAATCTGCAAACCGCTTCGGCCGCCGAACGTGAACTGGCCATGCAGCGCTGGCTGAATAGCTTCAACTTCCCGATTCCGATGTTTTTTGAACAGGATGCTGGGGGAGATATGAGTAGCGGCAACTGAGGCATGTCGATGGGTGATCAGCCTCTGGCGTAGTCCAGAGTAGCCTGGCTGCAAAGCCGGGCTTGATGTCGTGTTCAGGAAAGTAGTCTCTACACATTATCCAACCCTGGTCGGATGATCCCGCGGCGGGAAATGTGTGGGTCCATGACAGGAAAGTGCAGATCAGGCTCGGGGGGCAAGGCCATCACACTCGATAGCCCCTGCCCGTTTTACCTCACCCGAATACTTTGAGTACACCGATCATGGCCGGGCCGATAGCGACCAGAAAGAAGCTCGGCCACAGGCAGAAAATCAGCGGGAATATCAGCTTGGTACCAATTTTCGCCCCCATCTCTTCGGCGGCCTGCGTACGCCGGTCACGGAATTCATCGGCATAGATGCGCAGCGTATCGGCCACGCTGGTACCAAAGCGAATACTCTGCGCCAACAGGCTGACCAGCCCTTGTACGTCATCCAGACCCGTGCGCACAGCCAGTTGTTTGAGCGCCGCGGTACTGGAAATGCCCGCGCGGATTTGTGCATTGACCAGGGCCAGCTCTTCAGCCAGTTCGACCTGACTGACCGACATCTCCTCAGCCACCCGTTCGATCGTCGTAGGCAAGGCAAGGCCCGACTCCACGCACACGACCATCAGATCCAGCGCATCCGGAAACGCGGCACGCAACCGACCTTGTCGCAACTGCTTGCGCTTGGCGACATACAGCGCCGGCAGCAACCATCCGATACCGGCTGCCAAGACCACCACCAGCAGCCCCATGGCCAGGGAAACCCTGGGAATCATCGGCAATAGCAGCAACGTAATACCGACTAATAACAGCGGCGTCATCAAGCGCACAGCCCAGTACATCTGCACCGCTGAAGTGGAACGGTACCCAGCATGCGTCAATAAAGTCTGGGTGACGGAGGTCTGAGCCGATTCGGCCGAGGCAAAGCGCTGGCCGACCCGTTCCAGTAACAGTTGCAGATTACCCGGGGCTTCTTGCCCGGCGGTGTTGCCTAAATGACCACGCTTGATCAGCGCCAGACGACGCTGCACCGGATCCTGAAGCCCCAAAATCAGCAAGCTCACGGCGACAACTGCAAGCACCGTACTCAAACCGATCGCGCCGAGGAACAACAGGCGCGCCACCTCCTCGCTTCCCGTGACCCGACTGAACAACCCGAGCAAAAAGTCCATGACCTGTACCTCCCGGTAGCGAAAACCGCTTAAACCTGAATCCGAATGATTTTGCGTATCCAGAAAATCCCGAGCAGCATGGCGAAAAACGCCCCGATGATCAGTTTGTGGCCTATGGGATCATTGAGCAGCACAGGCATGTAGGTGGGGCTTGTGACAACGATCGCAATCGCCAGCACGAATGGAATCGACACCAGCACCCAGGCTGACATCCGCCCTTCGGCCGACAGGGTCCTGACCTTGCGCTGGAAGCGAAAACGCCCGCGGATCAGGCGACTCAAACGCTCCAGCACCTCGGTCAGATTACCGCCGGTCTCGCGATGGATGAGGATTGAGGTCACCAGCATCATCACCGTCATGCTCGGCATCCTCTCCAGCAGGCCGAGCATGGCCCGACGTACATCGTTGCCATAGTTGATGTCCGCGAAAGTCAGGCCAAACTCCTGAGCGACCGGCCCCTTATGCTCCTCGCCGACCAGGCGCAGGGTTTCGTTGAACGGGTGCCCGGCGCGCAGGGCACGGCAGATGGCATCCAGTGCATCCGGCAGGCCTTCCTCAAACCCGGCGAAGCGTTTGCCACGGTCACGAGAAATTTTCAGCAGTGGTAGCCAGAACGCTCCGAAGCCCGCCAGCAACGCCATCCACCAGACTGACGAGATCATCCAGATCGAGAAACCCGCACAGGCGCCCAGGAACAGCCCGAGCAACAACACCCGATAAGCACGATATTCATGACCGGACTGCTCGATCATCTGGGTCAGGCTCGCCATAAAGGGCAACTGCTCGAGCATGGCCTCCAGCGGCGTCAAGCGCGTCAGGTACTTCTGTCGCAACACCGTCTGCATATTGGGCAGGTTGTTGGCCTTCTCCAGAACGTGCAAACGGCCGCGGATACGCTTGCGCATCTTGCCGGCCTCGCCGAACACCGGCACCACCACCCCCTGAGACAGGAGGAACACAGCGATAAACACCATGCCGAGGAACATCAGAATGAATTCACCAGGAATATTGTTCATGACTGCCGTGCCTCCATCCATTCAGGCCTGAACATCGTAAGCGGCAACTCGATGCCGCGCTTGGCCAGCACATCGCGGAACGCGGGGATCATGCCGCTGGGCCGGTAATCACCAAGCACTTCGCCGTTTTCGCCCATGCCATGGCGCACGAAGGAAAAGATTTCGGTCATGGTGATGATCTCGCCTTCCATGCCGTTGATTTCCTGCACGCTGACCAGTCTGCGCTTGCCATCCTCTTGGCGCTCCAGTTGGATCACCACATCAATGGCCGACGCGATCTGCTGCCGCATGGCCTTGATCGGAAAGGTCGCCCCGGTCATCGACACCATGTTCTCGACTCGCCCCAACGCATCGCGTGCGGTGTTGGCGTGGATCGTGGTCAACGAGCCGTCGTGACCGGTGTTCATCGCAGTCAGCATGTCCAGCGCCTCGACGCCACGCACTTCGCCGATCACTATGCGGTCTGGACGCATCCGCAGGCTGTTGCGCACCAACTCCCGCTGGCTCACTTCGCCACGGCCCTCGATGTTCGAAGGCCGGGTTTCCAGGCGCACCACATGGGGTTGCTGCAGTTGCAGTTCGGCCGAATCTTCGATGGTGACAATCCGCTCGTTCTGCGGAATGAAGCTGGACAGCACGTTGAGCATGGTGGTCTTGCCGCTACCGGTACCGCCGGAAATCAGCACGTTCAAGCGCCCACGGACAATCGCCTTGAGCAGCAGGGCAATGGCCGGGGTCAACGTCCCCACCTGGATCAGACTGTCGGTATTGAGCAGGTCCACCGCAAAGCGCCGAATCGACATGCTCGGGCCATCGATGGCCAGCGGCGGGATAATCGCGTTGACCCGCGAACCGTCCTTGAGCCGGGCATCCACCAACGGCGAGGACT
The DNA here is from genome assembly GCF_949768225.1 of Pseudomonas sp. IT-P44. NCBI lineage: Bacteria > Pseudomonadati > Pseudomonadota > Gammaproteobacteria > Pseudomonadales > Pseudomonadaceae > Pseudomonas > Pseudomonas sp. IT-P44. Next base: position 170,775 of record NZ_CATKQM010000035.1, on the reverse strand, counting down.
CGTCGATACGCCGCCCCAGGCTGGAGACGATACGGTCGATGATGTTCAACAAATGCTGATCATCGCGAAAACGCACATCGGTCCGTTGCAGTTTGCCGAAGCGTTCGACATAGACCGAGGCAGAGCCGTTGACCAGAATGTCGGACACGCTGTGATCGGCCAGCAACGGTTCCAGAGGCCCCAGGCCGAGCACCTCGTCGGTGATCTGCTTGATGATCAACTGACGGCTGACGGTACTCACCGGTGCCGAATGCTCATCGAGCAGGCGCTGGCAAATATCGCGAATCTGCCGAGCAGCCTCGGCCTGTTCAAGGGAGTCCAGCAAGGACAGGTCCATGACTTTGAGCAACTGCTGGTAGATCTTTTCCCGCCACTCCGCCTCCACCGGGGTGACCTGGCTTTTGGTTTCGTAAAGAACGTCTGGTGCCACACGTTCCCACGCCATTATTTCCTCTGGCGGATCCAGCAGATCGTCACCCGGTTGGGCAGCGGCGGGTTTACCGGACTGTTTGCGCAAGCGGTTACGAAAGTCGCTGATCATGGTTCATCCCCCGAAAACACGGTTGAAGGCGCGTTTGAACAAGCCTTTGTTGCCAGCTACTTGTTGACCGACCAGGTCCTCGGTCATGTCGCGCAGTGCAGTAGTAATCGCTGCCCTCGGCGCATGCAGCCCCAACGGCACACCAGTGTTCTGACTCTGGCTGACCAGATTGAAGTCGTTGGGTAATTTCGACAGATTGGTGCAGCGCAGCGCCTCGCCGACATCTTTAAGGCTGATCGCTGCGGCCTTGTCATAACGGTTGACCACGATCTGCAATTGATCCCCGCGCACACCCAGGTCATCGCGAAGAATCCGCACCAGAGAGCTGGCATCGCGCAGATGGCTGACGCTCTGTTGCACCACCACGTACACCCGATCCACCTGCTCCAGCACAGAACCGGTGAGGTGATCGATTTGCCGCGGCAGGTCGACCACCACCCAGCCATAGCTGGCGCGGGCCAACTGCAACAGGGTGTCAAGTTGCTCGGGTTGGGCATCCTGCGGCAAACACAGCTCACCGGCCCGACCGCCCAGCACATGCAAGGTCGGGCTGAAGTGACTGCAAAAACCGCGTAACGCGACGCTGTCCATGCCGTTGACCTGATGCAACACCTCCAGATGGCTGTGCGTCTGCGCCACATCCAGATAATGCGTCACGCTGCCAAATTGCAGGTCCATATCCAGCAACAGGGTACTGCCGCCTTTCATGCTGAGCTGTTGTGCCAGGTTGCAGGCCACCAGGGTTCCGCCGGAACCGCCCTTTGCGCTCATCACGGCGATCAATTTCCCGTCAGCCCCACTGCCGCTCCGAACCTCCGTGACCAGCCGATTCATGGCGGCGACCAGTTCGGTCTCGGCGATGGGCTCCGGCAGCACGTCCCGGGCACCGGCCTGCATCGCCAGGCGCATGGCTTCCTGTTCGCTCAGCAGTCCGCACACCAACATCGGCGGACGCTCATGGGCCGGGTGTTGCAACAGTGCCGACAATTCCTCGCGCCACAGGTGGCTGACGCGCAACAGCAACAGATCGGGCATACGGTCCAGACTGTAGAGCGGGTCAACATGTCCATTGCTCACCAGGCGAGTGCTGACCTCCAGGCCAGGCATGCGCTGACAGACACTCTGCAGATCGCGTAAAGAGTTGGCATCACGGCTGCTGATCAGCAACCGCAACCCGGTTTTGCCAGTCGAACTGGCAATCGGCGTTTCCTTCATATTCAGCATGGTGTGATCTCCCCGGAATCAGAGTGACGCCCGAGACTTTCGCGTGGCAACGTTGCCCTGAATGCAGGCAAGGTAATGGGCACGCCGAACCCGGGAATAAACAGATTGAAAACGAAGTTTTGCAGACTCAACTGGACATAGCGGATGGCACGAAAGCCGTTTGCGCTGACCAGGTCAGCTGGGTTGGCCACCAGGGCGCCATTTGCGTCCAGGTAGGTCAACGTCAGATTAGTGGTGGCCAGATTGCTGATCAGCTGGCTCGTACCTGCGTCGGTCGCGGCATTGAAGATTGCCCGCCGCAACACCACCGGATCGCTGATATTGCAGACGGCTGCCAGGCGCGCACCACGGCGCGCGGCCTCATCCAGTGCATTGACCGTGAAGTACAGGCGGCCCATTTCCAACACGCCGAACAACAGCGTGAACACCAGCAGACCAACGAACGCGAACTCCACCGTATAGATTCCGCGCATGTGTTTTCTATTCATCACAGTGCCCTCATCACGGTAGTGGCAACCAGGGGAATGTTCAGCGCAATCTGATTGCCAAAAAAACCCGGAATCGAGCCGGCACAATTGCCACTGCCAATCACCGGGCAGAACGTATAGGTGATGGTGACTCGCACATGGTCGGTGCCCACCGCAGCGACGACCACGTTGTCAGGCGTCAACCCGGACAACACAGCGGTGCCGGTGTTGGCAGGCACGCCATACACCGCAACGTTTTTCGTCTGGGTCTGCAGCGCGTTGCTCAGAGAGACCGCCCCCAGCGTCGAGTCCCAGGCGTGGTTTGCGACAAAACGGTCGGCATCACGGCTGGCCTGCAGCAACACGTTGTACTGATAGAGCATGCGGCCGATCTCACCGAGGCTCAGTAACAGCAGCAACAACACCGGCAGGACGAGGGTGAATTCCACCATGGCCAGGCCTTGCTGGCGCTTCGGATGTTTAAACGCGTGAAGTCTCATGACGCCTCCTATGAGTCAGTGCTCGGAGTACCGCTGCCGTTGAGATAGGTTTTGTAGAGCTGGATGATCTGAGGGCCGGAATCGGTTGACGGCGTAGGGCCGGCCACGTTGTCGCCTTCGCACTCCTTCACGAACTGCCCGAAGATCTGAGCGTCCCCGCCACCGCCATCCATTGGTTGCACCACGTAATAGCAGCCAAAACCGAGGACAGGGATCGAGGTTGAACCGCCTTGTTTGCCAGTGCAGTTGCCCACCACAATTTTCATCATCCGGCGCTCGAACACGCCATGGCTCTCACAACCACTGCCAGACCCTGCCACACACCCGGCAACGCTCGTGCGCCAGTCGTTGTAGTCAAATATCGCGTCGCCGCCCGCCGTGAGATTGCCGTTGCTCGAGGTGACGGTTTGCCCCTTGTACTTCGCCTGTGCCGGTGTGACCGAGTCGTCGTAAGTGATCGCGGGGTTGCTGGACGCGGTCACCATGTCCGGCGGATAGTCCGAGGCACTGACCGGGCCGTTGTAGATGCCGAAGCGTGTGTTCAAGCCTTGGGAGGTAGGGCCGACCTTGTTGCCAGGTGCGGTCTGGACGTTGTCCCCCACAGTGCGGCAGACCTTGCCACCTCCGGCCAGGTCCTCCCTGACCGTACTGCCGCCCGAACCAAAATCGAGCAACTGAAAATTGCCTGGACCAATGGGCGACGAGTTGCCGGCAGCCGTCTTCAATACCTGCAAATCACCAAACTGGAAGCCCCAGAACATGCCAGCGCCAGGGTTGTATTGAGTCGGGTCGCCACAGACCATCAAAGGTGCGAGATCACAAGGACTGGTAGGGCTGGGTCCGGCAGTGGCGATTGCCGCCACCGCTTTGGCCCCCAGGCCGCCAGAACCGAATACCTGGGCGAAGTTCCAGAAAAATCCGGTCAGGTTATAGCTCGGTACCGATACCCGAACGTATTTGGCATTCGCTGGCCCGGGATAGGTGAACGGCCCATAGACACTGCTTGCCAGTTCCACCACCGCGAATGTGGCTGCGTTGCCACCAACCGCCGTTGCCAATTCTGTGTTGCCCGTGGCATTCGCATTTTGCGTCAGCGTATTGAGTGCGGCAGTGCGCGTCGTACTGGCAATATTGACTCCACCTTCCACCTGACTCAGGGTTTTGGCACCACTCAGGGCCGCGGCGTCCACCGCATTCTGCAAGCGCGTTTTGTTCAGCATCATGTGCCCGCCGTCCAAAGCCAGTGCGGCCACCATGCCAATCGCCGCCAACGCGATCACCATCAATACACTCACCGATCCTTTCTGGCGCCTTGGCGTCGCAGTGAACGGCTGCTGAATACGACGATTCATCATCAAGCCCTCATTTGCCAATACTGATGCGGATCGGCTCCGCCAAGACCTGGTGTCCAGGACCTGTTACGCCCTGTCAGCGAATGTTGACTACTTTGGTTTCGACCCCGCGGATGACGGTGACAGCCCCACCACTTTCGCCGCCGCTGCGTTGCACCACGCGTTTTGGCACCGTGGCGGTGGCCACCGTCATGACCGGTGCGACAGGCGCAACAGGTGCAACGGCCGCGATTTTTTTCTCGGAGTTCAGCGGATTGCGCAAGGTCAATTGCAGTTTCCCTTCCGTTTGCGCCGTGACCAGGGTTTCAGCCTCTGCGGTCGTCATTTCCAGCGTCACTGCACGCACCACCACCGGTTGGGTCTTGTCGGTACCTGCCGTCTGGTCCACCGCCAATACCCGCAAGTTCTCGAGGATGGTCCTGGACACGGCGCTGTTGCTGCCGGCACTGGTGGTTTTGGTCGCGAGTACATCGACCCGGTTACCCGGCAACAGGAACCCGCCCACACCGACCACATCGTCCACCCGTACCGAGATGGCACGCTTGTCTGTCGCAATCAGCGAAGCCAGGGTGCTGCCACCCAAGTGCTCACTCAGACGCGCACCGCGCACAATGTCGCCCTTGAGAATGTCGAACGTTGCGATCTTGCCCACAGCCTTTTCGCTCATGTCGAAGGCGTCTTCCGGGATCGTATCCATGGGCATGCGTACGGTCGTGACCTGCTGAGCCTCGACCATCTGCCCGAATGGAATCTCTACTGTGGCGACCACTACGCTTCGAAGGTGATCATCCGGGCTGGCATTGAGCCGGGCGCTCAGCCAGGAGTCGGCCATCCATGCAGCACCAAGGCCCATGACCAGGGAAACGCCTATCAGGGAAAGAGTACGAGAGCTCATGTCAGTATCTCCGTATCAAAGAAAGTCGAGCTGGACGAAGTAGTTGTGCCAGGCCCATTCCAACTCTTGCGGTGACAGTGGTCCGGAACCGCCCATGTAACGTTGACGATCGAGCGCCATGCTCAGGAGATCGCGGGGATGGCAAGGCACCAGGGGCATGCCTTCACTTGCATAAAGCCTTTGCAGCACATAACGCACCAGCAACTGGTCATAAGGCACGCCCAGACGCTCGCTTTCCTGACGCCAGATCTTTTCGTACTCCTCAGGCTTCAGATAACCGAATTGCAGCTTGTAGCCAATCCGGCGAAGAAAGGCCTCATCGGCCAACTCCAGGGGATTGAGGTTGGTGGAAAACACCAGAATCAGATCGAACGGCAGCTCGCAATGCCGACCGCCGCCCAGGTTGAGGAAATCGCACTTCTCTTCCATCGGGACGATCCAGCGATTCAACAACTCGGCGGGTGCCATGCGCTGACGCCCCATGTCATCGATGATGAACAGGCCATTGCTGGCCTTGAGCTGCAAAGAAGCCTGGTATTGGCGGGTGTTAGTGTCATAGCGAACGTCCAGTTGCTCCATGCTCAACTCACCGCCAGTGACGACGATCGGGCGTTTGCAGCGCAGCAATCGACGGTCGATCCCTTCGTTGAGCATCAGATTGTTCTGTTGAACGTTATCTTCGAACCGCTGATGCACTTGCGGGTCATAGATCTCGATCACGGACTCGTTGATGACGATGGCATGAGGTACCCAGATGGCCTCGGTGAACAGACGGATCAACCGACGGCTGATGTAGGTCTTGCCAGTACCCGCGGGGCCATAAATCATAATGGCGCGCCCGGAGTTCATCGCCACACCTAACTGATCGAGCATGCTGTCGGTAAGCACTACGCCAGCAAAGGCATTGCGCATATCGTTGGCGTTGATGCGACCATGGTGAATGGTTTGCAGTTTGATCAGGGACCGGTAGGTGTCCACCGGGAAGGGTGCCGCACCGATATAGCCACTGCGCGACAAGGCATCGCGGGCGGCGCTGCGACCGCGTTCGGTCAGGCCATAACGCAGCATTTGCCCACTTGTCGATTGCGACCCCAATTGGCCAAGCACTTCGACACGACCGTCCTTGCGCAGAAACGCCAGGACTTCATCAAGTACGGCGCCGGTCAGCGCCAGGCGCTCCACCAGCCGCGGCATGTCCAGCACGCCAGCGTCATACAAGTGCTTGCATACCAACTCGCCGAGGAAACTGTCTGTCAGTCCAGTTTCGCGGATTGTGCACGGCTGGGGAGCCAGTCGTTGCACCGCGCCCCGAGCGCTGGGGTAGGCATCACTATCGACAATGATGTGCATGACTAGCCTCCGAATCCACCGGCAACCAGTTGCCAGTAGACGCTGATTAAAGTGCCTATCAATATTGCAATCGAATAAGGGAAAGGCTTGCTGGCTACTTCATCTGAAGTTGGCGCCAGATAGGCCTGCGCCTTCAGAATCAACCAATAACGTCCCAGGGTCTGAAGCAGCTGGCCGCGATACAGCACAATCAAAAAACCGCACACGCCACCGGCTATCAGGCTGAACAAGGCAGCCCACAATGCAAAATGGAAGGGTAAAAAGCTGCCGACCATGGCCATTAACTTGACGTCGCCGGCGGCCATGCCACCCAAGGCGTACATCGGCAGAAACAGTGCAAAACAGACCAGGATGCCCAACAGGCTGTCACCCAATCCGCTGACGCCACCTAAATACATTTGACCGCCCAGTCCCAGGGCAAGGCCCAACAGGACCAGCATGTTGGGAATGCGGTGGCGACGCAGATCGCTCACCACCGCCACGCCCAATAGTCCTAGCAGTAAAACAGTCATTACCAACAATTCCATGGACATGGCGCGTCCCCCCCTAACCGGGATTATCGTTAGCAGCCAGCACCTTTGACCGCTGCGCAAAGTGCTGTAATCCTGGTGTTCACCTCGGCCCCCAAAAGAATAAACATTGCGGCAACCGCTACCGTCACTAATCCACCGGCCACGGCGTATTCCACAATTGTCAGGCCATCTTCATCTTTGGCGAACTTGGTGATTGAAGTTCTGATTGTTAGCAGATTCATTTTTGTATACCTCGCTTCAGCCGTGATATGGATCAGAAAGTACGTTGGCGGGGACAGCGTGAAGTCTATTGAGTTGCCCGGTCTATCAGAGAAACTGTAAAACTGGTTGCTCTATGGATATCACCGCGCCCCCACCGCAACGAGTGGCTGTCATCAGCAGGCGGCACCTTTGACCGCAGCGCACAGTGCTGTGATCCTGGTGTTCACGGCGCCACCCAAAAGAATAAACATTGCGGCAACCGCTACCGTAATTAAGCCACCGGCTACCGCGTACTCCACAATGGTCAGGCCATCTTCATCTTTGGCGAACTTGGTAATTGAAGTTCTGATTGTTTGCAGATTCATTTTTTAGTACCTCGTTTCAGCGGTCATACGACTCAGAAAATACATTGGCGGGGTCTGCGCGAAGTTCATTGAGTTGCCGGTCGATCAGAGAAACTGTAAAACCGGCTGCTCCGTGGATATCACCGCGCCCCACCACAGTGGGTTACTGTCATCAGCAGGCAGCGCCTTTGACCGCAGCGCACAGCGCTGTGATTCTGGTGTTCACGGCACCGCCCAAAAGAGTGAACATTGCGGCAACAGCTACCGTGATTAATCCGCCGGCCACCGCGTATTCCACAATGGTCAGACCGTCTTCGTCTTTGGCGAACTTCACTACCGAAGCCTTGATTGTTTGCATGATCATTTTGGCCACCTCACTCAAATGTTGTGTTTCTGAGGCAGAACTTTCTGTGCTGCCTGATGCAACCCTAGTCAGTAAGCAGGCATAGGCGTTAGGAGGATTTTGCACATCGTTAGGACTTTTTTGCGCAGCGGCCGGATACGGTTCATTGGCCTTTGCAGAAGTCGCGAGAGGGGTAAACAAGGCATTGAAACGCAACGGCAATTGCCATTGATTCAGAAGCGACAAGTGGTTAAACCCGGGTTCGTCGACAACACACCCGCAAACACTCGGCCCGGGCAGCCTTCCAGGAAACACATAGATCGAACAGATCTGAAATTCGTCGTTTTTATAAGGATTCAATCTGCAAAGTGATGGCGTATTGGCAATACTAGCGAGTAGAGAGTCAATCAGACCTGCCGAGTAGAGACATGACGTCCAATTTGACCAAAAGGCCATCGCTCCTATGGTTCGATCTGACTCATGATCGATCCACGAAAGAACTCATCGCACAGTTCGAGGGTACCTGCGACTGCAAACTGGCGAAAAACTCCGCGCTGCCCATCGGGGAACAGGCGGACATGATCTGCATGCATTTCGATCGCCCCGACACACCAGGCTTGAGGCTGTTGCTGGAGATCAAGCGCAGCACACCGGGCATCCCGATCACCATGTTCACCGTGCAGCACTCAGAGGAACTGGCCGTCTGGGCCATGCGTTCCAGCGTCTGGGAATACATGGTGCTCCCGCTCTCGCTCACAGAGAAGAGTCGTTACCTGACTGCTGTAGTTCAGCTCTGCGAGCTGCGCCGAAATGTGACCGACCTGCGCAAGACGATGCTGATCGACCACTCCCCAACCCTGCCGGACAGTATCCGGCTGACCTCAGGGCACCAAAAACACCAGGCGCTGAGCAATGTCATGCTGTACATCGAACAGCACTTTCGAGACAGCATCGATCAAAGGGATTTGGCGCAGCGCTGCGGCATGACGACATTTCGCTTCAGCCGCCTGTTCAAGGAAGCCAATGGACTTGGCTTCACGGATTACATCTTGAACAAGCGCATGAACTTCGCCAAAGAGCTGCTCGACAACAGCCAGATGCCTATTACCAGCATCGGCTATGAGGCCGGCTTCAAGGATCCGTCCTACTTCGCTCGTGCCTTCAAGCAGTTCGCAAACTGCACGCCCAGTGAATACCGCTTGGCACGTCAAGTCAGAGCGACTGCAGCAGCGCAACTGGCGCAGGATGAAAATATCACTGAAGCGCTCGAAAGCCTGATCGAAAGCCTCAGCGGTTGATCGGCACCCGCAAGATTGCGCCCATGCCGGGCGCACATGAAAAAGGGGCAGACTTCACAGTCCGCCCCTCGGTTTCTTACTCAAAACCGCGAAACACTGCGCATCGCATCCACCAGATACCGCATCGCAATCCGGTCGTTCTCCGACAACTCGCGATACCGCTCCACCAGTTTCAACTCCTCGGAATTAAGCCGGCGCCTTCGCCGCCCCATACCCAGGCACGGAAAGATCCCCAACATTTCAGTGATGCCTTGTACTTTCGACATGGACGATGTCCCTCTCTACGTCAAAAAGAAAACAGCAAAAACCGCATCGCCCTACCCTTTTTCAGCGGTCACCTCGTGCCAACTGAATCCCACCGGCCTGAGGGCAGAAACCGGTCATGCCCATAGAATAGGAAGTAAATTGGCGCTGAAAAGCGGTTTTTAGAGTAATTAGTCAAAAAAAGCAGAAATGCCGCATAAATCAGAAATCTCTGTGGGAAACGTTTACCGGAAATGTCTTGTTTCATAGCGGTGCCACTGCCACGCCATCAATCATTTTTGCTCTGCCACCGAACGGTTTAAGCTATTTGGCATCTGTTTAAAGTCCGTTGCGTTTGGCCGAAGGCATGTCCGAACCTCCATTTCTGATCCAGCACGTGCCAGGAACGGCGCGGGATTGTTCACGACAGGTTGTACTTATGCACCGCAGGAATTTGCTCAAAGCGTCCATGGCCATCGCTGCCTACACCGGTTTGTCTGCCTCCGGCCTGTTGGCTGCGCGGGCCTGGGCCGGTAATGGCACGGCTGACGGCGAGGCACAGGCGTTCGATTTCGAAGCCCTGAAAATCCAGGCCAAGCAGCTTGCCGGCAACCGCTATCAGGACACCAAGCAGGTGCTGCCGCCGACCCTGGCGACCATGACCCCACAAAATTTCAACGCGATCCGCTACGACGGTAATCATTCGCTGTGGAAGGATTTGAAAGGCCAGCTGGACGTGCAGTTTTTCCACGTCGGCATGGGTTTCAAGCAGCCGGTGCGCATGTACAGCGTCGACCCCAAGACGCGTCAGGCGCGGGAGGTGCATTTCCGCCCTTCGCTGTTCAACTATGAAAACACCACGGTCGATACCAAGCAGCTCACGGGCGATCTGGGCTTCTCCGGGTTCAAGCTGTTCAAGGCCCCGGAACTGGATCGGCACGACGTGCTGTCTTTCCTCGGCGCCAGTTATTTCCGTGCGGTAGACGCCACTGGCCAATACGGCCTGTCGGCGCGCGGTCTGGCGGTCGATACCTACGCCAAGAAGCGCGAAGAATTCCCCGACTTCACCAAGTTCTGGTTCGAAACCCCGGACAAGGACAGCACCCGTTTCGTGGTCTACGCCCTGCTGGACTCGCCGAGTGCCACCGGTGCCTACCGTTTCGATATCGATTGCCAGGCCAGTCAGGTCGTCATGGCCGTCGACGCCCATATCAATGCGCGTACCGCCATCGAACAACTGGGCATCGCACCGATGACCAGCATGTTCAGCTGCGGCACCCACGAGCGGCGCATGTGCGACACCATCCACCCGCAGATCCACGATTCGGATCGCCTGGCGATGTGGCGTGGCAACGGCGAGTGGATCTGCCGTCCGCTGAACAACCCGGCGACCCTGCAATTCAATGCCTTCGCCGACACCGACCCGAAAGGTTTCGGCCTGGTGCAGACCGACCACGAGTTCGCCAGTTATCAGGACACCGTCGACTGGTACAGCAAGCGGCCAAGCCTGTGGGTAGAACCTACAACCGCGTGGGGCGAAGGCTCTATCGATCTGTTGGAAATTCCTACAACCGGCGAAACCCTGGATAACATCGTCGCGTTCTGGACCCCGAAGAAACCGGTCGCGGCCGGTGATTCCCTGAACTACGGCTACAAGCTGTACTGGAGCGCTTTGCCGCCGGTCGGCACGCCGCTGGCGCGGGTCAACGCGACCCGTTCGGGCATGGGCGGCTTCACTGAAGGTTGGGCGCCGGGCGAGCATTACCCGCCAGTCTGGGCGCGCCGGTTTGCGGTGGACTTCACCGGCGGCGGGCTGGATCGCTTGCCGCAAGGTACGGGCATCGAACCGGTGGTGACGTGCTCCAACGGCCAGGTCAAGGATTTCAACGTGCTGGTGCTGGATGACATCAAGGGCTACCGGATTACCTTTGACTGGTTCCCGACCAATGACAGTGTGGCCCCGGTGGAGCTGCGGTTGTTTATTCGCACCAATGACCGGACGTTGAGCGAGACCTGGTTGTATCAGTATTTCCCGCCGGCGCCGGAGAAGCGTAAGTACACCTGAAGTTAAAGGGTTGTCTGGGCGGGCCCTTTCGCGGGCAAGCCTCGCTCCTACAGGTTAGTGTCGAACGAGGATGATGAGCTCGACACGCACCTGTAGGAGCGAGGCTTGCTCGCGAAAGCGGCCTGGCAAACAACAAAAATCCCTGCACAAAAACACAAAAGCCCCGATCACATCGATCGGGGCTTTTTGTTTTCACAACGCTACTCAGTCACGCAAATCCGACTCATGAATCGGCTGATCCCGATGCGTCGCGCGTTGATACTGCGCTGGCCAGATGGCCTTGTGTCCACCCAAATCATCATCCGCATGCAATGGCCAGTACGGGTCGCGCAGCAGCTCACGGGCGAGGAAGATAATGTCCGCCTGACAGGTGCGCAGAATGTGCTCGGCCTGGGCCGGTTCGGTGATCATTCCTACGGTGCCGGTGGCGATGCCTGACTCCTTGCGCACTCGTTCGGCGAAGCGGGTTTGATAACCGGGGCCTGTAGGAATTTCCGCGTTGACCGCCGTGCCGCCCGACGACACATCGATCAGGTCCACACCCAAATCTTTGAGGCGACGCGCCAGTTCAACGGTTTCATCCGGATTCCAGCCGTCTTCCACCCAATCGGTGGCCGAGACCCGTACGAACACCGGCAACTCCTCAGGCCACACCGCACGCACCGCTTCGGTGACTTGCAGCACCAACCGAATTCGATTCTCGAACGAACTACCGTATTGATCGCGCCGCTGATTGCTCAAGGGCGATAGGAATTGATGCAACAGGTAACCATGAGCCGCGTGAACTTCGACGACTTTGAAACCGGCGATCAGCGCCCGTTTCGCTGAATCAACGAACGCCTGGATGACCTCGGCAATTTCACTCTCATTCAGCTGCTTCGGTGGTGTGTGCTGTGGGTCGAACGCAATGGGCGAAGGACCGACCGGCGTCCAGCCGCCATCTTCAGGTTTGACGCTACCGTGCTTGCCGATCCACGGCCGATGGGTGCTGGCCTTGCGCCCGGCGTGGGCCAACTGAATACCGGCGACAGCGCCTTGGGCGGCGATGAAACGCGTGATGCGTTGCAGGGGTTCGATCTGTTCGTCATTCCACAGGCCGAGGTCTTCGGCGGTGATGCGTCCATCGGCCGTCACTGCCGTGGCTTCAGTAAAAACCAGACCGGCCCCACCGACAGCACGGCTGCCGAGATGAACCAGGTGCCAGTCATTGGCCAGGCCATCGACACTCGAATACTGGCACATCGGTGACACCGCGATGCGGTTGAGCAGGGTCAATTGGCGAAGGGTATAGGGTTCAAGCAGCAGACTCATGGGGCACCTCTCGAATCAGTGGGCAGGCTCCAGGGTTCTGTTTGAAAGTCGACGAGTGACAGGAAAAAGGTGCAGCACCCGCCCCCGCGGGCAAAAAATTCGACAAGACGTCACAAGGAAAATCAAGCAGTGCTTAGAGCCTAGTCGACATTGGGGGATGGTGGAGGGTTCCGGGGGTATTTGGCGTCAGGGAGATCGCCTTCGCGAGCAAGCCCGCTCCCACAGGGTCTGCGCAGATCCTGTGGGAGCGGGCTTGCTCGCGAATGGGGTCAACGCGGTTCTATGTGAGCAATCATCAGTTGAACCGTCTCATTCCCGCGAAACTCGTTGAGGTCGAGTTTGTAGGCCAGTTCCACCCATTTGATGGTCGGGTTCGGCCAGATATCGCGGTCGATTCCGAACGCGATGCCGTCCAGTTTCACCGAACCGCATTCACTTCTCAGCACCACTTTGAGGTGCCGTTCGCCAACAACCCGCTGTTCGACCAACTGGAATACGCCATGGAACAACGGCTCCGGAAAGTGTTGCCCCCAAGGACCGGCATGCCGCAAAGCACGGGCCAGTTCGAGGTGAAATTCTTCGACCGCCAAAGTCCCGTCCGACAGCAGTCGCCCGGTCAGGTCTTCTTCACGTAATTGCCTACGCACTTCAGCGTCAAAAGCTTCGGCGAACAGCGGAAAATTCGCTTCCGGCAAGGTCAAGCCTGCCGCCATGGCGTGGCCACCGTACTTGCTGATCAAATTTGGGTGCTGAGCCGCCACCACGCTCAAGGCGTCACGAATATGGAAGCCCTGCACCGAACGCCCCGAGCCTTTGAGCATGCCATCGCCTGCATCGGCAAAGGCGATGGTCGGACGGAAATAGCGCTCTTTCATACGCGAGGCGAGGATTCCGATGACGCCCTGGTGCCACTCGGGATCGAACAGGCACAGGCCGAACGGCATCGATTCCACCGGCAAATCCTTGAGCTGGGCCAGCGCCTCGCGCTGCATGCCCTGCTCGATGGATTTGCGGTCCTGGTTCATGCCGTCCAGCTGGATAGCCATTTCCCGAGCGAGCCCGGCGTCTTCGGTGAGCAGGCATTCGATGCCCAGGCTCATGTCATCCAGGCGCCCCGCCGCGTTCAGGCGCGGGCCAACAATGAACCCCAGATCCGTAGACGTGATGCGCGCATGATCACGCTTCGCCACTTCGAGGATCGCCTTGATCCCCGGCCGCGCACGTCCGGCACGGATTCGCTCGAGGCCTTGGTGGACGAGAATCCGGTTGTTGGCGTCCAGCGGCACCACGTCGGCGACGCTGCCGAGGGCCACCAGGTCCAGCAACTCGCCGATGTTCGGCTGCGGCCTGCTCTCGTACCAGCCGAGGCTGCGCAGGCGCGCGCGCAGGGCCATCAGCACGTAGAAGATCACCCCGACGCCGGCGAGTGCCTTGCTCGGAAAACCACAGCCTGGCTGGTTGGGATTGACGATGGCATCGGCCAGCGGCAATTCATCGCCCGGCAAGTGGTGGTCGGTGACCAGCACGTTGAGGCCAGCCTTTTTCGCCGCCGCCACGCCTTCAACGCTGGAGATGCCGTTGTCCACGGTGATCAGCAGCTGCGGCGTGCGGGTCAGCGCCACCTCAACGATTTCGGGCGTAAGGCCGTAGCCATACTCGAATCGGTTCGGCACCAGATAATCAACGTGAGCCGCGCCCAGCAGGCGCAAGCCCAACATGCCCACGGTACTGGCCGTCGCGCCGTCGGCGTCGAAGTCGCCGACGATCAGAATCCGCTGACGCTGCTCCAGCGCGGTCACCAGCAAATCCACCGCTGCATCGATGCCCTTGAGCTGCTGGAACGGAATCAGCCGCGCCAGGCTCTTGTCCAGTTCAGCCTCTGAAACCACGCCCCGCGCCGCGTACAGACGGGTCAGCAGCGGCGGCAGGTCACCGAGGAATGGCAGGGTGTCGGGCAACAGGCGAGGTTCGATGCGCATGGGGTGACAGGTACTTCTCTTGAATACGTAGGATAAAACCGGATGACGTGGCGAAAAATCAGCCGCGTTCGCCGCTCAGCCACTGCAACTGGACTTCGTGCTGACCACGGTCGTCGGTGACGAAAATCGTCCCTTCGCTGATCATCACGTCCCACTTGATAACACGCGGCATGTCTTTGGCCAGGGTTTCCAGGACTTCCTGCGGCACAGCAGCGATGTGCACGTTTTTCAGGTTCTTGATCGCCGGGATCACTTTGGTTTCCCAGACGCGCAAGCTGCCGTAGGCCAGCAGGCTGGTGCGCTCAGTGCGACGCGAGCACCACGTTAGGCGGTCAGCGTCTGGCTGACCGACTTCGATCCAGTGCAGTACGCGATCATCCAGGCTCTTTTCCCACAGGGCGGGTTCATCCACGTCTGACAGACCACGGCCAAACGACAGCTGCTCGTTGTACCAGAAGGCGTAGGCCAGCAGCCGCACGGTCATGCGCTCTTCGGTTTCCGAAGGGTGACGGGCGATGGTCTGCTTCACCGTCTCGTAAACGCTGCGGTCGAGGTCGGTAAGGTTCAGTTCAAACTTGTAGGTCGTGGACGGCTGGGCCATGAACGGGCTTCTTGATACGTGGAAAGGCGGCAAGTCTAACCGATGCGGCAGGCTTCGCGGCCATCAACCTTGAGCGACTGACGGCGGGCTGTGCTAAAACGCTCTATCAGCCAAGCCTTTGTCCTACAGGATCCAGCATGCCGTTCACCGCCAAACCCCTCTCAGGTCTGAAAGTCATCGAATTGGGCACGTTGATCGCCGGGCCGTTTGCCTCGCGCATTTGCGGCGAATTCGGTGCCGAAGTCATCAAGATCGAATCTCCCGACGGTGGTGATCCGTTGCGCAAATGGCGCAAGTTGTATGAAGGCACGTCACTGTGGTGGTTCGTTCAGGCACGCAACAAGAAGTCCCTGACCTTGAACCTGAAACACCCGGACGGCCTGGCAATCCTGAAAAAGCTGCTCAGTGAAGCGGACATCCTCATCGAGAATTTTCGCCCCGGCGTGCTGGAAAAGCTTGGTCTGGGCTGGGACGTCTTGCACGCACTGAACCCGAAACTGGTCATGGTGCGCCTTTCGGGTTTCGGCCAGACCGGGCCGATGAAGGATCAACCAGGTTTTGGTGCGGTCGGTGAATCCATGGGCGGCCTGCGCTACATCACCGGGTTTGAGGATCGACCGCCGGTACGCACCGGGATTTCCATCGGCGACTCGATTGCGGCGCTCTGGGGCGTGATCGGCGCGCTGATGGCTTTGCGTCATCGCGAGGTCAATGGCGGCCTGGGCCAAGTGGTGGATGTGGCGCTGTACGAAGCGATCTTCGCCATGATGGAAAGCATGGTCCCGGAGTTCGACGTGTTCGGCTTCATTCGCGAACGCACCGGCAACATCATGCCCGGCATCACGCCCTCCTCGATCCACACCAGCGCTGACGGCAAACATGTGCAGATCGGCGCCAATGGCGATGCGATTTTCAAACGATTCATGCTGATCATCGGCCGTGAAGACCTGGCCAACGACCCGGCGCTGGCCAGCAACGACGGGCGTGACAGCCGTCGCGACGAGATTTATGGGGTGATTGATCGCTGGGTCAATGCGCTGCCGCTGGACACCGTCATCGAGCAGTTGAATCAGGCCGACGTCCCTGCCAGCCGGATCTTCAGCGCCGAAGACATGTTCAGTGATCCGCAGTACCTGGCTCGGGAAATGTTCCTGAAGGCAAAGCTGCCGGACGGCAAAGATTTCAAGATGCCGGGAATTGTGCCGAAACTCTCAGAGACACCCGGCAGTTCGCAATGGGTCGGGCCGCAGTTGGGCGAACACAATGCGCAGGTACTCAACGATCTTGGCTACGACAAGGAACAGATCGCAAAGCTGCGTGAAGACGGGGCCATCTAAGCTGAAACGCCTGCTTTCGCTGCTCATCACAGACTGCCTGTCGCACGGCAGGAGGGTGATGTGTGCGCTCGCGGCGACAGCCTTGCTCATCGGTCCGACCTCGTCGGCGATGGCGCAGCCCAAGGAAACCATGATCTGGCTGTTGCGGGATCTGCCACCGCTGACGATTTTCGAAGGACCGAAAAAGGGCCTGGGCGTCATCGACCAACTGTTGCCGCTGTTGATCGCCGGCATGCCGCAATACGAACACACCTTGATGCGAGTCAACCGTGCTCGCGCCTTGCAAATGCTCCACGAGCCGTCCCTTACCTGCGATGCGGCGCTGAACCGGAGCAAGGAACGCGAACGCTGGATCGCGTTTTCCATTCCGGTGTTTCGGGCCATGAGTAACGGCGTGGCCGTGCGGCGCGTTGACCGTGAGACGCTTGCCCCCTTCATCCAGGACGGTGAACTGGACCTGGCGGCCTTCCTGGCGAGCGGCGGCGAGAAGCTGGGCATTATCGCCGAGCGTAACTACGGTGATTACCTCGACGCGCTGCTCAAACAGGCACCACCTGACTCGCTGACCCCGCACTACGGCAACGACGCCTTGGGCAGCCTGTTGCAGATGCAACGCCTGGGGCGCTTGCGGCTGCTGTTGGGATACCGCCCGGAAATCCGCTATCAGGCCCAACAGCAAGGGATCGCCGAGGATGAATTGCAGTTCTACCCGATTCGCGGCGCCGAGAAATTCTTGTCCGGTTACATCGGCTGCACCGACACGCCCAAAGGCCGGCAGGCGATTGTCGAGATCAATCAATTGCTGCGCAAAATGCCCCACGATCGCTTGAGCGAGGCGTACGCCGCGTGGCTCGACCCGGAAAGTCGCGACGCCTATCTGGAAGAATCCAGGAAGTATTTCGAGCAACAGGCGCTGGAATGACAAATCGCGGGCAAAAAGAAACCCCGAGAAGTGGGGAGACATCTCGGGGTTAAACGTGGTCTACAAAGAGACCAGTGGCAGCACGACTACAAGCACCGGAGCACAATGCTTGATCCTGCTGTTACATGCTCTGACTGACCTTGGCCCGGGAAGGTTCCCACAAAAGACAATTCAATTACGGCTGGCCACGACCTTGTCCTGTGCAGCATTGCGCAATGCCGCGATAACGCAGGGTTCCAGGCGTCCTTCGGCAATCATCAGATCGCGATGCAAGCCGTCGACCACATCCGTGAGCAGACGTTTGTCGGTCAGTTGGGCCTGATTGAACTCCCGCTCGACCACGATGGCGCCGGTTGTGCTCTTCAGTGTCACCAGGCATTCGCCGTGGGCGCCTGAGGGAGTCAACGTTACCTGGTACGGGCTCAGAGCCTCACCGAGCAATAGATTGATACTTTCCATCTCGATCACCACTCAATAGTCCGAAAACAAAGTGCCTGGGGCGTGTTCACATTAAGTGACCATTGGCCCGAGAAGAAAGTTCTGGATTCCAGGTGCAGGCGCGTCGGCGTCTCTGGTGGGTAGAGCATGCATGGGGTAGATGACAGGTTTGTGTATGGCTTGGGTTTTGGTGGTTGGTTGGGATTGGGATTGGGATTGGGTGAATATCCGTTTCTTCGGTGAGGGCGGCTATTGGTTTCGCCCTTACGGCGAGTCACTTGGAAGAGCCCCAAGTAACCAAGGGCTCTTGCCCCTTTCGTTCGGTGCCTCGCCAAGGCTCGGCATGCCCTCGCTCCGGCCCTGCTCCGTGGGCCCGCCGCCATCGGCCATCCATGGCCGGGGGCGGCTAACCCGGCATCCATGCCGGGTTGCCCACTACGCAGAACCTCCACTCGGCCTCTCGAGGGGGCGCTCAGATCAAAAGCGGAAGGCGAGCTAACGCTCGGCCTGATGAGTGGTGGAAATCAAAAGCAAACGCGATTCCCTGTAGGAGCGAGGCTTGCCCGCGAAAAACGACCGGACAACACGCTCATTCAGACAGCTCGCGTTATCGTTGACGCCCATCGCCAGCAAGCTGGCTCCTACAGGGGAAATGCATAGGTTTCTGAATGTACACGATCAACTGTAGGAGCCGGCTTGCTGGCGATAGCGGTGGATCAGTCACCTGTTGATTGACTGGATGGACGCTATCGCCAGCAAGCCGGCTCCTACAGGGGGGCGGTGTACAGATTCGGAGTGGTGAGCGCAGCCGGGAAGAACAACGCGTTCGAACAGAGAGCCAGGTCGGCTTTCAGGCCGCCTCGGCGGCTGTGGCGGTAGTCGCCCCCTCGAGAGGCCGAGTGGAGGTTCTGCGCAGTGGGCACCGCGGCAGGGATGCCGCGGTAGCCGCCCCCGGCCATGGATGGCCGATGGCGGCGGGCCCACGGAGCAGGACCGGAGCGAGGGCATGCCGAGCCATGGCGAGGCACCGAACGAAAGGGGCAAAAGCGCTTTGGTTACTTTCGCGCTTTTCGAAAGTGACTCGCTGTAAGAGCGAAACCAATAGTGGCCGTTACCGCAGCAACGGATATGCCCCCCAACCGATTACAACGGCTTCCCACGATTCCCATGCTGACTGACAAAAGCCTGTACAGCCTTAAGGTCATTCGGCAACACCGTGCAACGCTCATCCCGCTCAAACAGATCGGCAAGGTGAACAGGCAACTCCAGCGCTTTACCCACACCCGCCTTCTCAACCGCATCCGGGAATTTAACCGGATGGGCAGTCCCGAGAATAACCATCGGAATATCCAGACTACGACGGCATTCACGCGCAGCCTTCACACCGATAGCCGTGTGCGGATCCAGCAACTCACCCGTCTGCTCGTAAACCTCAGCAATCGTTTCGCAAGTTTGCGCATCATCCACAGCCAGCGAATCAAACAGCTTGCGCGCTTCGGTCCAACGCTCCTGTTCAACGCTGAAACCGCCGCCCTGCTTGAACGAATCCATCAACCCGGCAATCGCCGCGCCGTTGCGACCGTGCAGGTCGAACAGCAGACGCTCGAAGTTCGACGACACCATGATGTCCATCGACGGCGACAACGTGGCGTGCAGGGTTTCCTTGACGTACTGATTGCCGCTCATGAAGCGGTGCAGGATGTCGTTGCGGTTGGTGGCGACGATCAACTGATTGATCGGCAGGCCCATGTTGCGCGCCAGGTAACCGGCGAAGATGTCGCCGAAGTTGCCGGTCGGCACCGAGAACGACACCGAACGCGCCGGGCCGCCCAACTGTAGGGCTGCGTGGAAGTAGTAGACGATCTGGGCCATGATCCGCGCCCAGTTGATCGAGTTCACCGCCACCAGACGCGTGCCCTTGAGGAAGCTTTGGTCGGCGAAGCTCGCCTTGACCATTTCCTGGCAGTCATCGAAGTTGCCTTCGATGGCGATGTTGTGGATGTTCTCGCCGAAGATCGTGGTCATCTGCCGACGCTGCACTTCAGACACGCGGTTGTGCGGGTGCAGGATGAAGATGTCGACGTTTTCGCAGTGCTTGCAGCCTTCGATGGCGGCCGAACCGGTATCACCGGAAGTGGCGCCGACGATCACCACGCGCTCACCGCGTTTTTCCAGCACGTAATCGAGCAGGCGACCGAGCAGTTGCAGGGCGAAGTCCTTGAACGCCAGGGTCGGGCCGTGGAACAGCTCCAGCACCCATTCATTGCCGTTTAGTTGACGCAACGGCGCCACGGCGTTGTGCGAGAACACGCCATAGGTTTCTTCAAGAATCTTTTTGAAATCGGCATCAGGAATGCTGCCGGTGACGAACGGGCGCATCACCCGGAAGGCCAGCTCGTGATACGGCAGGCCGGCCCAGGAAGCGATTTCTTCCTGGGTGAAACGTGGCAGGTTTTCCGGGACGTACAGACCGCCGTCAGTGGCCAGACCGGCCAGCAGGACGTCTTCGAAATTCAGGGCCGGTGCCTGGCCGCGGGTGCTGATATAACGCATGACTGACTCCAATGGACAGTGTTCGCAAACCCGGGCCCGCACGCAGGCCCGGTGAACGATAACGGCTTAGTTCAGGTGCTCGACGCGGATCCGTACGACCGGACCGACCACACCCGTGAGGGCTTCGAGGGCGGCAATCGCGTCGTTCATGTGCTGTTCCAGCACACGGTGGGTCAGCAGGATCATCGGCACCAGGCCGTCATGCTCTTCGACTTCTTTCTGCATGATCGATTCGATGTTGATGCCGCGCTCCGACAGGATGCTCGCAACCTGAGCCAGCACGCCCGGATGGTCCTTGGCCTGAATGCGCAGGTAATAAGCGCTTTCGCAGGCTTCGATCGGCAGGATCGGATGCGCCGACAGCGAATCCGGCTGGAAGGCCAGGTGCGGCACGCGGTTTTCCGGATCGGAAGTCATGGCGCGAACCACGTCCACCAGGTCGGCGATCACCGACGAAGCGGTCGGCTCCATGCCGGCGCCGGCGCCGTAGAACAGGGTCGAACCAGCAGCGTCACCGTTGACCATCACCGCGTTCATCACGCCGTTGACGTTGGCGATCAGGCGATCGGCCGGGATCAGCGTCGGATGCACGCGCAACTCGATGCCAGCCGCCGTGCTGCGAGCGACGCCCAGATGCTTGATGCGATAGCCCAGCGCTTCGGCGTAGTTCACGTCAGCCGTGGTCAGCTTGGTGATGCCTTCGGTGTAGGCCTTGTCGAACTGCAGCGGAATGCCGAACGCGATGGAGGCCAGGATCGTCAGCTTGTGGGCCGCGTCGATGCCTTCAACGTCGAAGGTCGGATCGGCTTCGGCGTAACCCAGGGCCTGCGCCTCGGCGAGAACGTCTTCGAAGGTGCGACCCTTCTCGCGCATCTCGGTGAGGATGAAGTTGCCGGTGCCGTTGATGATGCCGGCGACCCAGTTGATCCGGTTGGCGGACAGGCCTTCACGGATCGCCTTGATCACCGGAATACCACCGGCCACGGCCGCTTCGAACGCAACGATCACGCCCTTCTCGCGAGCCTTGGCGAAAATTTCATTACCGTGAACGGCGATAAGCGCCTTGTTCGCGGTGACCACATGCTTGCCATTCTCGATGGCCTTGAGTACCAGCTCGCGGGCAACGGTGTAGCCGCCCATCAGCTCTATAACGATGTCGATCTCAGGGTTCGTGGCCACTTCGAAGACATCGTTGGTAATCGCAATACCGGTCGTTTGGAACTGAGGCTTTGGCGTGCGAATGGCAATTTGTGCCACTTCGATTCCACGCCCGGCACGACGAGCAATTTCCTCGGCGTTGCGCTGAAGTACGTTGAAGGTACCGCCACCGACGGTCCCTAACCCACAGATGCCTACTTTGACCGGTTTCACTGTGAACTCCCCATAAAACGGCCGACTCAAGGCCGGCCGTGAAAACAGCCGCATGCTCGCGGCTCTCTATTAATGGCCCGGCAAATGTTGCCGCCGGACCATGATCGTCAAAGGCTGGCCGTGACGATGCGAATTTACTTCGCGCCCAGCGCCAGTTTGGCGACTTGTGGCGCAGGCTGGTAGCCCGGAATGACCTGACCGTCAGCCAAAACGATGGCCGGTGTGCCGTTCACGCCAATCGACTGACCGAGGGCGAACTGTTTGGAAACCGGGTTATCGCACTTGGCGGCCTTGATTTCCTTGCCGTCGACCATTTTGTCCATGGCCGCTTTCTTGTCTTTCGAGCACCAGACCGCTTGCAGCTGTTCGTCACCCGGCGAGCCCAGGCCCTGGCGCGGGAACGCGACGTAGCGCACTTCGATGCCGCGCTTGTTCAGCTCAAGCACTTCGGCATGCAGCTTGTGGCAGTACGGGCAGGTGGTGTCGGTAAACACGGTGATGTGCGATTTGGTTTCGCCGATGGCCGGGTAGACCACGGTTTCCGCAACAGGAATGGCGTTGACCAGCTTGGAAATGCCCAGGCGTTCGGCTTTTTCGGTCAGGTTGACCGGCTTGCCGTCCTTGAGCTGAAACATGTAGCCCTGAACCACGTATTGACCGTCGGCACTGGCATACAGCACGCGGCTGCCCTGCAGTTTGACTTCATACAGGCCCGGCAGCGGACTGGCGGAAATGCTTTCTACCGGCACTTCGAGCTGGAGGGTTTCCAGGCTCTTACGAATGGCTTTGTCGGCCGCGTCATCGGCGACGGCAAGGGTGCTGACCAACGCAATGGCTGCGGCGGCGAAAATCTGGGTCAGACGCATGAGAACTCCTGAAGGCGGACAAATGGGACGACCAGAACGCCCGTGCCGAAACACCGGGTCATAACCGCCCATCGTACAAACCGACAAAGCCTACCACATAAGGGCTGTGTGGCCGAATGTGGGGTGACAAGACAACACCGCGATCCCTGTAGGAGCGAAGCTTGCTCGCGAAGGAGGTCAACGATAACGCATGCTGTCTGGATGAACGTGTTGTCCGGACCTCTTTCGCGAGCAAGCTTCGCTCCTACAGGGATCGCGCAGCAGGGAATGTGATCATCCGCGCGGGTGGTGTTTGGCATGCAGGTCCTGCAGGCGTGCCCGGGCGACGTGGGTGTAGATCTGAGTGGTCGACAGATCGCTATGGCCGAGCAGCATCTGTACCACTCGCAAATCCGCGCCGTGGTTGAGCAGGTGCGTGGCGAAGGCATGGCGCAAGGTGTGCGGCGACAGCGACTTGCCGATCCCGGCGACCTTGGCCTGATGCTTGATCCGGTGCCAGAAGGTCTGGCGCGTCATCTGCTCGCCACGCTGACTGGGGAACAGCACATCACTGGGACGTCCGCCGAGCAGCTCGCCACGGGCGTCGCGCATGTAACGCTCGACCCAGACAATCGCCTCCTCGCCCATCGGCACCAGCCGCTCCTTGCTGCCCTTGCCCATCACCCGCAGCACGCCCTGGCGCAGGTTGACCTGCTCCAGCGTCAGGCTGATCAGTTCCGTCACCCGCAAACCGCAGGCGTACAGCACTTCGAGCATGGCGCGGTCACGCTGGCCTATCGCTTCACTCAGGTCCGGCGCTTTCAGCAGTGCTTCCACATCGGCTTCCGACAAGGACTTCGGCAACGGCCTACCGAGTTGAGGCATATCGACGCGTAACGTCGGATCGACCGCGATCAACTTTTCCCGCAACAGATAGCGATAAAAGCCACGCACACCCGAGAGAAATCGCGCAGTGGAACGGGGTTTGTAGTTCTGTTCCAGGCGCCAGGCCAGGTGATCGAGGATCAACTCGCGACCGGCGTTGATCAACTCCAGCCCCTTCTCCTGCAGCCAGCCATTGAACAAGGCCAGGTCACTGCGATAGGCATCGCGAGTGTTGTCGGAAAGGCCTTTCTCCAGCCATAACGCGTCGAGGAATTGGTCTATCAGTGGATGATCGATGGCAGGCATGGGCACTCGAAACATGCAGTCTTGAGACTGCGCGCGAAAAAAAGGTGAACAGTAAAAACCACCGCTAGTCTTTCATAGCCCGCTACTTCAAGGAACAGGAAGACTCAATGAACGAGCAACAGATTCTGTTGGCTTTTGGCGGTATTGGTGCGGCGGCACTGGGGTGTCAGTGGCTGGCGTGGCGACTGAAATTGCCGGCGATCCTGTTTCTGTTGCTGAGCGGGATTCTGGTCGGCCCGATCCTGGGCTGGCTCGACCCACAGGAAATGTTCGGCCCATTGCTAATGCCACTGGTGTCGCTGGCGGTGGCGCTGATTCTGTTTGAAGGCAGCCTGACGCTGCACCTGTCGGAATGGCGCGAAATCGGCAGCGTCGTACGCCGGCTGGTGACGATTGGCGCAATCTCGACCTGGGTGGTCATTGCTGTCGCCACGCATTGGCTGCTGGGTTTCGACTGGTTGCTCGCGATACTTTTCGGCAGCCTGACGTTGGTCACCGGGCCCACGGTCATCGTACCGATGCTGCGCGTGGTACGCCCCAAAGCCTCGATTGCCAACATCCTGCGCTGGGAAGGCATCGTCATCGACCCGATCGGCGCCCTCCTCGCCGTGGTGGTCTACAGCTTCATCATCGCCCGTACGTCAGATGACGGCTTGAGCCAAAGCCTGCTGACCTTCGGCGGAGTGATTCTGTGCGGCACCGCATTCGGGATTGCCGGCGGCTGGGTACTCGGCACGATCATTCGGCGCCAATGGTTGCCGGAATACCTGCACAACCTGGCGGCGTTGGCGGCGGTACTGGGGATTTTCATTACCGCCAATCAAGTCATGCACGAATCCGGTTTGCCGGCCGTGACCTTGATGGGGATCTGGCTGGCCAACATGAAGGACGTGGATGTGCGGGACATCCTGCACTTCAAGGAAAACCTCAGCGTGCTGCTGATCTCCGGGCTGTTCATTTTGCTGGCGGCGCGACTCGATTTGAACGCCTTGATCGGCCTCGGCCCGCTGGTGCTGATTCTGCTGCTGATCATTCAGTTCATTGCACGGCCATTGAACGTCATGCTTTCCACGGCAGGCTCGAGTTTGAGCTGGCGCGAGCGGGCACTGCTGTCATGGATCGCACCTCGCGGAATCGTGGCGGCGGCGGTTTCGGCGATTTTCGCCGTTCGCCTGAATGAGGCCGGACTCGAAGGCGCGTTGCTGCTGGTGCCGCTGACGTTTGCGGTGATCATCGGCACGGTAGTGTTGCAAAGTGCCACGGCCCGGCCATTGGCGCGCTTGCTGAAAGTCGCCGAACCGGCGCCCAGCGGCTTTCTGATCGTCGGTGCCAACGCCCCGGCACGTACCTTGGGCAAAGCCCTGCAACAGCTGGGCTGTCGAGTGCTGCTGACGGATTCGAGCTGGGAGAATATTCGCGCGGCGCGCATGGACGGTTTGCCGACCTACTTTGGTAACCCGGCGTCGCAGCATGCCGATGCTCATCTGGATCTGGTCGGGCTTGGGCATTTGCTGACATTGTCGCCGTCCGGCGAATTGAATGCGTTGGCGTCGATGCGTTTTCGACACGATTTCGGCCATCAGCGACTGTTTGGTCTCGCCAGTGGTCAGGAAAGCCACCGCACTGACAAGCACCGCGCCAGCCATGAACATCGCGGGCGTTTGCTGGGCAATGAGGAACTGACCTACAACAAACTGGCTAATCTGCTGCACCAGGGGGCCGAGCTGTACAGCACAACTCTGACGGAGGGGTTCGGCTGGGAGGATTACCGGGCACTGCATGGGGAACGTGCGACATTGCTGTTCGCTCGCGATGACAGCGGATGGGTGCATGTGGCGACACCGGACAGTGCGCTGAAGCCTTCGGCGGGGTGGACGTTGTTGGCGTTGATTCAACCGCAGGTCGGCGGCGCCTTATAGATCGATTCGCGGGCAAGCCTCGCTCCTACAGGTATGTAAGGAACCCTTGTAGGAGCGAGGCTTGCCCGCGAAAGCCGCACCACGGTATCAAGTCAGGCGGCAAACCCAGGCAACACCGGCACCGGCCGCTTGTCTTCATCAATCGCCACAAAACTGAACTGCCCATGAATCGCCTTCTCGCGACCATCACAGCTCATGCTTTCAACAAACACTTCAACCTCAACCTTGAGGCTGGTGTTGCCGACCTTGATCACCCGCCCGACCAGTTCAACGATGGAGCCGGCAGGGATTGCGTGATTGAAGTCGATGCGGTCCGTGGAAACGGTCACCAGCGGTAGCCGACAAAAGCGGGTGGCGGTGATGAATGACACTTCATCCATCCAGGCCAGCGCAGTGCCGCCGAACAGGGTGTTGTGGTGGTTGGTAGTCGACGGGAAAACCGCCTTGGTCACGCGGCTCACCGAGAGTTCGGTGCGGCGTTCGATTTCTTGCTCACGAGCGGTCATGGGTCTACAGCCTGAAACGAAATTCCGGGATAAATGGCGGGCAACAAAAAAGCAGCCCGTAGGCTGCTTTTTTCTGCATCGGAAGCTGGACTTAAGCCAGTTTTTCCTTGATGCGAGCTGCTTTACCGGACAGGTCACGCAGGTAGTACAGCTTGGCTTTACGTACGTCACCGCGACGTTTAACGGCCATGCTGTCGATTTGCGGGCTGTAGGTCTGGAAAGTACGCTCTACGCCAACACCGTTGGAGATTTTACGAACGGTGAAAGCACTGTTTACGCCGCGGTTACGCTTGGCGATAACAACACCTTCGAACGCTTGCAGACGCGAACGGTCGCCTTCCTTCACTTTCACCTGAACGACAATGGTGTCGCCCGGGGCAAAGGTAGGGATCTCTTTGGTCATCTGCTCTGCTTCGAGTGCAAGGATGATTTTGTTAGTCATGCTGTGCTCCTAAGGTAAATCAACGGACTTACCATCGATACGTTGTTAACTATCGTCCCGCTCGCGGATGTATTCCTCGAGCAGCTTCTTCTCTTCTCCAGAAAGCGAGCGGCTTTCCAGAAGATCGGCGCGTCGTTCAAAGGTCCTACCAAGGGACTGCTGTAAACGCCAACGCCGGATGTGCGCGTGATTGCCACTTAGCAATACGTCGGGAACACGCTGATCCGCATACACCTCCGGTCGGGTGTAGTGCGGGCAATCCAGCAAACCATCCGTAAAGGAATCTTCCTCGGCGGAGTCCGCATGCCCTAAAGCTCCAGGCAGCAGTCGTGTAACCGCATCGATCAGGACCATCGCCGGCAGCTCGCCGCCAGACAGTACATAGTCGCCAATCGACCACTCTTCATCGACATGAGCATCAATAAAACGCTCGTCAATGCCTTCATAGCGGCCGGCAATCAGGATCAATGCATCCAGATTCGCCAACTCGCGTACCGCCGACTGAGTCAGTTGACGGCCTTGGGGGGACAGGTAAATCACCTTCGCCGCCTCCCCGGCTGCTGCCTTGGCCTGAACCAGAGCATCTTCCAGGGGCTTGATCTTCATCACCATGCCCGGGCCACCGCCAAATGGGCGATCGTCCACAGTGTGATGTCGATCCGTCGTGTAGTCTCGCGGATTCCAACAGGTGAGCTGCAAGAGCCCCTGTTTCACCGCCCGACTGGTGATGCCGTACTCGCTGATGGCGGAGAACATCTCGGGAAACAAACTGATCACTTCTACGCGCAAGTTAGCCACGCTTAGAAGTCCGCGTCCCAATCCACCTTCATCTCGCCTGCGGCAAGGTCGACAGCCAACACGCATTGCTCCGTATAGGGCAACAGGCGTTCGCGATCATCCAGGCTGCCAGCGCAAGGCTTGACCACCATTACATCATTGGCGCCGGTTTCCAGAAGATGATCGATTTTCCCGAGCAATTGCCCGAGGTGATCAATAACCTTCAGACCTTCCAGTTGGTACCAGTAGTACTCGCCGTCGGTCAATTCAGGGAACAGGTTGCGCGGCACGCAGATCTCATAACCGGCCAGAAGACGAGCTTCTTCACGATCATCAAGACCCTTGAGCTTTGCGACCAGGAACTTGTCGCTCCCGCGTCCGCTGACCAGCTCGACCTGTTTCACATTGCCTTCGCGCTTGAGCGTCCAGGTTTTGTACTGCAACAGGTTTTCAGTCGGATCAGTAAAGGAATACACCTTCACTTCGCCGCGAACGCCATGAACAGAATAAATCTTGCCGATAACGATCAAATCATCAGCAATGGCTGGCGTCGCGTTCATATTGCTCAGGCCGCAGCCTTAGCAGCGTCCTTCAACAACTGAGCAACACGCTCAGAAGGTTGTGCACCAACGCTCAGCCAGTAGGCTACGCGCTCTTGGTTCACGGACAGACGGACTTCTTGACCACGAGCAACAGGGTTGAAGAAACCAACCTGTTCCTTGTGCGAACCGTCGCGCGGGTTGCGGCTGTCGGTTACGGTCAAGTGGTAAAACGGGCGCTTTTTGGAGCCGCCAAGGGCAAGACGGATTGTTAGCATGTGAACATCGTTCCTGTAGTCGGTGCTGCAAATCTAAAGGCACAGCGGGCATAGGTGCCCGAAAGGCCGCATATTCTAAGGAATATCCGGACTTTTGCAAATGTCTTTTTCCGGCGGCCTATCGGACGCCATCCAGATTTGCTATAGAGCCGTCGTTGAAAACGGCCAGTCAGCTCCCGCCAAGTGCGGGTTTGCTGGAGATCCCACTTCCGTGTGGGTTGCGCAAGAGCAAGCCCCTGCGCGAATTCTTTACATTTTCGGCATGCCGCCGCCGGGCAACATACCGCCCATGCCGCGCATCATTTTGGCCATTCCGCCTTTCGCGGAGAATTTCTTCATCATCTTCTGCATCTGCTTGTGCTGCTTGATCAAGCGACCGATGTCCTGCACCTGGGTGCCGGAACCCATGGCGATCCGGCGTTTGCGCGAACCGCTGATCAGCTCAGGGTCGCGGCGCTCGGCCGGGGTCATGGAGTTGATGATGGCTTCCATCTGCTTGAATTGTTTCTCTGCCGCGCCCTGGGCATTGCCCATTTGCGCCAGGTTCACACCGCCGATGTTCGGCAGTTTGTCCATGAGGCCACCGAGGCCGCCCATGTTCTTCATCTGTTGCAGCTGATCGCGGAAGTCTTCGAGGTCGAAGCCCTTGCCCTTCTTCAGCTTCTTGGCCAGCTTGTCGGCCTTGTCCTTGTCGAGTGTCGCTTCGGCCTGTTCGATCAGGCTGAGCACGTCGCCCATGCCGAGGATCCGCGAAGCGATACGCTCCGGGTGGAACGGCTCAAGGGCTTCGGTCTTCTCGCCCATACCGATGAACTTGATCGGCTTGCCGGTGATGGCACGAACGGACAGTGCGGCACCGCCACGGGCGTCGCCGTCAACCTTGGTCAGGATCACACCGGTCAGCGGCAGCGCATCGCCGAAGGCCTTGGCCGTGTTGGCGGCGTCCTGGCCGGTCATGGCGTCGACCACGAACAGCGTTTCGACCGGGTTGATCGCGGCGTGCAACGCCTTGATCTCGCCCATCATCTCTTCGTCGATGTGCAGACGACCGGCGGTATCGACGATGACCACGTCGATGAATTTCAGTTTTGCTTCTTTAATAGCCGCTTGCGCGATGTCGACCGGCTTCTGGCTCAGGTCGGACGGAAAGAACGTCACGCCGATGTCGCTGGCCAGGGTTTCCAGCTGCTTGATCGCCGCCGGACGGTAAACGTCCGCGGACACCACCATCACCGACTTCTTCTTGCGCTCTTTAAGGAAGCGCGCAAGTTTACCGGCGGTGGTGGTTTTACCGGCGCCCTGCAAACCGGCCATCAATACGACGGCGGGCGGAACGGCGCTCAGGTTCAGGTCTTCGTTGGCCGCGCCCATCAGGCTTTCGAGTTCGGCCTGGACGATCTTCACGAAGGCCTGGCCCGGCGTCAGGCTGCGCGACACCTCGGTGCCGACGGCGCGTTCCTTGACCGAATTGACAAAGTCCTTCACCACCGGCAAGGCGACGTCGGCTTCGAGCAACGCCATGCGCACTTCGCGCAGGGTGTCTTTGATGTTGTCCTCGGTCAGTTTGGCCTTGCCGGTGACATGGCGCAGCGTCTGCGAGAGACGGTCGGTTAAGTTTTCAAACATTGCGCGATCCTTTCAGGCCCTGTGTAGACCGGGATAATGGCGGCCCAGACCGGAATCAACATGTGCTCGGCGAGCCTGCGGCGTGGGCAGGTCGCGGATTATAGCGAAGACTGCGACTGGCGGACACCTCGCACTTTCGTGGTGTGTGGGTTCTATGCCAAACTCAGCGCCTTTCGGGCTTGCCTAACAGGATTTATGCTCCCCTTGTCACCCAGTTTGCTTACCACCCTCGCCGCCGCCTGCTTATATGCCGCTGCGACCATTTATCAGGGCTCTCGCCTGGCCACCGGCGCCAAGGCGAACAAACGCCTGCTGGTCACGCTCGGCGTGCTCGCCGTGCTGGCTCACAGCGCCAGCCTGTTCACCCATCTGCTGACACCGATTGGCCTGGGCCTGGACTTTTTCAGCGCCGCCAGCCTGATCGCCGCGGCGGTCATTGCCCTGACGCTGCTGGCCTGCTCGCGGATCCCGGTGGAAAACCTGCTGATATTGTTGTTGCCGCTGGGCGCCGCCACCGTGCTGCTGGCACAGTTCGCCCCGGCCGGCACGGTGCAGATCATCGACGAAGAGCCGGGCATCCTCGCGCATATCCTGTTGTCGATCCTGGCCTACGGCATGTTCACCATCGCGGTGTTCCAGGCCTTGCTGCTGCTGGTTCAGGACCATCAGCTCAAGCACAAGCACCCGTCCGGACTGATCAAGAACTTCCCGCCGCTGCAAACCATGGAAAGCCTGCTGTTCAGTTTCCTGTGGGCCGGCTGGACCTTGCTGTCGTTGTCGCTGATCTCTGGCTGGCTGTTCGTCGACAATCTGTTCGCCCAGCACCTGGTGCACAAAACCTTGCTGGCGTGCCTGGCCTGGATCGTCTTCAGCGTGCTGCTCTGGGGCCGCAACCGCCTCGGCTGGCGCGGACACAAGGCCATTCGCTGGACCCTCGCCGGTTTCTGCCTGTTGATGCTCGCGTATTTCGGCAGCAAGCTGGTCCGTGAATACATCCTGCACATCTGACGGGCGGCATAAATGGACGACTTGCCCATAGGGCCGATGCTCGCCGTAGTGGCCCTGCTGATTTTATGGTCGGGGCTGTTCACCGCCATTGAAGCGGCACACCAGCACTTGCTGGCCCAGCGCACCGCCTCGCGCGCAAGCGACAAACCGGTGGCAAGGCTGAGTTTTCCGCTCAACAGCCTGATTCTCTGCAACACCCTGTGCCGTGCACTGGTAGTGGTCATCAGCACCTTGCTGGCGATTTTCACCTGGGCTGAAAACGGTCCATGGGTCGCGTGCCTGGGGGCCGGCGCTATTCTGCTGGTGTTTGCCGACTACCTGCCGCGCACCCTGGCCGCCCGCTATCCCGACGCGGTTCTCGCGCTGGGCAACACCCTGCTCCGCGCGCCGCTGAAAATCATCTACCCGGCCGCCTGGCTGCTCAATGGCATCAGCCAGTTGCTGATGCGGCCGTTTGCCCGCAAGGCCAAAGTGGTGCAGCAGAGCGAGGACGAGACACCGAAGGATCGTCACGACGACCAACAACCGGTTTGCCGTCCGCACGCGGTGTCCGGCATCCACGCACTGGACAACATCACGGTCAACGACATTCTGGTGCCGCGCAGCGATGTCGACGGGATCAACCTCGACGACTCCATCGAAGAAATCCTCGAACAGCTTCGGGCCAACCGGCGCACGCGCCTGCCGGTGTTCCACAGTGACATCAACCAGGTCGAGGCGGTGCTCAACACTCGACAGATCCGCCACCTGCTGCCCGACGGAAACCTCACTCGCGAAGCGCTGCTGGCCGCGTGTCACGACCCGTATTTCGTACCGGAAAGCACACCGTTGCAGCTGCAATTGCTGAACTTCCACAAACAGCAGCGGCGCCTGGGCATGGTGGTCGACGAGTATGGAGAAGTACTCGGTATCGTCACGCTGGAAGACATTCTCGAAGAAATCGTCGGCGAATTCGAAAGCCAGCACAGCCTGGACAACCCGCACATCCATCCGCAGGCCGATGGACGCCTGGTGATCGACGGTGCGGCATCGATTCGCGACCTGAACAAAAGCCTCGGCTGGCATTTGCCCAGCGATGGCCCGAAAACCCTTAACGGGCTGGTGACCGAAGCGCTGGAGACCATTCCGGACAGTGCGGTGTGCCTGAAGATCGGGCGTTATCGGCTGGAGATTCTGGAGACCGAAGACAACCGCGTGACCCGCGTGTTGATCTGGCACACGGCTGCGACACCCACAACTGTCTGACACAACTCATTCTTTGTAGGAGCCAGGCTTGCCGGCGAAGACGCTCTCAAGTACGCCTTCGCCGGCAAGCCTGGCTCCTACAGTACTGTGTCGTCAGACCGTGGCATAATCGAGCCCGCTTACCCAAGCCCCGCCCCACCCCCGTGCTACCCGCACCCCCGCATCAAACCCACATCCCTGGGTGTTCGACCATAATAATTCGCTCCACTGGGGCACATGACTGTCAGGGATTACCGCATGACTACCAGCACGACCTATACCGAAACCACGCCTGCGCAACCGACGAACTCCGCCACCCGCGTGGCGACCGCGAGTTTCATCGGCACCGCCATCGAGTTCTACGACTTCTACGTGTACGCCACTGCCGCCGCGCTGGTGATCGGTCCGGTGTTTTTTCCGCAGACCTCAGGCACGGCCCAGATGCTCTCGGCGTTTCTCACGTTTGGCATCGCGTTCCTCGCCAGGCCGTTGGGCTCGGCACTGTTCGGCCACTTCGGTGACCGCATCGGGCGCAAATCGACCCTGGTCGCCTCCTTGCTGCTGATGGGCGTGTGCACCACGCTGATCGGCGTGCTGCCGGGTTACGACAGCATCGGGGCCTGGGCGCCGATCCTGCTCTGCGTGCTGCGCTTCGGCCAGGGTTTGGGCCTGGGTGGCGAATGGGGCGGCGCGGCATTACTGGCGACGGAGAACGCACCCAAGGGCAAGCGCGCCTGGTTCGGCATGTTCCCGCAGCTTGGCCCGTCGATTGGCTTTCTCGCGGCCAACGGGCTGTTTTTGACGCTGGCAATGACGCTGGACGACGAACAGTTCCGTTCGTGGGGCTGGCGGATCCCGTTCCTGCTCAGCGCCGCGCTGGTGATGGTCGGCCTGTACGTGCGCCTCAAGCTGCACGAAACCCCGGTGTTCGCCAATGCCATGGCCCGTCAGGAACGGGTGAAGATCCCGCTGGTCGAGCTGTTCAGCCAGTATTGGGCGCCGATGCTGCTGGGCGCCGGTTCGATGGTGGTGTGCTACGCGCTGTTCTACATCTCGACGGTGTTTTCGCTGAGTTATGGCGTGTCGACGCTGGGCTACACCCGCGAAACCTTCCTCGCGCTGCTGTGTTTTGCGGTGCTGTTCATGGCCGCCGCGACACCATTGTCGGCCTGGGCCAGTGACCGTTACGGGCGCAAACCGGTGCTGATCATCGGCGGCGTGCTGGCGATTCTGTCCGGGTTCTTGATGGAACCGCTGCTGACCCAGGGTTCGACCTGGGGCGTGGCGCTGTTTCTGTGCATCGAGCTGTTTCTGATGGGCGTGACGTTTGCGCCAATGGGTGCGCTGCTGCCGGAGCTGTTTCCGACACACGTGCGTTATACCGGTGCGTCAGCGGCCTACAACCTGGGCGGCATTGTCGGAGCCTCGGCGGCGCCGTTCTTTGCGCAGAAGCTGGTGGCGATGGGCGGTTTGAGTTACGTCGGCGGGTATGTGTCGGGGGCGGCGGTGCTGAGTTTGATTGCGGTGCTGTGCCTGAAAGAGACGCGTCACAACGACTTGAATCGGGTGGCCTGAACCAGAAGCATCGCCAGCAGGCTGGCTCCCACAGGGTTATTGGGTGTACACAAAATCTGTGACCGCCCAATAACCCTGTGGGAGCTAGCCTGCTAGCGATTGCCGCGCCTCGGTTTACAGCTGGACTACGACCGCCTGAGAAGCGCGGGTCGCTTTAGCCCGGGCAGCCTCGATCGACTCATCCCGCGCCAGCGCCACACCCATCCGGCGCTGACCATTCACTTCAGGCTTGCCGAACAGACGCAACGCCGTGTCCGGTTCGCTCAATGCCGCGCCGAGATTGGCAAAAGCCGTCTGGGTCGACTGCCCTTCCACCAGAATTACCGCCGAAGCCGAAGGCGCGAACTGACGGATCAATGGAATCGGCAGCCCCAGAATGGCCCGTGCGTGCAGTGCGAACTGCGACAGGTCCTGAGAAATCAGGGTCACCAGGCCGGTGTCGTGCGGGCGTGGCGAGACTTCGCTGAACCACACCTGATCGCCTTTGATGAACAGCTCGACGCCAAACAGACCACGACCGCCCAAGGCTTCGGTGACTGCTTTGGCCACACGCTCGGATTCCGCCAGGGCAACCGGGCTCATGGCTTGTGGCTGCCAGGACTCCTGATAGTCGCCCTTCTCCTGACGGTGACCGACCGGCGCGCAGAACGTGGTGCCGCCGACGTGGCGCACAGTCAGCAAGGTGATTTCGTAATCGAAGTCGATGAAGCCCTCGACGATCACCCGACCTTTACCGGCACGACCGCCTTCTTGCGCGTAATCCCACGCGGTTTTCACGTCATCGACGCTGCGCAACAGGCTCTGGCCCTTGCCCGACGAACTCATCACCGGCTTGACCACGCACGGGAAGCCCAGGTCCTGAACGGCTTTGCTGTAATCCTCGAAGGTGTCGGCAAAGTGGTACGGCGAGGTCGGCAGGTCCAGCTCTTCAGCGGCCAGGCGACGGATGCCTTCACGGTTCATGGTCAGTTGCGCAGCGCGTGCAGTCGGGATCACGGTGAAGCCTTCGGCTTCCAGTTCAACCAGGGTCGCGGTGGCGATGGCTTCGATTTCCGGCACGATGAAGTGCGGCTTCTCGGCTTCGATCACGGCACGCAGGGCAGCGCCGTCGAGCATGTTGATCACATGGCTGCGGTGAGCGACTTGCATGGCCGGCGCGTTGGCGTAACGGTCAACGGCAATCACTTCAACGCCCAGGCGTTGCAGCTCGATCACCACTTCCTTGCCCAACTCACCACAGCCACACATCAATACGCGGGTCGCGGTTGGCGACAATGGAGTTCCGATACGGGTCATCTCAGGTCCTCAAAAGAGCGGATCATCGAGGGTCGCTGTGCCTGGCACGCTTCCCATGGGGAGAAAGCGCGGCATTTTACATGAACCTGAGGGTTTGGCTTCAGCCGGCAATGGCCAGTTTGCGCAAGCGCCACGCCATGATCAGCCACACGACGGTCACGCCGGCGAACTTCGATCCCATGGCGGTGAGGATCACGGCCGGGGTGAAGGCGTCGATCATGCCGAAGAAGATGAAGGTATCGAGGGGAATGCTCAGGGCCGAACTTATCCACAGGCGGTCGTGCAGCGGGCGTTTGGTGATGCTGAACACCAGCCAGTCGATGCATTCGGAGACCGCGAACGCGGTGGCGCTGGCCAGGGCGATGGACGGATCGGAGGTGACATAGGAGAGCACCAGCGCTGCCAGCATCGCCGCGATTGCACCGTGGCCGAAGCGGGTTTGCACCATGTCGCGCAGGACGAAGACCAAACCGCCCCAGGCGGACCAGATGATGTCCAGGTGCGGCGCGGTGGAAAAGGCGTAGTTGATCAGCACGACGCTGCTGATGTAGGCGATCAGGAAGAGCATGGGACGTGAGAGTACCTGTCAATTTGGCGCACAGAGTACTGCAGAGAAGGTTGTGGTGTCAGCGCTGATGCCTTCGCGGGCAAGCCTCGCTCCTACGGATCTGCGTCGAACACGTAATTGTGGTTCAACCCTCACCCTGTAGGAGCGAGGCTTGCCCGCGAAGGGCGCACCTCAATTATCCGATTTAGCTCCGAACATCCAGATCAACCCACTGGATTTCGCCCGCTCATGGCACAAACCCAACACCTTGCGCCGCTCTTCGTTGTCCATCCGGCTCCAGCCCGTGATTTCCGCCACGGTGCGCTGGCACCCGGTGCAGATGTCATCGTCGTCCAGCGCACAGATATTCACGCAGGGCGATAGCACCGGACGTTCGGGCGTGTTCATTCTTCCTGCTCTGCCAGATCGCGGGCATAACGCTGGGAGTTATGCACATAGTGCGCAGCGCTGGCCTCGAGCATTTTTTTCTGCGGCTCGGTCAGCTCGCGCACGACCTTGCCGGGCGAGCCCATGACCAGCGAACCGTCCGGAATCTCCTTGCCTTCGCCGATCAGCGAGTTGGCGCCGATGATGCAGTTCTTGCCGATTTTTGCGCCGTTGAGGATCACTGCATTAATACCGATCAGGCTGTAGTCACCGACGGTGCAGCCGTGGAGCATGGCGTTGTGGCCGATGGTCACGCCGGTGCCGATGGTCAGCGGGTAGCCCATGTCGGTGTGCATCACGGTGCCGTCCTGGACGTTGCTGTTCTTGCCGATCAGGATCAGTTCGTTGTCGCCACGCAGCACGGCGTTGAACCAGACGTTGGCGCCCTCTTCCAGTTTGACCTTGCCCACCAGCACGGCGTTGGGGGCAACCCAGCTTTGCGGATGGGTGTCGACGCGGGCGTCGCCCAGGCGGTATTTCATCGTGTTGTCCTCAGGCTCAGGCAGCCGCGGCTTCACGCCATACGAGCGATGGCTTCAGGTGTTGATAAAACTCTTGGGCGGCTGGTGCAGGCTGATTTTGGCGTCATAGAGCAAGTTGATCAACTCGACGATCATGATCGCGGTCAGGCCCCAGATCTTGTATTCGCCATAACGATAACTCGGCACGTACCAGCTGCGGCCCTGGTAATCGATGCGATGGGTATGTTCACGCGGGTCTTTGCGGAAGAATTCCAGGGGAACGCTGAACACCGCAGCGATCTCGGCGTCGTTGGCCAGGTACTCGACAAAATCCGGGATCACGCCGACATAAGGCGTGACCTTGATGCCGTGCAGGGAAATCAGCGGGCTCAACGGCCCGATCACTTCGACCAGCCCCGGCGGCAGGCCGATTTCTTCTTCGGCCTCGCGTAGCGCGGTGAAAATCAGGTCCGGGTCTTCCGGGTCACGGCGTCCGCCGGGGAAGGCCACTTCGCCGCCATGGGTCGAGAGCCCGCTGGCGCGCAGGGTCAGAACCAGTTCCGGTTCATCACTGCGAGTGATGGGCACCAGAACCGCGGCCTCCGGGAAACGTTTGTCGGTTTCCAGTGTGCGTGGGGTGTGGTTGCTTACTCGATGCAGTAGCTCGTCCAGCATGAGTCTTCTCGATTTATTCGCTACCTCGCATCATGCACCAATCACACCGACCGCCCAACCCCCCGAACTGCGGAGTGTCGCTAAACGACAACTTGCCGACAGACACCGCCGCACGCCAAGATAGGCGCAGCATTCAGGAACCCAAGCATGAAATTTTGCAGTCAGTGCGGCAACCCGGTCACCCAGCGCATTCCCGAAGGCGATTCGCGTCTGCGTTTTGTCTGTGACAGCTGTCAGGCGATTCACTACCAGAACCCCAATATCGTCGCCGGCTGCGTGGCGACCTGGGGCTCGAAAGTGTTGCTGTGCCGGCGCGCCATCGAGCCACGGCTCGGTTACTGGACCCTGCCCGCCGGTTTCATGGAGAACGGTGAAACCATCGAGCAGGCGGCCATTCGCGAGACCGCCGAAGAAGCCTGCGCGCGGGTGCGCAACTTGAGCATCTATACATTGATCGATGTGCCGCACATCAGTCAGGTGCATGTGTTCTTTCGCGCAGAGCTGGTGGACCTGGATTTTTCCGCCGGTCCCGAGAGCCTGGAAGTGGCACTTTTCGACGAAGCCGACATCCCGTGGTCCGACCTGGCTTTCCGCACGGTGGGCCGTACCTTAGAATGCTTCTTCGCTGACCGGCGGACCGAGGTCTACCCCGTGCGATCCGAGTCGATCCCGCCGCTTGCTCAGCCTGCCATCACTTAAAAAACATCTATAAATAAAATAGCCGCGACACCTCTTAGGGATATCGTTTCAATGCGCTGGTTGCTTGCCCTGTTTTGCTTGTCGTTCGTCGCTATCTCCCAGGCTTCCGTAGCGGAAACGCTGGACGGCAAAGTCATCGACAAAGTCCTGGTTCTCAAGTCCGCCCACCAATTGCAATTGATCAACGACGGCAAGCCGCTGAAGACCTATCGCATCTCCCTGGGCAAACGCCCCAAGGGGCCGAAACTGATGGAAGGTGACAAACGCACGCCTGAAGGTTTCTATTGGCTGGACTGGCGCAAGGTCAGCGATAAATTCAACCTGGCGATGCACATCTCCTACCCGAACATCAGCGACTCCGCGCGCGCCCGGCGCGAAGGCGTCGAGCCCGGCGGCATGATCATGATCCACGGCACGCCGGACACCGAAGAAAACCCTGAAAACCTGTTCCACACCCTGGACTGGACCGACGGCTGCATCGCCATGCGCAACATGGACATGCGCGAGGTATGGGGCCTGGTGCCGGACGGCACGATGATCGAGATCCGCCCGTAACGCCCATGTTTCTCAAAAAGCCCGCTGACCATTACCGGTCCAGCGGGCTTTTTCATTGGCGCACCCTTTGCGGCGCCGAAGGATCCAGCACTTAGCGATGCGTAGCTGTCGGAAAACTGAACGCACATCACGAAACACCCCCGACCATTGAAACCACCCCCCACCTGCCCCATCTAAGACCCATACCCCATTGCGCAGGTGCCCCATGAGCGACCAGCAAGAATTCCCCGAAGACCCGAGCGACTACGCCGACCCCGAAAACGCCCCGCACCACTCCACCGGCAAAGGCCTCGCCCTGCCCGGCCAGAACCTGCCGGACAAGGTCTACATCATCCCGATCCACAACCGCCCGTTCTTCCCGGCCCAAGTGCTGCCGGTGATCGTCAATGAAGAACCGTGGGCTGAAACGCTGGATCTGGTGAGCAAATCCGATCATCACTCCCTGGCCCTGTTCTACATGGACACGCCCCAGGAAGACCCGCGCCATTTCGACACCTCGGCCCTGCCGCTCTACGGCACGCTGGTCAAGGTGCACCACGCCAGTCGTGAAAACGGCAAACTGCAATTCGTCGCCCAGGGCCTGACCCGCGTACGCCTCAAGACCTGGCTCAAGCACCATCGCCCGCCGTACCTGGTGGAAGTCGAGTACCCGCACCAGCCGACCGAGCCGACCGACGAGGTCAAGGCCTACGGCATGGCGCTGATCAACGCGATCAAGGAACTGCTGCCGCTCAACCCGCTGTACAGCGAAGAGCTGAAGAACTACCTCAACCGCTTCAGCCCCAACGATCCGTCGCCGCTGACCGACTTCGCCGCCGCCCTGACTTCGGCGACCGGCAGCGAGCTGCAAGAAGTGCTCGACTGCGTGCCGATGCTCAAGCGCATGGAAAAAGTCCTGCCGATGCTGCGCAAGGAAGTTGAGGTTGCGCGGCTGCAAAAAGAAATTTCCGCCGAAGTTAACCGCAAGATCGGCGAGCATCAGCGCGAGTTTTTCCTCAAAGAACAGTTAAAAGTCATCCAGCAAGAGCTGGGTCTGACCAAGGATGACCGCAGCGCCGACATCGAGCAGTTCGAACAGCGCCTGGTCGGCAAGGTGTTGTCGACGCAGGCGCAGAAACGCATCGAAGAGGAAATGAACAAGCTGTCGATCCTCGAGACCGGCTCGCCGGAGTACGCGGTCACCCGCAACTACCTCGACTGGGCCACCTCGGTGCCGTGGGGCGTGTATGGCGAGGACAAACTCGACCTCAAGCACGCCCGCAAGGTGCTGGACAAGCACCACGCCGGTCTTGACGACATCAAGGACCGCATCCTCGAATTCCTCGCCGTGGGTGCCTACAAAGGTGAGATCAGCGGCTCCATTGTGCTGCTGGTCGGCCCGCCAGGCGTGGGTAAAACCAGCGTCGGCAAATCCATCGCCGAATCCTTGGGCCGGCCGTTCTACCGCTTCAGCCTCGGCGGCATGCGCGACGAAGCCGAGATCAAGGGTCACCGTCGCACCTACATTGGTGCGATGCCGGGCAAACTCGTGCAAGCGTTGAAAGACGTCGAAGTGATGAACCCGGTGATCATGCTCGACGAAATCGACAAGATGGGCCAGAGCTACCAGGGCGATCCGGCCTCGGCGCTGCTGGAAACCCTCGACCCGGAACAGAACGTCGAATTCCTCGACCATTACCTGGACCTGCGTCTGGACCTGTCGAAAGTGCTGTTCGTCTGCACCGCCAACACCCTCGATTCAATCCCCGGCCCGTTGCTCGACCGGATGGAAGTGATTCGCCTGTCGGGTTACATCACCGAAGAAAAAATCGCCATCGCCAAACGTCATCTGTGGCCCAAGCAGCTTGAGAAGGCGGGCGTGTCGAAAGGCAGCCTGAGCATCAGCGACACCGCGTTGAAGGCGCTGATCGACGGTTACGCCCGTGAAGCCGGGGTGCGGCAGTTGGAAAAACAACTGGGCAAACTGGTGCGCAAGGCGGTGATGAAGTTGATCGATGAGCCGAAAGCGGTGATCAAGCTCGGCCCGAAAGACCTCGAAGCCTCACTCGGCCACCCGGTGTTCCGCAACGAGCAAGTGCTGTCCGGTACCGGCGTGATCACTGGGCTGGCCTGGACCAGCATGGGCGGCGCGACACTGCCGATTGAAGCGACGCGGATTCACACGCTCAACCGTGGCTTCAAACTCACCGGACAACTGGGCGACGTGATGAAGGAGTCAGCGGAAATTGCCTACAGCTACGTCAGTTCGAATCTGAAGTCGTTTGGCGGGGATCCGAAGTTCTTCGACGAGGCTTTCGTCCACCTGCACGTACCGGAAGGCGCCACCCCGAAAGACGGCCCGAGCGCCGGTGTGACCATGGCCAGCGCCCTGCTCTCGCTGGCACGCAATCAGCCGCCGAAAAAAGGCGTGGCCATGACCGGCGAACTGACGCTGACGGGGCATGTTCTGCCGATTGGCGGGGTGCGCGAGAAGGTGATTGCGGCGCGGCGGCAGAAGATTTTTGAATTGATTCTGCCGGAGCCTAACCGTGGGAGTTTTGATGAGTTGCCGGATTATCTGAAGGAAGGGATTACCGTGCATTTCGCCAAGCGCTTTGCGGATGTGGCGAAGGTGTTGTTTTAATTCATCGCCTCACTGCACAACAGGCCACCTGTCGGAACTGATACTTCTAACAGGTGGATTCATTTCCCGATCCTGATAAAAGGGTTGCTCATCGCCCATTAAAGTTAGAGCAATCATGGAAGAAAAAACGCAATTAGCCCCTCCGACTATCTTGAATCCAAAAGAGGGGGATAAGGTTGAAAAACTGGTAATGAACGGGGTAGGCGAACCGTCCACTGTCATAGAACTGAACTTCAGTTTTTGGACTGAAGACCATTGGAAACCCATGACCGAGGTAAAACAGGACGGGGCGTGGAGCTTTACACCCGAAGGAACAGAACTAGAAATGCCTATGCAAGCCTGGGTTCGTGTAAGACAACGACGGCATTGGCCAGAAGAAACATCCGAACCAAGCAAAAAAGTACATTACCAAAAACTGCTTGAACCACCCCGAATAACCAAACCCCTGAAAGGAGAGTCACTTCCTCTGATCGAGCAAACTATCCAAGGAAATGCATACCACTTCAGTACTCGGGTCGACATCGAACTGATCAAGGTAAGTCCATTACCCATTGGCACATACAAAACCAGTATTAATCCTGATGGCGGCGGTTATTGGAAGGCAACACCCAACTGGGCGCTGACCCCTGGTTCTTATGTACTGAAGGCCATGCAAACACATACAGACATTCATGGAAAAACACATGAGTCGAACTGGACTCACGACTTGCCCATCATCATAAAGTGACTCTACTGTTGCTCCATAAAAAGCAGACAAGTGCATAGCGGATATAGCCGAAAAACTGCGGCAGAAGACCTTTGAATTGATTCTGCCAAAGCACGATATCGGCAGTTTCGGCGAGTTACCGGAAGGAAGGGGGGTTACCGTGCATTTTGCCAAGCGCTTTGCGGATGTGGTGAAGGTGTTGTTCTGATGGTTATGTAGCGCCTGCGGAATCGCCATCGCCGGCAAGCCGGCTCCTACACGGTTTTTTGTCGTACGCATGTTTTGTGGCTGCACTAATCCTCTGTAGGAGCCGGCTTGCCGGCGATGGCGTCAGCCCTGACAACGCAAACTCCGGCAGCTCGTCACAATTTGTCTCATCTTCAGTTATGCTCGCCGTTCGTCGTGAATGCCGGAGCCACTGACCTCATGTCCCCCACCCGCCTGTTTGTCCCCCTCGCCCTCGCCTTGCTGGCCGCGTGCGCCACGCAACCGAAACAGAACGTGACTGTGGAAAAACAAAGCGAATGCCCCGTGCAACTGCACAACGGGCAAAACCTGATCCTGTCCCTGCCGAGCAACCCGACCACGGGTTACCGCTGGGCGATCCAGGATTCGGCCGGTGGCGTATTGCGCGCTCTGGGGCCAGAAGTTTATCGAAACCCGGAAGATGCCGGTGTCGTGGGCGCAGCCGGTGTGTCGACCTGGCGCTTTCAGGCGTTCGCGGCCGGTTCGGGGCGCTTGCGCCTGACTTCGCAACAACCCTGGGCGCCGGAAGTGCCAGCGGTGGAAACCTTCGACTGCGCGATCTCGGTTAACTGATCATGGGCTGGCTGATTCTGGCGCTGATGGGCGCGGTGACCTTTCTTTACGGCCTGAGCGTGCACGCCGCGCTGCTCTGCCTGCTGGTCAAACCGTTGCCTGTGCTGGCCTTGCTCGGCTGGCTGCACGATGCACCGCCCAGCGAATATCGACGCTGGATCAGCCTGGGCTTGATCTTTTCCCTGCTCGGCGATGTCTTGCTCGCGTGGCCGGGGGATTTGTTTGTGTTCGGCCTCGGGGCGTTTTTGGTCGCGCACCTTGCCTATCTGAAAGCTTATTTGAGTGATTGCCGGCGGTTGGCGGTGCTGCCGTTGATCCTCGCGCTGGGCGTCGGCGCGGTGCTGTTGGGGATTTTGATTGCCAATGGTCTGGGCCCATTGCTGATCCCGGTGATCGTCTACGGTCTGGCCATCAGCGCCATGCTTTGGCGGGCACTGGCGCGTCTGGGCACCGATGTACCGAAGCGCTCGGCGCTGCTGGCGGCTGGCGGAGCGCTGGCGTTTGTGTTTTCAGATAGCGTGATTGGTATCAATCGGTTTGTTGCGCCGTTTCATGCCGCGCCTTACGTCATCATCCTCAGTTACTGGCTGGGGCAATGGGGGATTGCGGCATCCGCGTTCGGCACCAAACCGCGCTGAATTCATCGCGAGCAAGTCCGCTCCCACAAGGACGGTGATAAACCTATGG
The DNA here is from genome assembly GCF_949768225.1 of Pseudomonas sp. IT-P44. NCBI lineage: Bacteria > Pseudomonadati > Pseudomonadota > Gammaproteobacteria > Pseudomonadales > Pseudomonadaceae > Pseudomonas > Pseudomonas sp. IT-P44. The sequence continues at coordinate 127,462 of NZ_CATKQM010000035.1, read as the reverse complement.
GAGCGGGCTTGCTCGCGAAAGCAGTATCACTGAACACACAGACCTCAGAGCCTGTCGGTCGGTTTATCAGACAACCCGCGCATCCCCGCGCCAAGTTGGCTAAAATGCCGGCCTTTTCCACATACGCCGCTGGAACCGCCGTGAGCAAAGAACCCGATCGCCTTTTCGCCCAGCCTTTGGCCCAGGTGCCCGACTTCGCCTTTAACGAGGACGTGGTGCGGGTGTTCCCGGACATGATCAAGCGCTCGGTGCCAGGTTATCCGACCATTGTCGAAAACCTCGGCGTGCTCGCCGCGCAATTCGCCCAGCCCAACAGCGTGCTCTACGACCTCGGCTCGTCCCTCGGCGCCGTGACCCAGGCGTTGCGCCGTCACGTGCGCACCGATGGCTGCCGCGTCATCGCTGTGGATAACTCGGCGGCGATGGTCGAACGCTGCCGCGAATACCTCAACGGTCAGGATTCGATGTTCCAGGAGTTGCTGCCGGTGGAAGTGATCGAAGGCGACATCCTCGCCCTCGACTTTCAGTCAGCCTCGGTGGTGGCGCTGAACTTCACCCTGCAATTCATCGCTCCCGAGCAGCGCACCGCGTTGCTGAGTCGCATCCGTCAATCGCTGCTGCCTGGCGGTGCGTTGATCCTCTCGGAAAAGCTGCGCTTCAACGACCCCGAAGAACATGCGCTGCTCACCGACCTGCACGTCGCGTTCAAACGCGCCAACGGCTACAGCGAACTGGAAATCGCCCAGAAGCGCAGCGCCATCGAAAACGTCATGAAGCCCGACAGCCTCGAAGAACACCGTGAGCGCCTGCTGGCCGCCGGGTTCTCGAAAGTCGTGCCGTGGTTCCAGTGTCTTAACTTTGCCTCGTTGATTGCCTTGCCATGATTGATCTGTCCCCCCTCGCCCGCCGTCTGGCCGGTACACCGCTGGCCGAATGGGCCAACACCCTGCAGGCGCAACTCGACAAGAAAATGGAAAAGGGTCATGGCGACCTCGAGCGCTGGCAGAGTGCGCTGGACGCCTTGCCAAAAATCCGGCCGAGTGAAGTCGACCTGCTGAATGGCCTGACCCTGGACACCGATTGCGACGCTGAGACCCGCGCGCAAATGCGTACCGCATTGATGGGGTTGTCGCCGTGGCGCAAAGGCCCGTTTGATTTGTTTGGCGTGCACGTCGACACCGAATGGCGTTCGGACTGGAAATGGTCGCGCGTCGCGCCGCATCTGGACCTGAAGGGCAAACGCATCCTCGATGTCGGCTGCGGCAATGGTTACTACATGTGGCGCATGCTCGGCGCCGGCGCGGACAGCGTGATCGGCGTCGACCCGAACTGGCTGTTCTTCTGTCAGTTCCAGGCGGTTCAGCGCTATTTGTCCGAGCCCAATGCCTGGCACCTGCCGTTTCCTTTTGAAGACCTGCCACCGGAACTCGAAGGCTTCGACACGGTGTTTTCCATGGGCGTGTTCTACCACCGCCGCTCACCGATCGAGCATCTGCTGGCGTTGAAGGACTGCCTGGTCAAGGGCGGCGAGCTGGTGCTGGAGACGCTGGTGATCGAAGGTGATCAGCAACAGGTGCTGGTACCGGAAGACCGTTATGCGCAGATGCGTAACGTGTGGTTTTTGCCATCAGTGCCGGCGCTGATGCTCTGGTTGCGGCGTGCCGGCTTCACGGACGTGAAGTGCGTGGATGTCAGCGTGACGACCGTCGAGGAACAGCGCGGCACGGAGTGGATGAAGTATCAGTCGTTGAGTGATTTCCTCGATCCCGAGGATCACAGCAAGACGATTGAAGGGTTGCCGGCGCCGATGCGTGCCGTCATCGTCGCCCGTAAGTAAAAGCTTCGCGGGCAAGCCTCGCTCCTACAGGTTATTCGTCGGTCGCGGAATTGGCGTACGATACAACCCTGTAGGAGCGAGGCTTGCCCGCGAAGGCTGCTTCATTGTCGCCTCTAGTCTGCGGGTTTGGCGCGTCGGGCCTTGAAGAATTCGCTGAGCACCGCCCCGCATTCCTCGGCCAACACCCCACCTTCATACAACACCCGGTGATTCAAAAAGCCCTGGGTAAAGAACTGCCCCTGACTCTGCACAATCCCCGCCTTGGGCTCCAGCGCGCCGTACACCACCCGCGCAATGCGCGAATGCACGATCAGCCCGGCGCACATGCTGCACGGCTCAAGCGTCACGTACAGCGTACTGCCGGGTAAACGGTAATTGCTGGCGGCCAATGCTGCCGCGCGGATGGCGACCATCTCGGCATGCGCGCTCGGGTCGTTGCCGCTGATCGGGCAATTGAAGCCACGGCCGATGATTTCACCGTCCTGCACCAACACCGCGCCCACCGGCACTTCACCCAGCGCAGCGCCTTGTGCGGCCAGCGCCAGCGCTTCGCGCATGAAGTCACGATCACGGCTGCGGTCGATGATCGCGGCGGGACGAATCTGACGCATCACGCCACCTCGATCGCGGCCATCAGGCCGGTTTCCATGTGGTCGATCACATGGCAATGGAACATCCACACCCCAGGGTTATCCGCCACCAGCGCCACTTGCGCGCGCTCGTTCTTGCCCAGCAAATAAGTGTCGGTGAAATACGGGATGACCTTGTGCCGGTTCGAGGCAATGACCTTGAAGCTCATGCCATGCAGGTGAATCGGGTGCTGGTACTGAGTCATGTTCTTCAATTCGAAAATGTAGCTTTTGCCCTTCTCGAGCTTGGCAATCGGGCGGTCGGCGCAGGTCTTGTCGGTGATGTCCCAGGCCTTGCCGTTGATCTGCCACAGGCTCGGCGGCCGGCCGTTGTCGACGTTCACCGAGACGGAACCCACCCATTCGAAATTGAAGTTGAGTTTCTCGGCATTGGCCAGGTCCGGCTCGGCCACCGGGTTGGCGGGCAGCGCGGGCGGCCACTCGGTTGGGGCATCGGTGTTCGCCACAGAGCGGAACGTGCCCAAACGTACCGGGCCGTTGCGCAGGGATAATTCTTCACCGGCCGCCGGTGCCTTGATTGCCAGGCAAATGCGCATGCCCGGCCCGAGCCAGTATTCCTTGCCCAACGGACGCGGCTCGACGGGATTGCCGTCCAACGCGTAGATCTGCGCCTCGACACCGGGAATGTTGAGGCGATAGGTCAAGGTGTTATCGAGATTGAGCAGGCGCACGCGGGTGATCTGCCCGGCCGGCAAATCGATGACCGCTTGCGGCACACCGTTGATCGTCGCCAGACGCCCCGCCGTGCCGCCCCGGGCCGCTTCCCGGGGAATGCTGAACTCGACGAAATTGCCCACCTCATCGACATGCCAGCTCTTGAGGCTCAAGGTTTTCTCGTACTTGAAACCGGTCGGCTCGCGCTCTTCGACAATCAACGGCCCCACCAGGCCTCGGCCCAGTTCTTCGCTGCTGTTCACATGCGGGTGATACCAGTAGCTGCCGGCATCGGGCACGCGAAATTTGTAGTCGAAGTATTCACCCGGCAGCACCGGCAACTGCGAAACGTAGGGCACGCCGTCCATCTCCAGCGGCAGGCGGATACCGTGCCAGTGAATGGTGGTCGCCACCGGCAAGTGGTTGATGAACCGCACCCGCAACCATTCACCCTGACGCACGCGCAACTCGGTGCCCGGCGCCGATGGGCCGAACGCCCAGGCTTGGGTCTTGTGCCCGGCCACCAGTTCGACGTCCAGCGGCGCCGCAATCAGCTCATAGTCGTGGCCCGCATCGGCGTCGGCCATCTTGCCCAGCCAGTAACGCGACGCGCCCCCCGCACCGACGCCAACGACAACAAGACCGGCCAGGCCACCGAGGATTTGGCGACGGGTAAAGGACATGAACTCAACTACCTCACGTATCAGCGACAGGTCCGGGGACCTGGAAAAGGCGAATACGATACACCTGCGGTTGAGAAACGGTAAGGGCGACCGAGAGACGCACATCATCTGTGGCGAAGGATCGGTTATGGCTGAAGGCCGGTGATCAGGTGCACCACGCCGCCCTCCAGCATCATGACGCCTGGCACACCTGCCAGATTCAAAGCCTGTCGATTCATCCGCCCCACATCGCGCAATTCCACCCGAACCCGGGTCAGCGCCACAGGCTGCTGCGACTTGAGGTTATCCACACCACCCAACGCGGCCACCACATTCGCTGCCAGGCCAGGCGCCGATGGCGCAGCCACCTTCGGTTCATCCACGATCAGATCCGGCGTCAAGGCTTTCCAGAACGCTCGCTGCATTTTCTCGAACATGTTCAGTTCTCCATAACCAGTGAAGTTTCGACCGTCGCGTCGCGATACAGCCTCAAGACCTCGCGTACTTGCCCGGCACTTTCCAGGCCCAGGATCTGTTGGGCGATGGCCTGGCAATCCGCCAGGTCCGCTGTGCGAACCGCCGCTTTGACCGCCGGAATCAACGGCACGCTCACCGACAACTCATCCACGCCCAGCCCCAGCAAAAGCGGCGTGGCCAGGGTTTCGGAGGCCAGGGCGCCGCACACGCCCACCCACTTGCCGTGGCTATGGGCGGCTTTCACGGTGCTGGCGATCAATCGCAGCACCGCAGGATGAAAACTGTCAGCCTGACTGGCCAGCCGCGGATGATCGCGGTCCATGGCCAAGGTGTATTGGGTCAGGTCATTGGTGCCGATGGAGAAAAAATCCACTTCGGGCGCAAACAGATCAGCCATCAGCGCCGCTGCTGGCACCTCGATCATGATCCCCAGCTTCGGCAGTTCCGTGAGGCCCAGGGCCAGCGCCTCCTCTTCGAGCAGTTGACGAGCCACACGCAACTCCGACAGCTGCGTCACCATCGGCAGCATGATGTGCAAACGCGTCAGTCCCGCACAGCTCAGGATTGCCTTGAATTGATCGCGCAACAGCTGCGGACGCTCCAGGCACAGACGAATCCCGCGCACGCCTAGAAAGGGGTTGGTTTCACTGTCCATTGGGACATAGGCCAAAGGCTTGTCACCACCAACATCCAGCGTGCGCACCACCAGATTACGCGCAGGCCCGAGAGCTCGGGCGATGGCGCTGTAGGTGGAGGCCTGCTCGTCCTGGCTCGGCGCATGATGGCGATCCAGATATAGAAACTCCGAACGCAGCAAACCCACACCCGCGCCTCCCAGCGCCATGGCCTGTTCGGCTTCAGCCAGCGAAGCGATGTTGGCTGTCACCTCGACATGATGTCCGTCGCGAGTACAGGCAGCCAGTGACGCCTGCGCCAATTCACGGTGCTGACGTTGCTGCGCAAGCGCACGCCTGGCTTGAAGTTCTTCAATGGCGGCCAGATCCGGGTCGAGCTGCAACTCCCCCTTATCGGCATCGAGCAACACCTGGGTACCGTTGACCAGCGCCAGCACTTGCACCGGTAACCCGCAGATCGCCGGCAAACCAAACGCCCGCGCCAGGATCGCGACATGGCTGGTGGCGCCACCGCCGACCGTGGCAAAACCCAGCACCTTACGGGTATCGAGCCCGGCGGTCTGGGACGGTGTCAGTTGTTCAGCAATCAGAATGGCGCCTTCAGGCAACTCCAGCTCGCGGTCCCGCACGCCGAGTAGCAACTTGAGCACTCTCTGACTGACATCGGCCAGGTCTGCCGCTCGTTCGGCCAGCAGCGCATTGCCCAGGCTTTTGAATAAGGTTGCCGTCGACCCGGTGGCCGCACGCCAGGCGAATCCGGCGCTTTTGCCTTCGTCGATCAGCACATGAGCCACCTCTAACAAACCCGGGTCTTCGAGCAGTTCCTGATGCGCCCTGAAGATCTCTGCCTGAGCATCGCCCGTGGCGTTATCACGCATCTGCTGCAACGCTGAAATTGCCTCGGTCAACGCTGCGGACAGATGATCGCGCTCAACCCGCGAACTCTCACCCCATTCGCTGACATCAAGGACCTGCTCGGCGATCTGCACCACTTGGCCAAATGCCGAACCCGCCGAAGCACATACCCCACGCAGCACCTTGGGTGATGATGCCTCCAGGGGCTGCGGGGCAACATCCGCCGTCACGGGCACGGTCTCGCCGCATCCGGCGGTCAGCAGCTCGGCCAGTGCCTTGATCGCCTCCCCAGCATCCGGGCCGACCGCACTGACTTGCACAACATCATCGTGAACGGTCTGCAATGCCATGATCGCCACCAGGGATTTCGCATTCGCACTCTCCTGCTGTTTATGCAGGTGAATGCTTGCCGAGAAACCTTTCGCCGCTTGGGCGAACACCGCCGCAGGACGGGCGTGCAAGCCGTTCGGGTTGGGCAACGTCACCGGTTTGGAGAACAGCGCCTCGCCTTCTTTAGCCACAGACTCATCCGTTGTCAGCTCGACAGAATTCAAACCCAGTAACGGCTGACCACTGTCTACCCACCCGGTTTCCGCCGTCAGCCAAGTGAACGGCTCACCGCTGACCACCAGCATCAAGGTCAGCAGGCTGCGTGCATTCAACGCAACAAAATCAGCATCGAACTCGATCAGCGACTGCCCGACGGCAACCTGCTGCCCCTCCTCCACCAACCGCGTGAACCCCTTTCCTGCAAGGTTCACCGTGTCGAGCCCAATGTGCATCAACACCTGCACGCCATTTTCATCGGTGATGCTGACCGCATGCCCACTGGCCTGCACATTGCTGACAACCCCTGCCAGCGGCGCGCACAACGTTGTTGACGTCGGATCGATGCATAGCCCATCGCCGATGATCCGGCTGGAAAAAACTCGATCAGGCACAAGGTCCAAGGGCATCAATACGCCGGACAGGGGTGCGTGAAGCTGCAATTGTTGGGGTGTGGCCATGACTTCACCTGCTGTTCTGTTCTTTGAAGTGCCGATGGAGCGCGACGCTCCGACAGCATCGCTTATTTCCACCAGTACTCGACCTGCAATCCGACGTTCGCACCGTGTCGCGCCGTGCCGAAGGCTCCGGTGTCGGACAACGCTGAACCCGCTGCCAGTTCATTGGCCGCACGCTTGGCCGCCTCGTTCCAGCTGGCATAGGTGTAATACAAGCGCACTTCGGGCCGCGCCCAGAATTCAGGCCCCTTGGGCGACCAGGTCGGGGCAAAGGTGAACTTGCTCAGCTTGCGCGTGCCACCTGTGGCTTCGACCTGATCGTGGCCCAGTTCGGTCACCAGTTTGAACTGCTCGGTAATCGCGTAGGCCGGCCGAACGCCCAGGGAAATCCAGTTCTGGTCTGATCCGTCGGGGCGAATATCCTTCTGGTAAACCGCCTCGACCTGCCCGCCAAACCGGGGCGTCACCTGCCAGTCGAAGAACTCCACCACCCGGTAGCTTTTATTGCTGTCATCCAGTTTCACGTTACCGGTATAGCCCAACCCGGTGCCCGGCCCTTCACCGTACTGAAACGCGAGTTTGTTCTTGCCACCCAGAAATCCTTTTTGCACATGCTGGGTGGTAATCGCCCAGCCACGATGAGCGTCGCGGCTGTCGGGTTTGTCGATGTAGCTCAGGCCAAACTCCAGCTCACCGCCGGGGTTAGTGTTGAAACCGGCAACGTTGAAATCGTGACGATTGATGTAATCCTTCTGGTACAGGTTGTCCTTGCGCGAAAAGGCGTAGCTGTATTTCAGATCTCCGATCAGCACGTCCTCGATGCCGCCGCCGGTGGCGCTCTGGTTCCAGTAGTAGAAGTCGGAAATGTGGATGTCGTTCCGTTTGTAATAGCGGCGACCGGCCCACAGCGAACCGCCGTTGAGGCCAGGCATGTTCGACCATTGCGCGTATAGCTGCGGCAGACGCACCGAGCCGTTGTCGCCATTGAACGTCAGGTCCTTGTCGTACTGGTTATACAGTGAGGCCATGCCATCGACACTTAGCACCGAACCGTCATCCAGCGTGTACAAGTCCTGACGAAGTTCCAGTTCCCCATATTGCTCGCACTCGTTACCGAGGCGGTATTTGGTCTGTGCTCCGGGCAGTTGGAAACACTGTTGTTTATCACTGTTGACCGACGTACCGACGCCGCTGCGCAGGTAACCGCCGAACTCCAGCGCATGGGCCGTCAGTGGCAACGCCAGGCAAATGCCAGCGGCTGCAAGGCCGCGATTTATTGTTGTTTTCAAGAAACACTCCATTATTTTTATTGTGTGCAGCAGCAAAATCGGCGCGCAAAACTCCCCCGCGCAGCGTTCTGCGTGTTTTTGAAACGGTGTTTTTTTGTGAGGGGTCAGTGGTCAGTCAAGTGCAAGACAAACGACTCATACGGTCGTAAAAACACCTGTCGATTTCGCTGCGGACAGTCCGCATAGTTGCTGATGACCAAGCGCTGAGTCATGAACTCAGCGATCACTGCATCCGGCAGTTCAACTTCGCAAGGCGTCCCGTAAAAGTTGTTCAATACCAGCAACCGTTCGCCGCTTCCTTCCCGTACATAAGCCCAAACTTGCGCGTGCTCAGGCAACAGCTGACGGTAAACACCGTCGGATATCAGCACTTCGGTACGCCGCAAATTGATCAACTGGCGGTAGTGATGCAGCACTGAATTCGGGTCGTCGAGTTGAGTGGCGACGTTGATCTGCGCCGAGTTGGCCGGTACGCCGATCCAGGGTTGCGCCGTGCTGAAACCAGCGTTCGGTCCGGTATTCCAATGCATCGGCGTACGGCCGTTGTCGCGGGACTTCTGCATGATCGCCGCCATGTTGTCGGCATCGCTCGCACCCGCCTCGCGCTTGAGCCGGAAGATGTTCAGGGTCTCGACGTCACGGTATTGATCGATGTGATCGAAGCCCGGATTGGTCATACCCAGCTCTTCGCCCTGATACACAAATGGCGTGCCCTGGAGAAAATGCAGCGCGGTGCCGAGCATCTTCGCCGACACCACACGATGCTCGCCGTCATGACCAAACCGCGAGACCACCCGAGGTTGGTCGTGATTACACCAGAACAGCGCGTTCCAACCTCCGCCGGCCTGCATGCCGGTTTGCCAGTCGGAGAGGATGCGCTTGAGTTCGAGGAAGTCGAAATCGGCGCGAATCCATTTTTGCAGGTTCGGGTAATCGACTTTCAGGTGATGGAAGTTGAAGGTCATCGACAGCTCTTTGGAGCCCGGCCGCGAATAGCGAATACAGTGTTCGAGACTGGTAGACGACATCTCGCCGACATTGATCAGGTCATGGCCTTCGAACACTTCGCGGTGCATTTGCTGCAAGTATTCGTGAACATTCGGCCCGTCGGTATAGAAGCGTCGGCCGTCGGTATTGTCCTCGGGAAAGTCCGCCGGTTTCGAGATCAGGTTGATCACATCCAGCCGGAACCCGCCCACACCTTTATCCCGCCAGAATCTCATCATCTTGAAAACTTCGGCGCGCACCTTCGGGTTGTCCCAGTTCAGGTCGGCTTGAGTGTGATCGAACAGGTGTAGGAAATACTGGCCGGTCTGAGCCTCGTACTCCCATGCCGAACCACCAAACTTGGACTCCCAGTTATTGGGCTGATCACGCCAGATGTAGAAGTCGCGATACGGATTGTCGAGACTGCTGCGCGCCTGCTGGAACCAGGTGTGCTCGATCGAGGTGTGGTTGACCACGATATCGAGCATCAATTTGATCCCGCGCTTGCCGGCCTCGGCGATCAGCAATTCACAGTCGGCCATGGTGCCGTAGCTCGGATCGATGGCGTAGTAATCACTGATGTCGTAACCGTTGTCACGCTGGGGCGAACGCAGGAACGGCGTGATCCACAGGCAATCGACGCCCAGCCAGTGCAGGTAGTCGAGCTTGGCCACGACGCCGAGCAAATCACCCGTGGGATTGCCTGCGTGGCTGTAAAAACTCTTCGGGTAGATCTGGTAGATCACCGAACGTTGCCAGTCTTGCATGGCTGTATTCCTTCTTGAACTGCGATGGCGATCTATCAGGCGACCCGATACCCAGGCCGAACAATCTTCATGCTCAACCCACAGGTCAAAACAAACGGCACGACCATGGCGATGATCATCCCGATCACAAACATCGGGATGAACTGCGGAATGATCGAGATAAAGCCGGGTAAACCGCCGACACCGATGGCCGAGGCCTGGACCTTGTTCATCGACAGGAAGATGCCCCCCAGCGCCGAGCCAATCAGTGCGGCGTAAAACGGAAACTTGTAGCGCAGGTTGACCCCGAACATCGCCGGTTCGGTGATGCCGAAATAGGCCGAAATCGCTGAGGTCGACGCCATGGACTTGTCCCGCGCATTACGGGTCATGTAGAACACCGCGAGCGCCGCGCTGCCTTGGGCGAGGTTGGACATGACGATCATCGGCCAGATGAAAGTACCGCCCTGGGTCGAGATCAGCTGCAAGTCGACCGCGAGAAACATGTGGTGCATGCCGGTGATCACCAAGGGGGCGTAAAGCAGGCCGAAGATCGCGCCGCCGACCATCGGCGCCAGATCAAACAGGGTGACCACACCTTCGGTGATGAGAATCCCCAGATGCCGGGTCACCGGGCCAATGACCGCCAGCGCCAGCACGCCGGTAACCACGATGGTGGTGATCGGCACCACCAGCAATTGCACCGCATTAGGCACTCTCGCCCGCAGCCATTTTTCGATGACGCTCATCACGTATGCCGCCAGCAGGATGGGCAGGATCTGCCCCTGATAACCGACTTTTTCGATCTGGAACAGACCGAGGATGTCGAAATACGGCAGGCTCTGGCCGTCGAGACCTGCGACTGCCTTGCCATAGTTCCAGGCATTGAGCAGATCGGGATGAACCAGCATCAGGCCGAGCACAATGCCGAGGATTTCGCTGCCGCCAAATCGCTTGGCTGCTGACCAGCCCACTAGCGCAGGCAGGAACACGAACGAAGTGTTGGCCATCAGGTTGATCAGGCTCCAGAGCCCGTCAAGCTTGGGGTAAGCGTCCAGCAGGGTCTGGCCCTCGATGAACATGCCCTTGGCGCCGATCAGGTTATTGATGCCCATCAGCAGGCCCGCGATGATCAACGCCGGAAGGATCGGCATGAACACGTCGGAAAACACCCGCACCAGACGCTGCATGGCGTTTATCTTGTCGGCGCTTTTCTGTTTAACGTCGGCGATTGTTGACGCGGCAAGACCGGTTTGATGGCGAAGCTCTGCGTAAACCCTCTCCACCTCGCCAGGACCGATGACCACCTGGAACAGGCCGCCGGTAAAGAATGAGCCTTTGACCAGGTCAATCTGGTTCAGCGTGGCGCTGTTGACCCGGCTCGGGTCCTTGAGGGCAAGGCGCAGACGTGTGACGCAATGCGCGGCTTGCTCAAGGTTGTCGCTGCCACCGAGGCTTTGCAGCAGCTCGCTGACGATGTTCGGATAGTCGTGGCTCATGCTTGTTTTTCCGCTGTGGTTTTTTGTTATTGGCAGCACGCCGAAGCGAAAAGTACTCGTCTGTACGAGTTAAATCAACAACTCGTACAGACGAGTTTGAATTTGTTTACTTATCACCCGACCGGCGGCGATTTTTCCCACCCTCTCAGACGATGAAAACCCAAACCCGCATGGACAAACCCCTACCCTGCCCTTAAGGTTCGAAACCTTGAGCACATTGCGGCACAGAGCCATCCCCATGAGTAAATACAACCAGATCTACAGCGATCTGCTTGCCAGCATCACGACCGAACGTCTGGAGCGCGGCGCCCGGTTGCCCTCCGAAACCGAACTGATGGACAGCTACCAGGCCAGTCGCGGCACCGTGCGCAAGGCCATCGAGCAATTACAGGAGCGCGGGTTCGCCCAGAAAGTCCATGGAAAAGGCACCTTTGTGTTGTCGACCGACCCGATCGAATTTCAGTTGGGCGGCATCGTCAGCTTTCAGGAAACCTATCCGCGACTGGGCAACAACGTCAGCACCGAAGTGGTCGAGTTCAGCCAGATCCCTCTCGAAGGTGCGCTGCTGGAACATATCAAGGCTGAAGAAGGCAGCCTGATCACGAGGATCAAACGCGTACGGCGGATCGATGGAAAACGAGTGATCCTCGACATCAACCATTTCGTCAGCGACGTGATCCCCGGACTATCGCGGGACATCGCCGAACACTCGATCTACGCCTTCATCGAACAGACCTTGCAACTGCAAATCGCCTACGCCCAGCGAACCATCGAAGCCGTGCCCCGCAGCAAGGATGACCAGCAACACCTCGACCTCGACGGCCAGAGCCATGTGATCGTGGTCAGCAACCATACGTTTCTGCAGGACGGCCGGCAGTTCGAGTACACGGAATCACGGCACACCCTCGACAAGTTCTACTTTTCGGATGTGGCACGGCGCTGACCCTACAGGTTCTTGAATCGCGTTTGGGCATAACTATGTAGTGCACCTCCTGCATGGAAACGGGCAATCATCGCTGCCCATTTCTCAAGGAGCGAGAGCATGTCCACCGAACAAAACACCCCCGCATCAAGCAATGCCGCCGATCAGGAAACACTCAGACTCATTGCGCCGGTCGTTGTGACAGCCTGCCCCGGTTTGCAGGAGGAAGCCCATGCGGTCGCCAGTGAAATCCTGCAAAAACACGGCATCACCCACCTGGACCCGGATCAGGTCTGGTGGCATCGCTTCAACAATGTCTCGGCCAGCAGCACCAAGGCTTTTCTGGGCTGGGAGCACGCGCCAAAACCCAGTGAATCTTTAACCCTGACACAACTGGTGATCCATCGGTACCGCGTGACCGACCAGGACGACGCCCTCGAACTGGACAGCAATGGCGGTTTTTACACGGCGGATGCGAACGCCAGTATTTACAACGAAACCAATGAAGTGCGGATGTACCCCAGGCAGGTGCTCGCGGACCTGTGGGAGAAAAACCTCAGTCAACGCTACCTGGATAAGCTGAATGCGTTCTGGGCTAGCCATTTTGATGACTACCGCACACTGGCCAAATGTAACTATCTCAGCAAAGCCGTAGAGGCGCGGCAAAACGGGCAACTCGAAGAGGAGGATTTCCAGACCGTCATCAGGGCCGTCATCGGTGGCGCGTCCTGGCCGATCACCTTGGCTACCCTGCAAGCGCAAACCGCTGCGCCTGCGGATCTTCGTGTCTGCGCGCTGGATGTCGCAGGGCATGTCGCCACCGATATTCTGCGCATCGTTAAGCCCAACGGCCGGCAGATCACCTACGTTCCCGGCGCTGCAGAACCCTTCCATGTGCATCCGACAGTGACGGACATGCACTGGTGGATGCTGCTGCAAATGAACGAAGAGCAGCCCCGTACCGAATTCATGACTCATTTCCCGATGCCGGTTCGCAAGGAGGTCCACGACAACATCACCCCGCTGATGAACCAACTGGTCGGCACCTGGGGCAAGTACGACCACCATTTGATCAATCAAAAAGACATCACCATTAGTGGTGATGTGTTCACTTGGCAGAGCCGGGCCGTCCAGCACACGATGCTGGAAGAGGCTGACCTGACGCTGGTGACCAATGGGCAGATGCGCAAACAGCTTTGGCTCGGTTATCTCACCGCCGGACTGCACGTTTTCGGCCCATTGGCGGTACTTGGCTGGCCGATCGCATTGCCGGTGATCGGGGCCAGCATCGCGGCCATGGGTTTGAACATCGACAAAGCGGTGAATGGCAAAACAGCGGCAGAACGCAAGGCCGGCATCATCGGCGCGGTGCTCGATGGCATCAATGTGCTGTTCAATATTCCGCTGCTCAAAGAGGTCAGTGTGTTGGACGAAACCGGGGCTGCGGCTGAGGCGGCAGAAGCGGCCGAGATGGCGGACTTGAACAAGACGCTCGATCCCGAAGAAACCACTGGCACGCAAGAAACGCAGGCACCCGGCGAATCAGAGGAAGTCACCCTGCAACCTGGAGAGTTGCCCGGCCCGCCCGATGAAACCGCGCAAGCGTTTGATGTACCGGAGCACTGGCAAAGCAATGAAATCCTCGAAAGCTACCCGATGGCCACCAACGGAAAATTCCAGAGTGTCTACACACTCGATTCACAACCCTCCAACGCCATCCTGATCAACGAGCAGGCTTACTTCGTACGTTTCGAAGCAGACGCCAATGGTGGTGGAACATGGGCCATCATTGATCCGCAGAACCCGAATGCCTTTACGGGTTCGATTCCCGTACGCCTGAATGCCGAAGGTGAATGGGAGCTGGCGCCGAAAAGCGGGTTGATGGGTGGCGGCAAAGGCCCCAGCAAGCTCGTTCCCGGCCCCTCCCGACCCACTGCCCCAGTGCCGCCCAAAGTGAATGATCACGCGCACTTGACCCGATACGATGCCCCCAACGGTCGCTCGTTGAACTTCCTGGCGCTGGGAAAACAGGAAACCCATATAAAAGTCGTCAACATGTCTGGTGGGCAAATCAGAGGGGTCTCCCCCTACGAAGAGTTTGTTGCCGGACGTCGCACGGTACTGGTCAGGGACGCAACCGGATTCCAGATGCCCAAGGACTTTTTCGCCTCGCTGCCTCCCCGCCCGGTCCAGCCCGTTATCACGCCATCCACGACGGTTACCGAACTCATCGAGAAGGTATTCGACATAGCGCCGGGGCTGGTGGTCGGTGAAAGTCAGGATCGCATCGCCAGCATGCGGTTCCTGATCGAGAACATGCCGACGCTGGCCAGGCGAGGCGTCAAGACGATCTACATGCATCGTTTGCTCAACGACTTCAATCAAGTCGATCTGAACAGCTTCGCCGAGACCGGAAAGATGCATGGCATGCTGGAGAAATACCTGAAACAGCTGCCAGGCGATCCTGCGGGACAGTTCACGCCGCTGGAGGTTGTCAAAACAGCCCAACAGAACGGCATTCGCATCCAGGCCACTGACTGCCTCGCAAGTTACCGCTATGAAGACTCGACCATGACCGCCCTATCACGGCAGTCCATCAAGACTTACCTCACCCACACCATCATGCAGGCCACCCAAGCCCGTAGCGGCGGTGGAAAATGGCTGGTGCTCACGGACCAGGAAAGTACCAACACATTCAGGGGATTGGCCGGCATCAGCGAAACCGAGGGAGGCATCGGTTTGCGCATCGAAGAAGTGCGACCCGATCAGACTCTACACCTGGACATCGACGATGGCATCGAAATCGGCCATGGCATAGCGGGGACAACTGGCCCGATGCGCGGCAATTTCAACACCCTGTATGCCGACATCAGCCTGCAGATGCCGACGCCGTTCATTCAACGAACGCCCGAGCAGATCAATAAACTGCTGTTCCGCCAAGGCATGTTCACCATCGACAAGTCGGAAGAAACCCTCACGCTGATCCATCGCAGCCGCACTGGCCAGATTGTGCGAACACCAATTGAGCGAACGATGGATAACGGCTATCGGCTCAACCGCCCTGCCTGGGTCGGCATACATCAGGTCACCTACGCGAATCTGCTCAGCCTCGCCCACGCACTCAACCGCATGGGCCTGACACTGGAAGGACGCCTGCCCGCTGTAGCGGCCTGATGCAAAAAGGCCCCGTGAATTCACATTCACGGGGCCTTTCAGGTGTTACAGGCGATCAGTCAGACCGGGATCATTCCCACTCGATGGTCGCTGGCGGCTTGCTCGACACGTCGTAAGTGACGCGGGAGATGCCTTCGATTTCATTGATGATGCGGCCGCTGACGGTTTCCAGCAGTTCGTAAGGCAGGTGAGCCCAACGCGCAGTCATGAAGTCGATGGTTTCCACGGCACGCAGGGCCACGACCCAGGCGTAACGACGGCCATCGCCTACAACGCCAACCGATTTCACCGGCTGGAACACCACGAATGCCTGGCTGACTTTGTGGTACCAGTCGGCCTTGCGCAGTTCTTCGATGAAGATGTGGTCGGCGCGACGCAGCAGGTCGGCGTATTCCTTCTTCACTTCACCGAGGATCCGCACACCCAGGCCCGGACCCGGGAACGGGTGACGGTAGACCATGTCGTACGGCAGGCCGAGTTCCAGGCCCAGACGACGGACTTCGTCCTTGAACAGCTCGCGCAGCGGTTCAACCAGCTTGAGGTTCATTTCTTCCGGCAGGCCGCCCACGTTGTGGTGCGACTTGATCACGTGCGCCTTGCCGCTTTTCGCGCCAGCCGACTCGATCACGTCCGGGTAGATGGTGCCTTGGGCGAGGTACTTGATGTTGTCCAGTTTGTTGGACTGGGCATCAAAGACGTCGATGAAGGTACGACCGATGATCTTGCGCTTCTTCTCTGGATCGCTTTCGCCAGCCAGGTTGTTCAGGAACTGGTCTTCAGCGTTGGCGCGGATCACCTTGACGCCCATGTTCTCGGCGAACATGGCCATCACTTGCTCGCCTTCGTGCAGACGCAGCAGGCCGTTGTCGACGAAGACGCAGGTCAGCTGGTCGCCGATGGCTTTGTGCAGCAGCGCGGCAACCACCGAGGAGTCAACGCCGCCGGACAGTCCGAGCAATACGTTGTCGGTGCCGACCTGGGCGCGAACCTGGGCGATGGCGTCTTCAGCGATCTTCGACGGTGTCCACAGCGCTTCGCAGCCGCAGATCTCGAGGATGAAGCGCGACAGGATGCGGCCGCCCTGCTTGGTGTGGGTCACTTCCGGGTGGAACTGCACGCCGTAGTAGCGCAGATCATCGTTGAACATGCCGGCAATCGGGCAGCTCGGGGTGCTGGCCAGGATGTGGAAGTCCTGCGGCATTTTGGTGACCTTGTCACCGTGGCTCATCCACACGTCGAGGCCGAACAGGCCGTCGGCGTCGATGTGGTCTTCGATGCCGTCCAGCAGCTGGCTCTTGCCGACTACGTCGACACGGGCATAACCGAATTCACGCAGTTCGGAACCTTCGACCTTGCCACCCAGCTGTTCAGCCATGGTCTGCATGCCGTAGCAGATGCCGAAGACCGGCACGCCCAGGTCAAACACCGCTTGCGGGCAGCGAGGGCTGTTGGCTTCGTGCACGGACTCGGGACCGCCGGCGAGAATGACACCTTTTGGAGCGAATTCGCGAATCGCTTCGTCGTCCATGTCGAACGGATGCAGTTCGCAGTACACGCCGATTTCACGCACGCGGCGGGCGATCAGCTGGGTGTACTGGGAACCGAAGTCGAGGATCAGGATGCGGTGGGCGTGAATGTCGAGGGCCATGAAGTCAGTCTCGTCTATGTAATTCAGAAACAACTCGGGGCTGAATAAAACAGCCCCGGGTTACTTAACGTTTTGCTAGAAGGCTCAACCTACGCGGTAGTTTGGCGCTTCTTTGGTGATCTGTACGTCATGAACGTGGGACTCGGCCATGCCAGCGCCGGTGATCCGCACGAACTCAGGCTTGGTGCGCATTTCTTCGATGTCGGCACTGCCGGTGTAACCCATCGAGGAACGCAGGCCGCCCATCAGTTGATGGATGATCGCGCTCAGGGTGCCCTTGTACGGAACACGCCCTTCGATGCCTTCCGGAACCAGTTTCTCGGCGCCTGCCGAGGAGTCCTGGAAATAACGATCGGAGGAACCTTGAGCCTGGGACATGGCGCCCAGCGAACCCATGCCACGGTAAGCCTTGTACGAACGCCCCTGGAACAGTTCGATCTCGCCTGGCGCTTCTTCAGTACCGGCGAACATCGAGCCCATCATCACGCAGGAAGCACCGGCTACGATGGCCTTGGACAGGTCACCGGAGAAACGGATGCCGCCGTCGGCGATCAACGGAACACCAGTGCCTTCAAGGGCAGCGGCGACGTTGGCGATGGCACTGATTTGCGGGACGCCGACACCGGCGACAATACGGGTGGTGCAGATCGAGCCAGGGCCGATACCGACCTTGACTGCATCAGCGCCAGCTTCGGCCAGGGCCTTGGCGGCAGCGCCGGTGGCGATGTTGCCGCCGATGACCTGCACTTCAGGGAAATTCTGTTTGACCCAGCGAACGCGGTCGATCACACCTTTGGAGTGACCGTGAGCGGTGTCGACCACCACCACGTCAACGCCGGCATTGACCAGGGCAGCAACACGGTCACCGGTGTCTTTACCGGTGCCGACCGCAGCGCCTACGCGCAGACGACCTTGATCGTCCTTGCTGGCCAGTGGGTAAGCCTTGGCTTTTTCGATGTCTTTGACGGTCATCATGCCTTTGAGGGCAAACTTGTCGTCGACGATCAGGACTTTTTCCAGGCGGTGCTTGTGCAGCAACTCGCGGACTTCGTTCTTGTTGGCGCCTTCACGGACGGTGACCAGACGCTCTTTAGGCGTCATCACTTCACGTACGGTGGCTTCCAGACGGGTTTCGAAGCGCACGTCACGGGAAGTGACGATGCCGACCAGGTCGCCATCGTGCAGTACCGGAACGCCGGAGATATTGTGCATGCGGGTCAGTTCGAACAGATCACGAACCGTGGCGTCAGCCTCGATGGTGATCGGATCCTTGACGACGCCGGCTTCGAACTTCTTGACCTTGCGAACTTCGGCAGCTTGCTGCTCGATGGTCATGTTCTTGTGGATAATGCCGATGCCACCTTCCTGAGCCATGGCGATTGCCAGACGGGCTTCAGTAACGGTGTCCATGGCGGCAGAAACCAGAGGAATGTTCAGCTCGATGCCACGGGTAAGGCGGGTCTTGAGACTGACTTCGTTAGGAAGCACCTCGGAATAACCGGGCACTAGGAGAATGTCGTCGAATGTCAGAGCTTCTTGGCTGATACGCAGCATCGCGGGGGCTCCCGAGCGGGAAAATGGAAGCGCGCCATTATAGTCAGACACCCCCTCGGGTTCAATGTAAAACTCTGTCTATTATCGATGCGGTGATCGACGGGGGGTTGGAACGCAAATCCTGTAGGAGCGAGGCTTGCCCGCGAAGGCGTCATCACTGGCGCTAAAAGCTTCGCGGGCAAGCCTCGCTCCTACAGGTTATGGTTACGATACGGGTGCGGTTACAGTTCGACCTTCACCCAGCTAACCGGCTGATCCAGCCAATCGGCAAACTCATCGATAAAGCTCTGCTTGAACCCGGCCTCGGCCCAGTTGTTGAAAATGAACCCCAGGTTGGAAAACCCGCATTCCTGCAAAAACAGAAAGCCATTGATGTCATCTTCA
The DNA here is from genome assembly GCF_949768225.1 of Pseudomonas sp. IT-P44. Taxonomy (NCBI): domain Bacteria; kingdom Pseudomonadati; phylum Pseudomonadota; class Gammaproteobacteria; order Pseudomonadales; family Pseudomonadaceae; genus Pseudomonas; species Pseudomonas sp. IT-P44. The sequence continues at coordinate 108,485 of NZ_CATKQM010000035.1, read as the reverse complement.
TGCCCGCATTCGGGACAGGTGAAGTTATCGGTACGCCCCGGCATCCAGTCTTCGAGGCTTTCGAACAGCGCCTCGCCGATTTCCTTGCGGCACTCGGCGCAACCCGCCTCCCCCAGAAAACCTTTGGCCGGCGTATAAATGCAGCGTTTGGTAATGATCTCCAGGCCATTGACCGGCTCGCCGAACGGCAGCGCATCCGGGTGCAGCACCACGGCGCGGGCACCATCGGCGATCGCGTGCCCCATGCGGTTGCCGGTGCGGCCGCAAGTGGTCAGCTCTTCCTTGATGATGTCCTTGCGCACCAGCCACCGCACGACCGCCCGGGCCCGGGGTTCGTGTACCGGCAGCGTGGAGATTTTCGGGACGATGATGCTTTGGGAATTCATGGGTGCAAGCCTGCTGCGTCAAATGGAAGTTCTGCGGTGTGCCGTCCTACGCCTTCGCGGGCAAGCCTCGCTCCTACAAAGGCAGGCGCAGAACCTGTAGGAGCGAGCGGTGCGGCGACCCGACTTGCCCGCGAAGGCGTCCGAGCGGGCGGCAGCTTAATCCCTGACACTCTGAGGTCAAGTACTCAAATACCGCCCGATCAACGCAATCCCGCTGGCCAGCACCAACCAGGTCACCAGCCGCACAAACGCCTCGCGGGACAATCGCATGGTCAACCGCCGGCCGACCCACAACCCCAGCGCCATGGCCGGCAACAAACACAGCGCCAGTACCAACAAGGGTAGCTCGGCATACACACCCGCGACAGCAAACAGGCTCAGGCGCACCACGGTGCTGCAACTGATCAGCGCACTCTGGGTGGCCCGCGCCGCGTCTTTCGGCAACCGACTGTTCAAATAGATCGCATATAAAAAGCCGCCACTGCCAAACAACGCCCCGAACATCCCGCCCACCGTGCCCATCGGCACTGCCCAGGCGGCAGACAACTGCGTCGGCCGGGTTTTGACCCACAGGCTGTAAACCGCATAGACGCTGATAAACAGCCCCATCAACAGCAGCAACACGTCGGATTTCAGGTTCAGCAAAAAGATGACCCCCAGCGTGCAACCCACCGCCATGCACGGCAACAGCCGCAGCAACTCAGGCCTGGCCACATCCCGCCGCGAGGGCAGCAGATTGCCGAACGCCGCGACGAAATCCAGCAGCACCAGCAACGGCACGATCTTCGACAGCGGCATGAACACAATCAGAATCGGCCCCGCCACCAACGCAGTGCCGAACCCGGCGATACCAAACACGATGTACGCCAGGGCGATGGCCAGGCCGATCACCAACCAATCCGTCGCGCCGAATGGCCATTGGTGTAACAACTCCAGCACGTTCATCTGCACGCCTTTATCAAATACCTGTGATGACTTTAGCCAGCGCCGAGCCTTGCGACTAATATCTTCAAAGCCGACCTCTCATCTCAAAAAGGCATGACTCGTGCTTTCAACCCGTCAATTGCGTTACTTCGTGGAAATCGCCGAGTGCGGCAGCTTCAGTGCAGCCGCTGAGCGTTTGTTTGTTGCGCAGTCAGCCTTGAGCCGGCAGATCAAGGACATGGAAACCCGCCTGCAAACCCCGCTGTTCGAACGCACGGCGCGCCAGCCGCGACTGACCGCCGCTGGCGAGGCGTTCTTGCCGCGCGCCAGAAACCTGCTGAACGAACTGACCAAGGCCAGTGAAATGGCCACCCAAGTGGGCAACGGGCAACTGGGCACCTTGCGCCTGAGTCACTCCAGCACCGTGCCCATGAGTGGTCGCCTGCTACGGGGTATCAGTGCTTATCTGGACCAGCAGGCCGGCGTGTCCATGGAGATCGTCAAGCTGTCTTCCGAAGCGCAGCTTGAAGCGTTGGTCGACAATCGACTTGATGTCGGACTGCTGCGCCTGCCGGTGTTGCGCCAACGTGAAGGCGTGCAGATTGTTCCTTTGTATAGCGAACGATTGCTGCTGGCCGTTCCACCCAATCATCGGCTGGTTGTGGATAAGTCCGCTCAGGGCATCGATCTGGCGCAGTTGAAGGATGAAGCCTTTATCTCCATCCCTCACCCGCAGCGCGGCGGTTTGAGTTATCTGTCCGCCGAGCTGTGTATGCGCCAGGGATTTTTCCCGAAGGCGGCGCGGGTGGTCTCGCGCAAAACCACGCAACTGCAATTGATCCAGGCCGGATTCGGCATCGCGCTGCTGCCGGAGTCGATGCAGGACATCGCGCCACCCGACATTCATTTCCTGCCCCTGGCCGACCCGGATTGCCACAGCACCGTCGCCCTCGCCTGCCGGCAGAATCCCACGGCGCTGATTCAACACTTCATAAATGTCTGCACAGACCATTGTGGGAGCGAGCCTGCTCGCGATAGCGGTTTAACATTCAATAGCACTGTCGACTGACACACTGCCATCGCGAGCAGGCTCGCTCCTATAGGGGATCGTGCATTCGGTTGGAGAATGCCTTTATCATGCGCCCCATGATTAAAGATCCCTTTGCAAGACTCGGCCTGGACCGTGAAGTCCTGACTGTCAGCCAGCTCAACGGCCGCGCGCGGGTGTTGCTCGAAGACGTGTTCAGCAATATCTGGGTCGAAGGCGAAATCTCCAACCTCGCACGCCCGGCGTCCGGCCACGTGTATTTCACCCTCAAGGACAGCGGCGCCCAAGTACGTTGCGCGCTGTTTCGGCAGAACGCGGCGCGGGTTCGTCAGGCGCTGAAGGACGGCCTGGCGGTCAAGGTGCGCGGCAAGGTTTCGCTGTTCGAAGGCCGTGGCGACTATCAGCTGATTCTCGACACCGTCGAGCCGGCCGGTGACGGTGCGCTGCGCCTGGCCTTCGATGCCTTGAAGGAAAAACTCAGCGCCGAAGGCCTGTTCAGCGCCGAGCGCAAAGTGCCGCTGCCGGCGCATCCGCAGCGCATCGGCATCATCAGTTCGCCGACCGGCGCGGTGATCCGCGACATCATCAGCGTGTTCCGCCGTCGCGCACCGCAGATCCAACTGACGCTGATCCCCACCGCCGTGCAGGGCCGCGAAGCGACGGCGCAAATTGTCCGCGCATTGAAACTGGCGGACGCCCGTGGTTTCGACGCATTGATCCTGGCCCGTGGCGGCGGCTCGCTGGAAGACCTCTGGTGCTTCAACGAAGAAGCCGTGGCCCGCGCCGTGGATGCATGCGTGACGCCGATTGTCAGCGCCGTCGGCCATGAAACCGATGTATCGATCAGTGATTTCGTGGCCGACGTTCGCGCCCCGACGCCGTCCGCCGCCGCAGAACTGCTGGCGCCGGATTCCAGTGACCTGGTGCGTCGGGTCGAAAGCCTGCACCGTCGGCTGGTGATGCGCATGCGTGACCGCCTGATGCGTGATCGCCTGCGCCTGGAAGGCATCTCTCGTCGCCTGCGCCATCCCGGTGAACGTCTGCGCCAACAGGCGCAACGTCTGGATGATCTGGACATGCGCATGCGCCGCGCCTTCGAACGCAGCCTCAATACCCGTCGCGAACGGCTGATCCGCCTGGAAACCCGCCTCGCCGGGCAACATCCGGGGCGGCAACTGGCGATGTTGCGTCAGCGCCTCGACAGCCTCGCCGAACGCCTGCCCCGGGCCATGCGCGAAGGGCTCAAGTCCCGTCGTCTGCAACTGCAAAGCCAGGTGCAGACCCTGCACGTGGTCAGCCCTTTGGCGACCCTCGGCCGTGGCTACAGCATTTTGCTCGACGAGCGCGGCAACGCGATCCGCAACGCCGCGCAAACCCACAACGGCCAGCGCCTGAAAGCCAAACTGGGTGAAGGCGAACTGCAAGTGCGGGTCGAAGACAATCACCTGACGCCTGTCACCCTTTCTTTACTGGATTGATCCATGCCGCGTTTTTTAGCTTCGCTGCTGTTGCTGTGCCTGACCTTCAACGCCCACGCCGACAGCTACATCACCCGCCTGTTGAACAAACCGGTACCGGGGGGTGTGGCGGTGGTGGATCTGGGCAGCTCTGCCCAGGCGCCGAAAGCCAGCTATCAAGGCAAACCGGTGCTGGTGGTCAAGGAACAGGACAATTGGCTGGCGATTGTCGGTGTGCCGTTGACCGTCAAACCGGGTGCCCAATCCATCAGCAGCGGTGGCCGCAACCTGAGCTTCACCGTTGGCAACAAGAAGTATCCGGAACAGCGCATCACGTTGAAAAATACTCAACAGGTCAATCCTGACCCGGACAATCTCAAGCGCATCGAGCGCGAACTGGCCGAGCAGATCGCCGCGTACCGCACGTTCAGCCCGAATACGCCGAGCAACCTGCTGCTGGACAAACCGGTCAACGGCCCGCTGTCGAGCAAGTTCGGCGTGCGCCGTTTCTTCAACGGTGAAGAGCGCAATCCCCACTCTGGCCTGGATTTCGCCGTGGGCGCCGGCACGCCGATCAAGACCCCGGCGGCGGGCAAGGTGATTTTGATCGGTAACTACTTCTTTAACGGCAACACGGTGTTTGTCGACCATGGGCAGGGCTTTATCAGCATGTTCTGCCACATGTCGAAGATCGATGTGAAGGTGGGGCAGCAACTGGCGCGTGGTGGTGTGGTTGGCAAGGTCGGTTCGACTGGACGGGCGACCGGGCCGCACATGCACTGGAATGTCAGCCTGAATGATGCGCGGGTGGATCCGGCGATTTTCATAGGCGCGTTTCAACCTTGAATCTTCGCTGAAGCGAATGGCCATTTCGCGGGCAAGCCTCGCTCCTACAGGAGTTCACGCAATTACTGTAGGAGCGAGCGGTGCGGCGACCCGACTTGCTCGCGAAGGCGGTATCACTGACGCCGCCTATTCCGCGTCCAGGTCCTCTATCCCATGTACCTCTCGATCCGCCAGGCAGTGTTTGACCCACTCCTGCGTCTCGACTGAAAACCAGCTCAACTCCTCTGCCGTGATCAATTCCCGCGCACACAACCCAAGCAAATGCGAGCGGGCTTCATGACGCGAAAACCTGAAAACACCAAACGCCCAATACAGTTCCTTTTGCCCGGCTTTCAGCAGCTCCTCGCTGGCATCTATTCGTTCGTAGGGCGCGTTGCTCTTATCCAGCAGCGTTTTTTCGACATCCGACAAAATCCGCTCGCACATCCGCTCATGTGCCACCGGCCGTAACACGCAATACTGCTTCCAGTCAGACTCGTTCATCGCCGACTCCTGAATGCCAGTCGAGGCTTTAAGAATAGCCCGACTGTCAGCGCCCGGCGCTCAAACCATCAATTGCGCATCGCTTGAAGCTCGCGCAAAAAACCAAACAATCACGGGGACTCACAGCAATAAAATCTCGATAAATACGCGCTAGCGAGTATTCCTCTCAATTTTTTTCGACTGCTTGCCATCCTTCACCCTCGCGGTTAGGGTTGAAGACATGAAAACCTCTCACACCCTCATTCAGCTTCGCCAGCACCGCAGCCTGTGCCTCGTCAGCGCACGACTGCCGGGCTGAATCGCGACGCCTCGTTTTACGCTTTTCCCCAAGAACTTTTGATCCACCGGCAGGCCGCCTTTTTTCGGCCCACACAATAAGGATTTCCCGATGAGCATGCTCAAAGACCCGTCTTCGAAATACCGCGCGTTCCCGACCATCGACATTCCGGACCGCACCTGGCCGTCGAAGACCATCACCGCCGCGCCGATCTGGTGCAGCTCCGACTTGCGCGACGGCAACCAGTCGCTGATCGAGCCGATGGACGCGGTCAAGAAGCTGCGTTTCTGGAAAACCCTCGTACAGGTTGGCGTGAAAGAAATCGAAGCGTCCTTCCCGGCTGCGTCGCAAACCGACTTCGACTTCGTGCGCACCCTGATCGAAGGCAACCACATCCCGGACGACACCACCATTCAGGTGTTGACTCAAGGCCGTGAAGACCTGATCGAGCGCACCTTCGAATCCCTGCGCGGGGCGAAGAAAGCCATCGTTCACCTGTACAACGCGACCTCCCCTTCCTTCCGCCGCATTGTCTTCAACCAGGACAAGGACGGGATCAAGGCCATCGCCGTGAACGCCGCCAAGCTGTTCGTCAAATACGCGGCCCAGCAGCCGGACACGCAGTGGACCTTCGAATACTCGCCGGAAACCTTCAGCGCCACCGAGCTGGAGTTCGCCAAGGAAGTCTGCGACGCGGTCATCGAAGTCTGGAACCCGACGCCTGAGCACAAAGTGATCCTCAACCTGCCGGCCACCGTCGAATGCGCGACCCCGAACATCTATGCCGACCAGATCGAATGGTTCGGCCGCCACATCAACCGTCGTGACAGCGTGATCATCAGCCTGCACACCCACAACGACCGTGGCACCGGCGTGGCCGCCACCGAGTTGGGCCTGATGGCGGGTGCGGATCGTGTCGAAGGCTGCCTGTTCGGCAACGGCGAGCGTACCGGCAACGTCGACCTGGTCACCGTGGCACTGAACCTCTACACCCAGGGCATCCACCCTGAGCTCGATTTCTCGGACATCGACGGCGTGCGCAAAGTCGTCGAAGAATGCAACCAGATCCAGGTGCACCCGCGTCACCCGTACGTCGGCGACCTGGTTCACACCGCGTTCTCCGGCTCCCACCAGGATGCCATCCGCAAGGGCTTCGCCCAGCAGAAACCGGACGCCCTGTGGGAAGTCCCGTACTTGCCGATCGACCCGGCCGACATCGGCCGCAGCTACGAGGCGGTGATCCGCGTCAACAGCCAGTCGGGCAAGGGCGGTATCGCTTACCTGCTGGAACAGGAATACGGCATCAGCTTGCCGCGTCGCATGCAGATCGAGTTCAGCCAGGTCGTGCAGCGTGAAACCGATCGCCTGGGCCTCGAAATGACCGCCCAGCAGATCCACGCGTTGCTGCACAGCGAGTACTTGCAGGCCAACACCCCGTACGCGCTGGTCAGCCATCGCCTGCAGGAAGAAAACGGTCACAGCGCCGTGGAAGTGGAAGTTTCCGGCAAGGGCCAGGGCGAAACCAACCTGCACTGGCGCGGCAAAGGCAACGGTGCGCTGGAAGCGCTGGTGGCCGGTCTGCCGATTCCGGTGGAGATCATGGATTACAACGAGCACGCGATCGGTGCGGGCACCAACGCCAAGGCCGCGGCCTACATCGAACTGCGTGTGGAAGGCCAACGTGCGGTGCACGGTGTGGGCATCGATGAAAACATCACCACCGCCAGCTTCAAGGCCTTGTTCAGCGCGCTGAACCGCTCGTTGAGCCAGCCGGAAGCGAAAGCGGCGTAAGCCTTCGCTGTAATGCAAAAGGCCCCGGGGTGTGAACCTCGGGGCCTTTTTGTTTGCCGGCAATATTTATGTTGTCTGTCCCGGCCCCATCGCCAGCAAGCCGGCTCCTACAGTTGACCGCGTAGGTCAGAACAACTCGGTCAACTGTAGGAGCCGGCTTGCTGGCGATGGGGCCTTGTCAGGCAGAGAAAATCTCAGGTGAACTCGAACGTGTCAGCATCCAGATTCGCCGGAAACCGCGTGCGATAAGCCGCCAGTTCCGCCGCATCCAGAACAACCTGAAACACCCCATCCGCCTCACCGGCGCTGAGCAATGTCTCGCCCTGAAAATCCAGGACCTGACTGTCGCCGGTGTACGCAAAGCCTTTCCCGTCAGTGCCGATGCGATTCACCGCCGCCACGTAGCACAGGTTTTCGATTGCCCGCGCCGGCAGCAAACGGTTCCAGTGCTGGCGCCGCGCACCCGGCCAGTTGGCGGTGTACAGCAAAAGGTCTGTGTCCTGGGCATCGCGGCTCCACACCGGGAAACGCAGGTCGTAGCAAATCAGCGGTCGGACGCGCCAGCCTTTGAGCTCGAACTGCACCTGGCGCTCGCCCGGCGTGTAGTGATTGTGCTCGCCGGCCATACGGAACAAGTGGCGCTTGTCGTAATGCCAGACTTCGCCATCCGGCCGCGCCCACAACAGGCGATTGCGATGGCTGCCATCAGCGGCCTGAACGATGATGCTGCCGGTGATCACCGCATCGAGTTTTGCCGCCTGGGCGCGCAGCCATTTGCTGGTGGGACCGTTTTCCGCCTCGGCAAGCGTCTCGGACTCCATGGAAAAACCGGTGGTGAACATCTCCGGCAGGATGATCAGGTCCGCGCCGCGAGCCTGTTCCAGCAGTTGCTCGAAATGCTCCAGATTGGCCTGGCGGTCGTGCCAGGCCAGGGTTGTCTGGATCAGCGCGATGGTCAGATTCGGCAATGCACTCAGATCACGCATAGTTTTGCCGCTGCTTCACGCAGGGTCTCCTCGCGTTTGGCGAAGCACAGGCGCACCAGGCGCTGGCCTTCGGGTGGCGTCTGGTAGAACACCGAGATCGGGATGCTCGCCACGCCGTGTTCGCGGGTCATCCACAGCGCCATTTCGACATCGTTGAGGTCGGGACGGATCTGCGAGTAATCGACCAACTGGAAATAGGTGCCGGTGACGCGGGTGAAACTGAAACGCGATGGCATCAGCAAGTCGCAGAACAGATCGCGCTTGGCCTGGTAGAAGCCGGGCAATTCTTCGACGTGTTCAGGATGCTCCGCCATGAAGTCGGCCAAGGCGTATTGCAAGGGGGTTACGCCGCAAAAATTGACGTACTGGTGCACCTTGCGCAGCTCTGCCGACAAGGCCGGTGGCGCGACCACGTAGCCGGTTTTCCAGCCGGTGACGTGGTACGTCTTGCCGAAGGAGCTGACCACGAAGGCGCGCTGATACAGCTCTTCATGGGCCAGCACACTGACATGGGGCACACCGTCGTAGACCAGGTGCTCGTAGACCTCATCGCTGATCACATAGATGTCGCGGTCACGGATCAACGCCGCCAGTTGGTCCAGCTCGGCACGGTTGATCAGTGCGCCGCTGGGATTGTGCGGGGTATTGAGGATGATCATCCGCGTGCGCGGACTCAGCGCCTGGGCGAGCTTTTCGAAATCGATGCTGAAGTCGTCCAGCCCCAGTTGCACGTGAACACAACGGCCACCGGCCAGCTGGACCGAGGGCTCGTAACTGTCATAGGCCGGATCAAACACGATGACTTCGTCACCGTTGTGGATAACGGCCTGAATGGCGCAAAAAATCGCCTCAGTCGCACCGGGAGTCACGGTCACTTCGCTGTCCGCATCGACGGTGACGCCATAGCTGCGGGCAATTTTCGCCACGATCTGCTGACGCAGTACCGGCAGGCCGGTCATTGGCGAATACTGGTTATGGCCATTGGCAATGTGCCGACCCACCGCATCGCACAAGGCTTGCGGGGCATCGAAATCGGGAAAACCCTGTGACAGGTTGATCGCCCCGGTTTGCGCCGCGAGCTGAGACATCTGCGTGAAGATAGTGATGCCGACATTCGGCAGCTTACTGGTGATCATCGGTGATTCCCTGCTCTACACCCGGCTCTAACGGCGGCGCGGGAGAGCCCGAGGATAGCCAAACGGCGCCCATAAAAAAAGGGCGCCAGTGGCGCCCTTCTTCTCGAACCCGATCCCGTAGGAGCGAGGCTTGCCCGCGAACGCAACACCGCGGTGTATCAGATACACCGCGTTATCGTTCTTCGCGGGCAAGCCTCGCTCCTACAGAGGCGAGCCAGCCTTGAATCAGCGCTTGTCGCGGCGCTTCTTGTCGGCTTTCTTGTGGTGCGACATCAAGCGACGCTTCTTGTTGACCTGACGGTCAGTGAGCGAGTTCTTGTTGCCTTCGTACGGGTTCTCGCCGCCCTTGAACTCGATGCGGATCGGCGTACCGACCAGCTTCAAGACACGACGGTAAGTGTTTTCCAGATAACGCACGTAAGACTTCGGCACCTTCTCGATCTGGTTACCGTGAATCACGATGATCGGCGGGTTGGCACCACCCAAGTGCGCATAACGCAGCTTGATCCGGCGGTTGTTGACCATCGGTGGCGCGTGCTCGCCGACCGCATCTTCCAGAATCTGGGTCAGACGGTTGGTCGGCCAGCGGGTGACCGCGGACTTGAACGAGTTCTGTACGGAAGCGTAGAGGTTGCCCACGCCCGTGCCGTGCAGTGCCGAGATGAAGTGGATGTCGGCGTAGTCAACGAAGAACAGTCGACGTTGCAGTTCGACCTTCACGAAGTCACGCTCGCTCGGCGTCATGCCGTCCCACTTGTTGATCGCGATGACCAGCGCACGACCGGACTCAATGGCGAAGCCCAGCAGGTTGAGGTCGTGGTCCACCACGCCTTCGCGGGCGTCCATCACGAAGATCACCACGTTGGCGTCTTTGATCGCTTGCAGGGTTTTGACCACGGAGAATTTTTCGACTTCTTCGTGGATCTTGCCGCGCTTGCGCACACCGGCGGTGTCGATCAGCGTGTACTTCTCGTCGTTACGCTCGAACGGGATGTAGATACTGTCGCGGGTAGTGCCGGGTTGGTCGTACACGATGACCCGGTCTTCACCGAGCATGCGGTTGACCAGGGTCGACTTGCCGACGTTCGGGCGGCCGATGATGGCGATCTTGATCCCGTCTTTTTCGCTTGGGCCAGGAATGCGCTTGGCTTCCTCGCCTTCGGCAACGTCCTCTTCCTCGCCTTCTTCCAGCTCTTCTTCGTCTTTCGGGAAGTCGCTCAGGGCGATTTCCAGCATCTGGGTGATGCCACGACCATGAGCACCGGCGATCGGGATCGCGTGGCCCATGCCCAACGGGGCGAATTCGGCGCGGGCCATTTCAGGGTCGATGTTGTCGACCTTGTTGGCAACCACGTACGAACGCTTGTTACGTTTGCGCAAATGCTCGGCGATCATCTGGTCGGCGGCGGTGAAACCGGCCTTGGCATCTACCAGGAACAGAACGACATCGGCTTCTTCAATGGCCAGCAGCGACTGCTCGGCCATTTTTTCGTCCATACCGTGCTCGTCACCGGAGATACCGCCGGTGTCGACCAGAATGTAGGAACGCCCTTGCCACTTGGCCTCACCGTATTGGCGATCACGGGTCAGACCGGACAAGTCGCCGACGATGGCGTCGCGAGTCCTGGTCAGGCGGTTGAACAAGGTGGACTTGCCGACGTTCGGTCGGCCCACCAGGGCGATTACGGGAACCATGCGGCTCTCCACTTCGTTATTTCAGAAAATACAAAAGCCGCTGCGAGGCAGCGGCTGGTGCTCGGGGCAGCGTTTGAAAACGCTGCGAGCCCCGCAGAACGGGGCCGCTTGGGGGTTAACCCCAAGCATAGTCAAAACATTACTTGATGGTCAGGGCTTCCAGTTTGCCGCTGTTGCCATAAAGATAAATCGTGTCACCCACCACCAGCGGACGGGCACGCAGGCCGTCGCTGTCGATGCGTTCGCGGCCGACAAAACGACCGTCCACCTGGCTCAGCAGGTGCACATAGCCTTCCATGTCACCGACTGCAACATAGCTGGAGAACACTTCTGGAGCCGACAGTTGACGGCGAGCCAGCGAGTCGTTGCTCCACAAGGCTGTGGTGGAACGCTCGTCAACGCCTTCAACGGTGCCCGAAGCCAGGCTCACGTACACAGTGCCGAAGCCCTGCGCAACGCCGGCATAGCTGGAAGCATCACGCTGCCAGAGCTGACGACCGCTTTCCAGGTCCAGTGCCGCAACGCGACCCTGATAGCTGGCGACGTACAAGGTACCGCCGGACAGCAGCAGACCACCGTCGATATCGACAACGCGCTCCAGTTCCGAACGACCTTGCGGGATCGCAACCCGCTGTTCCCACACCGGCACGCCGTTGGAGATATCGAGCGCAACCACTTTACCGGTCGACAGGCCAGCCACCGCGAGGCGGTTGGTCACGATCGGTGCGCTGGTGCCTCGCAGGGTCAGGACCGCAGGCGTGCTGTCATACAACCAGCGCTGGTTGCCGGTAGAGGCATCCAGACCGATCAGACGGTCATCCTGAGTCTGAACGACCACCACGTCACCGTTGTTGGCCGGCGGCGCGAGAACTTCGCTGGACACGCGAGCGCGCCATTTCTCTTCACCGTTGGTGGCGTCCATCGCAACGATTTCGCCCTTGGTCGTACCGATCACGAGCAGGCCATAACCTACGCCAACGGCGCCGGAAACAGGCAGTTCGAGGTCTTTCTTCCACTTGACGTCGCCATTGCTGCGATCCATCGCCATCACCACGCCAGTGACGTCGGCGGCATAGATGGTATCGCCATCGATCGCCGGAACCAGCATGTTGTAGGTTTCGCCCTGACCGTCACCGATCGAACGACTCCACTGCTTTTGCAGGACCACTTCTTCTTTGAAGTCGACCAGCTCGGCAGGCGGCAATTCTTTTTTGCTGTTGCTGCTGCAACCCGCGGCCAAAACGGCCAGAGCCAGCAATGCTGCATGTTTCCAACGGATCACGTCACGCATCCCCTTTGGCCAGATCGTCCAACTTGATTTGTAGGCCACCGACTGCCGCTTCATCCGACAGTGCCGCCTTGGCTTTTTGATACGCAGCGTGCGCTTCGTCAGTACGACCCAACTGCACCAGCAGGTCGCCCTTGAGTTCTTCGCGGGTGGCGAGGAATGCTTTATCGGCATCGCCTTCGAGCAGTTTCAGGGCTTCATCGACCTTGTTCTGCGCGGCCAGTACCTGCGCCAGGCGCTGACGGGCGATTTCGCCCAGTGCCGGGTTGGCCGGTTTGGCAACGATGGCTTTCAGCTCGGTGGCAGCGTCGTCCAGCTTGCCGCTGTCGACCGCGACTTTCGCCACGAACAGGCTGCCGTATTGCGCGTAGGCGCTGCCGCCAAATTCGCTGTTGAGCTTGCCGGCCAGGTCCGAAACACGGGCGGCATCAGGCTTGCCGTTGGGCGTCAGCGTGGTTTCGAGCAATTGCTGATAGAGCATCGAGGCGCCTTGCGACTGATTGCTCTGATACTTTTGAAAGGCCTGCCAGCCGAACACGATGACCAGCGCCAACAGGCCGCCAGTGACCAGGGGCTTGCCGTTGCGTGTCCACCAGTCCTTCAAATCCGCCAGCTGTTCGTCTTCGGTACTCGACACCCCAATACTCCTTAATCGCTAAATCGGCTGTTTATGACAGCTTCAACCCTGCACGACGCAGGTGGCCAGGTGTGCAGCAAGCGCATCCCAGGCAATGCTTTGTTGTTCGCCCTGGCCACGCAGGGGTTTGAAACCTACCACTTGCTGGGCCATTTCGTCGTCACCGAGGATCAGCGCGTACAGCGCACCGCTCTTGTCGGCCTTCTTGAATTGACTTTTGAAACTGCCGGCGCCGGCATTGATCTGCAGACGCAGGTTGGGCAACTGATCGCGCACCTTCTCGCTCAACGTCAGGGCCGCCAGCTCGGCAGCCTCGCCGAATGCGCAGAGATAGACGTCGACCTGACGGGAGATCTCTTCCGGGATCTGCTCCAGGGTTTCAAGCAGCAGCACCAGACGCTCGATGCCCATGGCGAAACCAACGCCCGGGGTCGGCTTGCCGCCCATCTGTTCCACCAGACCGTCGTAGCGGCCGCCGGCACACACGGTGCCTTGAGCGCCCAACTTGTCGGTGACCCACTCGAAAACCGTCTTGCTGTAGTAATCCAGCCCGCGTACCAGCTTCGGGTTGATCACGTAAGGAATACCGGCGGCGTCCAGGCGAGCCTTGAGGCCCTCGAAGTGCACGCGGGATTCGTCGTCGAGGTAGTCGGCCATTTTCGGCGCGTCGACCAGGATCGCTTGAGTGTCGGCGTTCTTGGTGTCCAGAACGCGCAACGGGTTGGTCTTCAGACGACGCTGGCTGTCTTCGTCGAGCTTGTCCAGGTGAGCGGACAGGAACTCGACCAGCGCTTCGCGATAACGACCACGGGATTCGCTGGTGCCCAGGCTGTTGAGTTCGAGCTTGACCGCATCACGGATGCCCAGCTCGCCCCACAGGCGCCAGGTCAGCACGATCAGCTCGGCGTCGATGTCCGGACCGTCGAGGTTGAACACTTCGACACCGATCTGGTGGAACTGGCGATAACGGCCTTTCTGCGGACGTTCGTGGCGGAACATCGGGCCGATGTACCAGAGTTTCTGCACCTGGCCGCCGCCAGTGATGCCGTGCTCGAGCACCGCACGCACGCAAGCCGCCGTGCCTTCTGGGCGCAGGGTCAGCGAATCACCGTTACGGTCTTCGAAGGTGTACATCTCTTTTTCGACGATGTCGGTCACTTCACCGATCGAGCGCTTGAACAGCTCGGTGAACTCGACGATCGGCATGCGGATCTGCTTGTAACCGTAGTTATCCAGCAGACGCGAAACGGTGCCCTCGAAATGACGCCACAGGGGAGTCTGTTCGGGCAGGATGTCGTTCATGCCACGAATGGCTTGCAGAGACTTGCTCACTTTAAATCCTTAAATTCGTTCGATCAGCCGCGAGCGATTACAGCTGCGTCAGCTTCGACCTTCTCGGCCGCTTTCTGGCGGATCAAGCGTTCAAGCTCATCCACCAGATTGTCATTCGTCAGTTTCTGCGACGGCTTGCCGTCGATGTAAATCAGGTTTGGCGTGCCGCCGGTCAAGCCGATATGGGCTTCCTTGGCTTCGCCCGGCCCGTTGACCACGCAACCGATGACCGCGACATCCAGCGGCACCAGCAGATCTTCGAGGCGCCCTTCCAGCTCGTTCATGGTCTTGACCACATCGAAGTTCTGCCGCGAGCAGCTCGGGCAGGCGATGAAGTTGATGCCACGGGAACGCAGGTGCAGGGATTTGAGAATGTCGTAGCCGACTTTCACTTCCTCGACCGGGTCGGCCGCCAACGAGATGCGGATAGTATCGCCAATCCCTTCGGCGAGCAGCATACCGAGGCCCACGGCGGATTTCACTGTGCCTGAACGCAAACCACCGGCTTCGGTGATGCCCAAGTGCAGCGGCTGGACGATTTCCTTGGCCAGCAAGCGGTAAGCGGCGACGGCCATGAACACGTCGGAGGCTTTCACGCTGACCTTGAAGTCCTGGAAGTTCAGGCGTTCAAGGTGCTCGACGTGACGCAGGGCAGACTCGACCAGCGCGGCCGGGGTCGGCTCGCCGTATTTCTTTTGCAGGTCTTTTTCCAGGGAACCGGCGTTGACGCCGATGCGGATCGGAATCCCGCGATCACGGGCGGCATCGACCACCGCACGCACGCGGTCTTCACGACCGATGTTGCCCGGGTTGATCCGCAGGCAATCAACGCCCAGTTCGGCTACGCGCAAAGCGATCTTGTAGTCGAAGTGGATGTCGGCCACCAACGGCACTTTGACCAGTTGCTTGATCTTGCCGAAGGCTTCGGCGGCGTCCATGTCCGGTACGGAAACCCGCACGATATCGACGCCAGCGGCTTCCAGACGATTGATCTGGGCGACGGTGGCGGCAACGTCATTGGTGTCGCTGTTGGTCATGCTCTGCACAGCGATGGGCGCATCGCCGCCAACAGGCACGTTACCGACCCAGATTTTCCGGGATTCGCGACGCTTGATTGGAGATTCGCCGTGCATGACTTATTGACCCAACTTCAGGCGAGCAGTCTCGCCACTGGTGAATGGAGCGACATCAACCACCTGACCGTTGTAGCTGACCTGCGCGCCACGGGCGAAGCCCAGACGCACGGCAAACGGCGGCTTACCACTGAGGGAAACGGTTTCGCCTTTGCGCTTGAGACCACTGAGCAGCACTTTGCCAGTGCCGTCGGTAACTTGTGTCCAGCAATCAGCGGTGAATTGCAGTTGAACCTGGCCTTGGCCAGCAACCGGAGCAGCCGGTGCAGCCGCTGCCGGAGCAGGAATGGTCGGCGTTACCGAGGCGGTTGCAGGCGGGGTCGACACAACCGGAGCCGTCGGGGCCGCAGGCGCGACAACTGGCGCGGTGCTGTGCGCCGGGGCAACGGGTGCCGGAGCAGCCGGCGCGGTGTTATGTGTCGGTGCAACTGGCGCCGGGGTAGCCGGTGCGGCCGGAGCGACCACAGGCGTAGCCGGCTCAGCTTCAGCCGGCGCTTCAGTCGAAGTCTCGGCTTGCGGCAATGCGAGAGCGGTCGAACTTTCAGCCTGACCTTCCGCGACAGCCTGGTCTTCCGGCTCGTCCAGCGGATGGATCTGGGTGGTGCCGTCGGCGCCTTCGACTTCAACGTGCTCCGGGCTCAGGCTGATCAGGTCCTTGGTGCGCAATGAGGTTTGATCCTGCCACCAGATGAAACCGCCGCCGATCACCGCGATCAGCAGCAGCAGGCTGACGATTCGCAAGATAGTGTGGGAAACCCGAACCGGCTCTTCGATGCGCCCCAGGCTGTGGACGTTGGCGCCCTGGGAGTCGGTACCGGTGGATTGGTCGAATTGCTGAACCAGAACGGTCTGGTCCATGCCGAGCAATTTGGCGTAGGCGCGAATATAACCGCGGGCAAAGGTATGCCCCGGCAGCTTGTCGAATGCGCCGGCTTCCAGATTACTCAGGGAATTAACGGTGAGGTTGAGCTTGAGGGCCACTTCGGCCAGCGACCAGCCATTGCTTTCGCGGGCCTGGCGCAAAGTCTCACCGGGGTTAACGCGATTCGCTGCTACAACTTCGGGATGCGCCGCTTTCATCATTGCTCCGACAGGTATTGCTGATATTCCGGCGTACCGGGATAGAGTCGTTTTAGTTGCAGGCCATAACTGGCTGCCTTGTCGCGATCTTCGAACACTTTTGCCAGCCGAACGCCGAGCAATAGACTACGTGCATTTTGCTCGGTGAGCAGGCTAAAACGGTCGTAATAGTCACGCGCGGGCACATAATGCCTGTCTTCGTAAGACAACTCAGCCATTTCCAGCAATGCACGGGGTTGCTGACGGTTCAAACGCAAAGCTTTTTCCAACTGCTGCTGGGCCAGATCACGCTGGCCAAGCTTGGAAGCGGTCATGCCCAGGTTCTCGAACACTCGCGAACGCTCAGGATACAGGGTATCGGCAGCGGCTTGCTCGAAGCGCTCGTAAGCCTCTTTGTAACGTTTCTGTTCGAAAAGAAAACTGCCGTAATTATTCAGGATACGGGCATCGTTGGGGCGGGAAGAAAGCGCCTTGCGAAAGTGCTCATCCGCCAGCTCCGGCTCCATCTCGGCCTGAAACACCAGACCCAATGCGGCATTGGCGTCAGGATCCGAACCGTCCAGCTCCAAGGCCTTTTTCAGCGGGACCTTGGCGCGTTCGGTCATGCCCTGCTGCAAATAGCCCAAGCCCAGTTGCACGTAGGCAACTCGCGCTTCATCGCGGCCCTTGCTGGTCTTCATCGGATTGAAATCGCCCGACAGGACGCAGCCAGTACAAAGACTGGCCAACAGCAAAAGCAGCGCAAAGCGCAGGGACATAGAGA
Source organism: Pseudomonas sp. IT-P44 (assembly GCF_949768225.1). Taxonomy (NCBI): domain Bacteria; kingdom Pseudomonadati; phylum Pseudomonadota; class Gammaproteobacteria; order Pseudomonadales; family Pseudomonadaceae; genus Pseudomonas; species Pseudomonas sp. IT-P44. Next base: position 91,223 of record NZ_CATKQM010000035.1, on the reverse strand, counting down.
TCCTCTCTTGAATTATTTCGCAGCGTTCGAAGCCATATCGTTGTCGGCGCTCAACTCGCGCACGGCGATATAACGTTCACTGCGACGGGTGCGATCCAGCACCTGCCCTACCAATTGGCCACACGCGGCATCGATGTCTTCACCGCGAGTGGTGCGTACGGTGACATTGAAACCTGCATGGTGAAGCTGATCCTGGAAGCGACGAATCGCATTGTTGCTCGGACGCTCGTAACCGGAATGCGGGAACGGGTTGAACGGAATCAGGTTGATCTTGCACGGGATGTTCTTGAGCAGCTCGATCATCTCAACGGCATGCTCAACCTTGTCGTTGATGTCCTTGAGCAAGGTGTACTCGATGGTCAGCACGCGTTTTTCGCCCAGGGACGACATGTAGCGCTGGCACGACTCGAGCAGCATCTTAAGCGGATATTTCTTGTTGATCGGCACCAATTGGTTACGCAATGCGTCATTCGGTGCGTGCAGGGACAACGCCAGGGAGACGTCGATGTGCTTGGACAGCTCATCGATCATCGGCACCACGCCGGAGGTCGACAGGGTCACACGGCGCTTGGAAATGCCGTAACCCAGGTCGTCCATCATCAGATGCATGGCTGCAACGACGTTGTCGAAGTTCAGCAGCGGCTCGCCCATGCCCATCATCACCACGTTGGTGATGGCACGGTCGGCGGTCGCCGGGATGCTGCCGAACGATTTATTGGCAATCCACACCTGGCCGATGACTTCGGCGGCGGTGAGGTTGCTGTTGAAACCTTGCTTGCCGGTGGAGCAGAAACTGCAATCCAGGGCACAGCCTGCCTGGGACGAAACGCACAGAGTGCCGCGTTTGCCCTGGGGAATGTAAACGGTCTCGACGCAGCTGCCGGACGCCACGCGCACCACCCACTTACGGGTGCCGTCGGTGGAAATGTCCTCGCTGACGACTTCAGGACCGCGAACTTCGGCAATGGCCTTGAGCTTGTCGCGCAGGGCCTTGCTGACGTTCGTCATGGCGTCGAAATCATCGACGCCAAGGTGGTGAATCCATTTCATTACCTGACCGGCACGGAAACGCTTCTCCCCGATTGAGTCGAAGAATTTTTCCATTTCCTGTTGAGTCAGCCCCAGCAGGTTGGTTTTTACAGTCGATGTAGTCATGGATTCACCTTCACTCTTAAGCCAATGCTTAGCGAGTGGTTACTTCAGTAGCTGCGAAGAAGTACGAGATTTCGCGAGCAGCAGCGGCTTCGGAGTCCGAACCGTGTACAGCGTTGGCGTCGATGGAATCAGCGAAGTCAGCACGGATGGTGCCGGCAGCAGCTTCTTTAGGGTTGGTAGCGCCCATCAGCTCACGGTTCAGAGCGATAGCGTTTTCGCCTTCCAGAACCTGAACAACAACAGGACCGGAGATCATGAAAGCAACCAGGTCGCCGAAGAAACCACGAGCGCTGTGCTCAGCGTAGAAGCCTTCAGCTTCGGCTTTGGACAGTTGCTTCAGTTTCGAAGCTACAACGCGCAGGCCTGCTTTTTCGAAACGAGTGGTGATCTCGCCGATGACGTTTTTAGCAACAGCGTCAGGCTTGATGATGGAGAAAGTACGTTGAACAGCCATGGTGTAACTCCAGAAACGGTAATTTGTGAAAAATTAAACCCGCGAATTATACGCGGGTTCTTGGGTATTGCCTAACCTGCAGCGTGGCTCAGTCGCGTTCTTCGATCCAGTGGGCCTGAATGGCCTCGAGGATCTTTTCGCCACAATGCTCAGGCAGGTCGTCGAACTCGGGCAATTCCATCACCCACTTGCGCAGATCGACGAAGTTGACCGACAAAGGGTCAACATCGGGCTTGCTTTCAGCCAGCTGGATTGCGATTTCCAGCACATCAGTCCACTTGAGACTCATGACAGTTCCTTGAATCAGTGCGGCGCTTCGGCGGCGTGGTTGAGCGAATACTTCGGAATCTCGATGGTCAGGTCTTCAGTCCCGACGATCGCCTGGCAGGCCAGACGCGATTGAGCTTCCAGACCCCAGGCACGATCGAGGAAATCTTCTTCCAGTTCATCCGCTTCTTCCAGCGAATCAAACCCTTCTCGAACGATGCAATGACAAGTGGTACAAGCGCAAACGCCGCCACAGGCACTTTCCATCTCGATGTGGTGCTCATGGGCCAGTTCGAGAATCGATGTACCGGGCTCAGCCTCGACCACCATGCCTTCCGGGCAAAACTTCTCGTGTGGCAGAAAAATGACCTGCGGCATCAGTTATCCTCGATTTCATTCAGATTGCGCCCCGCCAGCGCGGCTTTCACCGTCGAGTCCAGGCGGCGGGCAGCAAAGGCGTCGGTGACTTGCGACAGACGCTTGGTCTGTTGCTCGATGGCGTAACCATCGGCACCTTTCATCAGTTCGGTCAGTTCCTGCATCTGCAATTCGATGACCATGCGCTCTTCGGCGTCGAGCAAACGCTCGCCGTCGGCTTCGAGAGCGGCTTGCACCGCTTCGATCAGGCGCTGGGCATCGACCTGCTGCTCACGCAGCACACGGGCGACCTTGTCGTCGTTGGCGTGCTGGAACGAATCCTTGAGCATCTTGGCGATTTCGCCGTCGGTCAGGCCGTAGGACGGCTTGACCTGAATGCTTGCTTCAACACCCGAACCCAACTCACGGGCCGAGACACTGAGCAGACCGTCGGCGTCGACCTGGAAGGTCACGCGGATCTTCGCTGCACCGGCGACCATCGCCGGAATGCCGCGCAATTCGAAGCGCGCCAGGGAGCGGCAGTCGCTGATCAGCTCGCGCTCACCCTGCAACACGTGGATCGCCATGGCCGACTGGCCATCTTTGTACGTGGTGAAATCCTGGGCACGAGCGACGGGAATGGTGGTGTTGCGCGGAATCACCTTCTCCATCAGGCCGCCCATGGTTTCCAGCCCCAGGGACAACGGAATCACGTCGAGCAACAGCAGTTCGCCGCCATCGCGCTTGTTGCCGGCCAGCGTATCGGCCTGGATCGCAGCACCGATGGCCACCACTTGATCCGGGTCGATTTCAGTCAGCGGTTGGCGACCGAAGGCTTCGGCGACGGCTTCACGAACGCGAGGCACACGGGTCGAACCGCCGACCATGACCACCGCGTGCACGTCTTCCAGCTCGACGCCGGAATCACGCACCGCGCGACGGCAGGCCTTCAGGCTGCGAGCAACCATCGGCTCGATCAGCGCATTGAAAGCTTCGCGAGTCAGCTCGGCTTTCCAGTCGCCATAAGCGACTTCAACGGCCGCAACATTGGTCAGCGCTTCCTTGGCCGCGCAGGCAGTTTGCAGCAGGTTACGTTGCGCACCCGGATCGAGATCAGCGGACAAACCGGCGCTCTCGATGATCCAGCCGGCAATCGCATGGTCGAAGTCATCGCCGCCCAGGGCGCTGTCGCCGCCGGTGGCCAGCACTTCGAACACACCGCCGGTCAGGCGCAGAATCGAAATATCGAAGGTGCCGCCGCCCAGGTCATAAATCGCGACCAGGCCTTCAGCATGTTGATCCAGACCGTAAGCCACGGCAGCGGCGGTCGGCTCATTGAGCAAACGCAGCACGTTCAGGCCGGCCAGTTTGGCCGCGTCCTTGGTGGCTTGACGCTGAGCATCGTCGAAATAGGCCGGAACGGTGATCACCGCACCCACCAGCTCGCCACCCAATGTCGCTTCAGCGCGCTGACGCAATACCTTGAGGATATCGGCGGAGACTTCGACCGGGCTTTTCGGCCCCTGAATGGTTTCGATGAACGGCATGTGCGACTCGCCACCGACAAAGCGGTACGGCAGTTGCTCGCCCAATTGCTTGACGTCGGACAGACCACGACCCATCAAGCGCTTGACCGACAGCACGGTGTTCAACGGATCGGTAGCGGCAGCCAGCTTGGCCGACTCGCCCACTTCGACGCGATCGGCGTGGTAACGCACGGCGGACGGCAGGATGACCTGCCCGTCAGCGTCAGCCAGAGGCTCGGAAAGACCACTGCGCAATGCAGCGACCAGCGAATTGGTAGTGCCCAAGTCGATCCCCACAGCCAGACGACGCTGGTGCGGTTGAGGACTTTGGCCGGGTTCGGCGATCTGCAGTAGGGCCATCGTGATCAGGACTTATCTGTATATCAGGCGTGCGACCGGAGCGGCACTGGGTTAATCGTCGAGGCGCTCTTCTAACTGGCGCACTTCGTAGGTGAGCTTGTCGAGGAACTGCATGCGCCGCATCAGGCGTTCGGCCTGTTCACGTTGCGCTGCATCATTCCAACAGGCTGCGAAACTGTCGTTCAGTTTTTCCTGAGCAACTTTCAAACGACGCTTGAAGACGGCAACGCCATTCAGGTCGGCGCTGTCCTGCAGGTCTTCGAGCTCTTCGCGCAACTCCATCTGTTGCAGAAGAAACTCCGGATCATGCACCGTGACCTCCAGCGGCAGCTCGCCACCATTCAGGGCGAGCAGGTATCGCGCGCGCTTCGGGGGACTTTTGAGCGTCTGGTAGGCCTCGTTGAGGCTCGCGGATTGCTCTAGCGCCAGCCGTTGCTCGCGCTCGGAAGCGTCCGCAAAACGGTCCGGATGAACACTGCGCGCCAACTCACGGTAGCGCGTAGCCAGCTGGTCGAGGTCCAGATTGAAACTCGGTTGCAGCTCAAATAAAGCGAAATGACAAGGAGTACCCACAAGAAGCCTCAGATGTTGAAGCTTTCGCCGCAGCCACATTCACCGCGTACGTTGGGGTTGTTGAACTTGAAGCCTTCGTTCAACCCTTCCTTGACGAAATCGAGCTCGGTGCCGTCCAGGTAGGCCAGGCTTTTCGGGTCGATGATCACTTTCTCGCCGTGACTTTCGAACACCTGATCCTCGGCAACCACCTCGTCGACAAACTCCAGCACGTAGGCAAGGCCGGAACAGCCCGTGGTGCGAACACCCAGACGAATCCCTTCACCTTTGCCGCGCCCGTCGAGGGAGCGTCGCACGTGTCGAGCAGCCGCTTCTGTCATGCTGATAGCCATCGGTGACTCCTTACTCGTCGCAAAATCTTGAAAATCAGATCAAGCCTTTCTTCTGCTTGTAGTCGCGAACGGCCGCTTTGATAGCGTCTTCAGCGAGTACGGAGCAGTGAATTTTCACCGGCGGCAGAGCCAGTTCTTCGGCCAGTTGAGTGTTTTTGATGGTCTCTGCTTCATCCAGAGTCTTGCCTTTCATCCACTCGGTCGCCAGGGAGCTGGAGGCGATAGCCGAACCGCAACCGTAGGTCTTGAACTTGGCGTCTTCGATGATGCCTTGCTCGTTGACCTTGATTTGCAGGCGCATCACGTCGCCGCACGCCGGAGCGCCGACCATGCCGGTGCCGACATCCGGGTCTTCCGCGTCCATCTTGCCGACGTTACGCGGGTTTTCGTAGTGGTCGATGACCTTTTCGCTGTAAGCCATGATTCTTAATCCTCACTCATCAGAGAGTCGCTCTTGAAGCCCTGCCTACCTTAAGTTTACAGGGCCTGGTTTGCGGCGACTTGAAATCAGTGTGCCGCCCACTCGATTTTCGAAATGTCGACACCGTCTTTGTACATGTCCCACAGCGGCGACAAAGCGCGCAGCTTGGTAACGGCCTCGCAGACTTTCTGCGCGGCGTAGTCGATTTCTTCTTCGGTGGTGAAACGACCGAAGGTGAAGCGGATCGAGCTGTGTGCCAGTTCGTCGTTGCGGCCCAGGGCGCGCAGTACGTACGAAGGCTCCAGCGAAGCCGAGGTGCAAGCCGAACCGGACGAAACAGCCAGATCCTTGAGCGCCATGATCAGCGACTCGCCTTCAACGTAGTTGAAGCTCAGGTTCAGGTTGTGCGGAACGCGGGCGGTCATGCTGCCGTTGACGTACAGCTCTTCCAGGTCTTCGACCTGCTTGAAGAAACGGTCGCTCAAGGCTTTGATGCGCACGTTCTCGGCAGCCATGTCTTCCTTGGCTACGCGGAAGGCTTCACCCATGCCGACGATCTGGTGGGTCGCCAGGGTGCCAGAACGCATGCCGCGCTCGTGACCGCCGCCGTGCATGGTCGCTTCGATGCGCACACGCGGCTTGCGGCTGACGTACAGCGCGCCGATGCCTTTAGGGCCATAGGTTTTGTGGGCGGAGAACGACATCATGTCGACTTTCAGCTTCTGCAGGTCGATCTCGACCTTGCCGGTGGACTGAGCGGCGTCGACGTGGAACAGGATCCCTTTGGAGCGGGTCAGTTCGCCGATGGCTGCGATGTCGTTGATGGTGCCGATTTCGTTGTTCACGTGCATGACCGAAACCAGGATGGTGTCGTCACGCAGTTCAGCTTCGATCATTTCCGGCGTAACCAGACCGTCAGTGCGAGGCTCGATGTAGGTCACTTCGAAGCCTTCACGCTCCAGTTGGCGCATGGTGTCGAGGACAGCCTTGTGCTCAATCTTGGTGGTGATCAGGTGTTTGCCCTTGGTCGCATAGAAATGCGCCGCACCCTTGATTGCCAGGTTGTCGGACTCGGTGGCACCGGAGGTCCAGACGATTTCACGCGGATCGGCGTTGACCAGGTCTGCGACCTGACGACGGGCGTTTTCGACGGACTCTTCAGCTTTCCAGCCGAACACGTGGGAACGGGACGCCGGGTTACCGAAGTTTCCGTCGACCAGCAGGCATTCACTCATCTTTTGCGCAACACGCGGATCAACCGGGGTGGTCGCAGAGTAATCAAGGTAAATCGGCAATTTCATGGACTATCTCCTAAATCAGGCTGGCTGGCGTGCCGCTAGCTCTTTGGCTGTCATTCGACGGCGGACGCTTCAATCTTGTCCAGGCGTGGCGTCTTGCTGTTGCAACGACGCTGGTCCTGACGCTGGGCTACTTCTTGCACCTCACGGCGAGTAACAAGATCAGCCAAGCTGATACCGCTCAGAAATTCGTGGATCTGCAGGCTCAGGTCGCACCACAAGTGGTGAGTCAGACAGGTATCGCCTTGATGGCAACCGCCCTGCCCCTGGCATTTGGTTGCATCGACCGATTCGTTTACCGCATCGATCACCTGGGCGACCTGGATGCCCTGCATGTCGCGGGACAGTTGGTAACCGCCGCCCGGACCACGGACGCTGGACACCAGATTGCTGCGGCGCAATTTGGCGAAAAGCTGTTCGAGGTAGGACAGGGAGATGCCTTGGCGCTCGGAGATATCGGCCAGGGACACGGGCCCGTGCTGCGCATGCAACGCCAGATCAAGCATGGCGGTCACGGCGTATCGGCCTTTTGTAGTCAGTCGCATGGACAATTACCACGGAGTTCGGAATGGGGCGAGTATGCAATTCCCGAGTATTTAAGTCAACTATAAGACCTAGTACTTTAGTCAGGTTTACCCGCAAAAGAGCGGCCGCATCATAACAAAGGCTGGGCGGTTACAGCCAGCAATTGCGCGTTATCGTTCTTCGCGGGCAAGTCGGATCGCCGCCCGCTCGCTCCTACAGGATTAACGAAACCCTTGCAGGAGCGAGGCTTGCCCGCGAAGGGGTCGACTCGGTCTAGCTGGCCTGGCTCTGATCCTTGTCCTTCACACACGCAAAGTCTTCTTCGCGCAGCTCCGGCAGGTCTTTCGCACAGTAATTACTGCCCAGATCCTTCAACGCCCCGCACATCCCCTCCAGACGACCATCGACTGCCTGCAGATGATCGAGCAGTTGATTGATGGCACGCGCCACCGGGTCCGGCATGTCTTCGCCAACACCGTAGGCATCGAAACCGATCTTCTCGGCCATGGCCTTGCGCTTGGCGTCCTGCTCTTCATCGGATTTGACGATGATCCGCCCTGGAATGCCGACCACTGTCGCACCGGGCGGCACGGCCTTGGTCACCACGGCATTGGAACCGACCTTGGCGCCAGCACCCACGGTGAACGGGCCGAGCACCTTGGCACCAGCCCCCACCACCACACCGTCTTCCAGTGTCGGGTGACGCTTGCCTTTATTCCAGCTGGTGCCGCCCAGCGTCACACCCTGATAAAGGGTGACGTCGTTGCCGATCTCGGCGGTTTCACCGATGACAATGCCCATGCCATGGTCAATGAAGAACCGACGACCGACCTTGGCACCCGGATGGATCTCGATCCCGGTCAACCAGCGGCCGAAGTTCGACACCAGCCGCGCCAGCCACTTCAGCTCGGCGCGCCACAAGGCTGCCGACAACCGGTGGATCCAGATGGCGTGCATGCCCGGGTAGCAAGTCAGGACTTCAAAAGCGTTACGCGCCGCCGGGTCACGATGGAAAACACTCTGGATATCTTCACGCAAACGCTCGAACATCATTAATCCTTCCGCTTTAGAAGCTCACCACGGGCCGCTTTCTGGGTTTCCGTGAGGATGCCACGCAATATATTCATTTCCGCCCGGCTGACCGAGCTTCGTCCGTACAACCGACGCAGGCGCGCCATCAAGTGCCGTGGCTTTTCAGGATCGAGGAATTCGATGGCCACCAGGGTTTGCTCCAGGTGCTCATAGAATCGCTCCAGCTCATCCATGGTCGCCAGCTCAGCGCTTTTGACCGATGCCACTTCTTCCTTCTCGACCTTGCTCGACTGGCCTTGGGCCGCCAACCAGGACATGCGCACTTCATAGCTCAACACCTGCACCGCCGCCCCAAGGTTCAGCGAACTGAATTCAGGGTCTGATGGGATGTGCACGTGATAATGACATCGCTGCAGCTCTTCATTGGTCAGGCCGGAATCTTCACGACCAAATACCAAGGCGATTTCGGCGCCCTGCCCGGCTTCCTCGACCACTTTCGTCCCGCATTCGCGGGGATCGAGCAGCGGCCAGGGAATGCGCCGGTCACGGGCGCTGGTGCCGAGCACCAGATTGCAGCCGACCAAGGCATCTTCCAAAGTGGCGACGACTTGCGCGTTTTCAAGGATGTCCCCGGCGCCAGATGCACGAGCATCGGCTTCGTGGTGCGGGAACAACCGTGGTTCGACCAGCACCAGCCGCGACAGGCCCATGTTCTTCATGGCACGCGCAGCCCCGCCGATATTGCCGGGGTGGCTGGTATTGACCAGGACGACACGAATGTTATGCAGCAAGGGAGGCGCTCTCGAACACTTTAATGGGGAGCAGAATCTTACAGCTCAACAGGGTGCCCCGCCTCAAAAATAACGATTCACTTTTGACGGCGCTCAATGTTGGCATGCTGCGTTGCCGCTTCTCCCCATAGCGCGCTATGAGTCGGCGCGGCGCCTTGCCTGCCAACATTGATCACTCGTCAAAAGTGACCGTATTTCTGAGGCGGGGCACACCGTTCAGCTATGAAAGCGAACACTGACCTTCTCCTGTAGAAACTTTCTGATAGAATGCCCGGCTTTCTTTAACAACCTTAGGTGACACATCCATGCAGCCCATGCTGAATATCGCGCTGCGCGCCGCCCGCAGCGCCAGTGAATTGATCTTCCGCTCCATCGAGCGCCTGGATACCATCAAGGTCGACGAAAAAGACGCCAAGGATTACGTATCCGAGGTGGATCGCGCCGCTGAACAGAAAATCATCGACGCGCTGCGCAAGGCTTACCCGAACCACTCGATCATGGGTGAAGAAACCGGCATGCACGCCGGCACCGGGATCGAAGGTGAAGAATACCTGTGGATCATCGATCCGCTGGACGGCACCACCAACTTCCTGCGCGGCATTCCTCACTTCGCTGTCAGCATCGCCTGCAAATACCGCGGTCGCCTGGAACACGCAGTTGTTCTGGACCCGGTTCGCCAGGAAGAATTCACCGCCAGCCGTGGTCGCGGCGCTCAACTGAACGGTCGTCGCCTGCGCGTCAGCGGCCGCACCAGCCTGGACGGCGCCCTGCTGGGTACCGGCTTCCCGTTCCGTGACGACCAGATGGACAACCTCGACAACTACCTGGGCATGTTCCGCGCCCTGGTTGGCCAGACCGCCGGCATCCGCCGCGCTGGCTCGGCGAGCCTGGACCTGGCCTACGTGGCTGCCGGTCGCTTCGATGCGTTCTGGGAGTCGGGCCTGTCCGAGTGGGACATGGCTGCAGGCGCCCTGCTGATCCAGGAAGCTGGCGGTTTGGTGAGCGATTTCACCGGCGGTCACGATTTCCTTGAGAAAGGCCACATCGTTGCCGGTAACACCAAGTGCTTCAAGGCAGTGCTGACGGCGATCCAGCCGCACCTGCCGGCCTCGCTGAAGCGCTAAGCTGCCAGCGACAGAAAAAGCACCCTTCGGGGTGCTTTTTTTATGCCTGGAATTTGTCCCTGACAACACCACCCCCTGTAGGAGCCGGCTTGCTGGCGATAGCGGTGCAACAGTCGACATCAATGTTGAATGACCGACCGCAATCGCCAGCAAGCCGGCTCCTACAGGGGGTGCGTTAATTTTGGGTACAAAAAAAGCACCCCGTAGGGTGCTTCTTTTTCAGCGGCTGACAATCAGCTCATCAATGCGCCTGTTCATTCTGCGTCAGGATCAACTTACCTTCCTTATCCACCGGAATCTGGTTGCCCGGATCACGATCCATCCGCACCTTGCCTTCCTTGCCGTCCAGCGAATAACGAACGTCGTACCCCACAACCTTGTCGCTGATGTCATTCACCGTGTTACAGCGGGTTTGCGTCGTGGTGTAGGTGTCACGCTCCTGCATGCCCTCCTGAACCTTGTTGCCGGCGTAACCACCACCGACCGCGCCTGCAACCGTGGCAATTTTCTTGCCGGTGCCGCCGCCGATCTGGTTACCCAGCAGCCCGCCTGCCAGCGCACCCACCACCGTACCGGCAATCTGGTGTTGATCTTTCACCGGCGCTTGCCGGGTGACCGCTACATCCTTGCACACTTCACGTGGAGTCTTGATTTGCGTCTTGACCGGCTCAACGGCGAGTACTTGCGCATACTCGGGGCCGTTATTTTTTACCAGGCTGTAGGTGGCCACAGCACCCCCGGCAGTCACACCGACAGCACCCAGTACAGCACCAACCAGCATCGACTTGTTCACATGAACCTCCTGACCATCACATGCGGGATAAACCCGTGCTTCTCCCAGCCTTGGAGCATAAAAAAAGGCGCGAGTTCAACTCGCGCCTTTTTGGACTACATCGCTGGGGAACTGCTCTGGACTAGAGAGTCCTCAAGGACGGTCGTCGACTTCCTTCTCGGTATTCACCGTCGGGATCAGGTCTTCGGAACTCAGGTTCAGCCAGATCAACACCACGTTGGCGATGTAGATCGACGAATAAGTACCGGCCAGAACACCCACCAGCAGCGCCAGGGAGAAGCCGTAGAGGTTGTCACCACCGAAGAACAGCAGTGCCGCAATCGCCAACAAGGTGGAAACCGACGTCGCGATGGTCCGCAGCAGGGTTTGCGTGGTCGAGATATTGATGTTCTCGATCAGGCTGGCCTTGCGCAGTACACGGAAGTTCTCACGAACCCGGTCGAATACCACGATGGTGTCGTTGAGCGAGTAACCGATGATCGCCAGTACCGCCGCCAGCACCGTCAGGTCGAAGGTGATCTGGAAGAACGACAGGATACCGATGGTCACGATCACGTCGTGAATCAAGGAAACGATCGCACCGACGGCGAATTTCCACTGAAAGCGGAATGCCAGGTAGATCAGGATGCCGCCCAGCGCCATCAGCATGCCGAGGCCGCCCTGGTCGCGCAGCTCTTCACCCACCTGCGGGCCGACGAACTCGACGCGCTTGACCGTCGCCGGGTTATCGCCGCCGACCTTCTGCAACGCCGCTGCCACCTGGTGACCCAACTGCGGGTCTTCGCCAGGCATGCGCACCAGCAGATCGGTAGTCGCGCCGAAGTTCTGCACGATGGCTTCGTGATAACCGGACGAAACCAGCTGCTCACGCACCTTGGTGACGTCGGCCGGACGCTCGTAGGTCAGCTCGATGAGCGTACCGCCGGTGAAGTCCAGCCCCCAGTTCATGCCCTTGTGGAAGACACTGAAAATGGCCAGCGCAGTAAGGAACAATGTGACGCCGAACGCGAAGTTGCGAACGCCCATGAAGTTGATAGTACGTAACATGGCAGCCCCTTAAATCCACAACTTCTTGAAGTCACGACCGCCGAAGATCAAGTTGACCATCGCGCGGGTGACCATGATGGCCGTGAACATCGAAGTCAAAACCCCGAGGGACATGGTCACTGCGAAGCCTTTGACCGGACCTGTACCCATGGCAAACAGGATCCCGCCCACCAGCAAGGTGGTCAGGTTGGCGTCGAGAATCGCCGTGAATGCGCGACCGAAACCTTCGTTGATTGCCCGCTGTACGGTCATGCCCGCCGCGATCTCTTCACGAATCCGCGAGAAGATCAGTACGTTGGCGTCGACCGCCATACCCATGGTCAATACGATACCGGCGATACCCGGCAGGGTCAGCGTTGCACCCAGCAGCGACATCAGGGCCAGCAGCAGCACCATGTTCACACCCAGCGCAACGGTGGCAATGATGCCGAAGAAGCGATAGATGGCGATGATGAACAGCGAGACGAACAGCATGCCCCACAGCGATGCATCGATACCTTTGGTGATGTTGTCCGCACCCAGGCTCGGGCCAATGGTGCGTTCTTCAGCGAAGTACATCGGCGCCGCCAGACCACCGGCACGCAGCAGCAGCGCCAGTTCGGACGATTCGCCCTGGCCGTTCAGGCCGGTGATGCGGAACTGAGCACCCAGCGGCGACTGAATGGTCGCCAGGCTGATGATCTTCTTCTCTTCCTTGAACGACTGCACCGCCACGTCTTTTTCGACGCCATCGACCACTTGCTTGGTGTAAGTGGTGACCGGACGCTGCTCGATGAAGATCACCGCCATGCTGCGACCGACGTTCGAACGGGTTGCGCGGCTCATCAGCTCGCCACCGTGGCCATCCAGACGGATGTTCACTTCTGGCGTGCCGTGCTCGCCGAAGCCAGCCTTGGCGTCAGTTACCTGGTCGCCGGTGATGATCAGGCCACGCTCAATCAGCGCAGGAGGACGATTGCCTTCACGGAACTCGAAGGATTCGGAAGTGGCTTTCGAAGCACCAGGTTCAGCAGCCAGACGGAACTCAAGGTTGGCCGTCTTGCCGAGGATACGCTTGGCTTCTGCGGTGTCTTGTACGCCCGGCAGCTCAACCACGATGCGGTTGGCGCCCTGACGCTGAACGATCGGTTCGGCAACACCCAGCTCGTTGACGCGGTTACGTACCGTGGTCAAGTTCTGCTTGATGGAGTATTCGCGGATTTCCGCCAGCTTGGCCGGGGTCATCGCCAGACGCAGCACCGCCTGACCATTGAGGTCGGCCGGAACAATGTCGAAATCGTTGAAGTTCTTGCGGATCAGTGCACGGGCCTGTTCGCGGGAAGCTTCATCAGAGAAGCCCAGCTGAATGGCACCGCCCAGTTGCGGCAGGCTGCGATAGCGCAGTTTCTCTTTACGCAACAGGCTCTTTACATCGCCTTCGTACACTTTCAAGCGTGCGTCGAGGGCTTTGTCCATGTCCACTTCAAGCAGGAAGTGCACACCACCGGACAAGTCCAGACCCAGCTTCATCGGGTGCGCGGCCAGGCTGCGCAGCCATTGCGGGGTGGTTTGTGCCAGGTTCAGAGCAACGACGTAGTCATCACCCAACGCCTTGCGCACGACGTCCTTGGCAGGCAACTGGTCTTCAGCCTTGACCAGACGAATCAGACCGCCCTTGCCGTTGGTCGCCAGCGTGGCCGCCTTGACGTTGATCCCGGATTCCTTGAGCGCAGCGCTCACTCGATCCAGATCAGCCTGATTGACCTGCAGCGCAGTGCTTGCACCGCTGACCTGAATGGCCGGGTCATCAGGATATAGATTGGGAGCGGAATAAATCAGACCGATCGCCAGCACCGCCAGGATCAGAATGTATTTCCACAGAGGGTATTTGTTCAGCATCACGCCGCCCGCTTATGACGCGGGGCGCCTTGCGCGCCCCGTCGATTGAGTAGAAGTTGAAACTTAGATCGCTTTCAGCGTGCCTTTTGGCAGCGTGGCGGCAATGGCGCCTTTCTGGAACTTCATTTCGACGGTGTCGGAAACTTCCAGAACCACGAAATCGTCAGCCACTTTAGTGATCTTGCCGGCGATGCCGCCGGTGGTCACAACTTCGTCGCCTTTTTGCAGGCTGCTCAGCAGGTTCTTCTGCTCTTTGGCGCGCTTGGCCTGTGGACGCCAGATCATCAGGTAGAAGATGACCAGGAAACCGACCAGGAAAATCCACTCAAAACCGCCACCCATTGGGCCGGCAGCGGCCGGTGCAGCGGCGTCAGCCATGGCATTCGAGATAAAAAAGCTCATTTAGCACTCCAGTTGCAAATGTTGAATCTTGGGGTCAGAAAACTCAGTCCAAAGGCGGAACAGGTAACCCGCGTTTGGCGTAGAAGGCATCGACAAAGGCGGCCAATGTACCCTGTTGAATAGCCTCGCGCAAACCAGCCATAAGCACTTGATAATGACGCAAGTTATGGATGGTATTGAGCATGCTTCCCAGCATTTCGCCGCACTTGTCCAGGTGATGCAGATAAGCGCGGGAGAAGTTCTGGCAGGTATAGCAATCGCAGGTCGGATCGAGCGGCGAATCATCATGGCGATGGAACGCGTTACGGATCTTCAGCACGCCAGTATCAATGAACAGATGCCCATTGCGGGCATTACGGGTTGGCATCACGCAATCGAACATGTCCACACCGCGGCGCACACCCTCAACCAGATCTTCCGGTTTGCCAACGCCCATAAGGTAACGAGGTTTGTCAGCCGGCATCTGACCCGGCAGGTAATCCAGCACCTTGATCATCTCGTGCTTCGGCTCGCCCACCGACAAACCGCCAATGGCCAGGCCATCAAAGCCGATCTTGTCGAGGCCTTCCAGCGAACGCATGCGCAGATCCTGGTGCATGCCGCCCTGAACGATACCGAACAGCGCCGCCGTGTTGTCGCCATGGGCTTCTTTCGAACGCTTGGCCCAACGCAACGACAGCTCCATGGAAATGCGCGCGACGTCTTCATCAGCCGGGTACGGCGTGCATTCGTCGAAAATCATCACGATGTCCGAGCCCAGGTCACGCTGGACCTGCATCGACTCTTCCGGCCCCATGAACACTTTGGCGCCATCAACCGGAGAAGCGAAGGTCACGCCCTCCTCCTTGATCTTGCGCATCGCGCCCAGGCTGAACACCTGAAAACCGCCGGAGTCTGTAAGAATCGGGCCTTTCCACTGCATGAAATCGTGCAGGTCGCCGTGCTTCTTGATCACTTCGGTGCCAGGACGCAGCCACAAGTGGAAGGTGTTGCCCAGAATGATTTCCGCGCCGGTCGCGGTAATGTCCCGCGGCAGCATGCCCTTCACGGTGCCGTAAGTACCGACCGGCATGAACGCCGGGGTCTCGACGGTACCGCGCGGGAAGGTCAAGCGACCGCGACGAGCCTTGCCGTCAGTAGCAAGCAACTCAAACGACATACGACTTTGGCGACTCATTCTTTGTCCTCAGGGCCACGTGGTGCGGGATTACGGGTGATAAACATCGCATCACCGTAGCTGAAAAAGCGGTATTCATGCTCAACGGCGGCTTTATAAGCGGCCATGGCTTCGGGATAACCGGCGAATGCCGAAACCAGCATCAACAGCGTGGATTCGGGCAAATGGAAGTTGGTGACCAGGGCATCGACCACATGAAACGGCCGGCCCGGGTAGATAAAGATGTCGGTGTCGCCACTGAACGGCTTGAGCACGCCATCGCGCGCGGCACTTTCCAGCGAACGCACGCTGGTGGTCCCCACCGCCACCACGCGCCCACCGCGAGCGCGGCAGGCGGCGACGGCATCCACCACGTCCTGGCCAACTTCCAGCCACTCGCTGTGCATGTGATGGTCTTCGATTTTCTCGACCCGCACCGGCTGGAACGTGCCCGCGCCAACGTGCAAAGTCACGAACGCCGTCTCGACGCCCTTGGCCGCAATCGCGTCCATCAGCGGCTGATCGAAATGCAGCCCCGCCGTCGGCGCCGCCACCGCGCCCAGGCGCTCGGCGTACACCGTCTGATAACGCTCGCGGTCCGAGCCTTCATCCGGGCGGTCTATATAAGGAGGCAACGGCATATGCCCGACGCGGTCGAGCAGCGGCAACACCTCTTCGGCGAACCCCAGCTCGAACAACGCATCATGACGCGCCAGCATCTCGGCTTCGCCACCGCCATCGATCAGGATCTTCGAACCCGGCTTCGGCGACTTGCTGGAGCGCACATGGGCCAGCACGCGATGACTGTCGAGCACCCGCTCCACCAGGATTTCCAGCTTGCCGCCGGAAGCCTTCTGGCCAAACAGCCGCGCCGGAATCACCCGGGTATTGTTGAACACCATCAAATCGCCCGGGCGCAAATGCTCAAGCAAATCAGTGAATTGACGGTGTGCCAGGGCGCCGCTGACCCCATCAAGGGTCAACAGGCGACTGTTGCGACGCTCGGCCAAAGGGTGGCGAGCAATCAGCGAATCAGGGAGTTCGAAAGTAAAGTCAGCAACGCGCATGATGGGGTTCGTCTAGCAGGGCCCGGAAGTCTAGCCGAAATAGTGAAAATTCTCTATGTACCTGATTGACCGACGGTAATCTCATCTCTATACTTCGCCGCCATTGAGCCCTGATGGCGGAATTGGTAGACGCGGCGGATTCAAAATCCGTTTTCGAAAGGAGTGGGAGTTCGAGTCTCCCTCGGGGCACCAAAATTAAGAAAGGTCTTGCTTAGCAAGGCCTTTTTTTTCGCCTGCAGAAAAGCACCTGACACCCCGCTGACGTGTGGGAACCGGCTTGCTGGCGATGCTTTTGACCTTCTCGCTTGTTTCGGCGGGCACGACAATTCTCAAGGATTCATCCCATGGAACTGCTGCTGGAAACTGTTGCTCTGTTCTGTCTGAAGCTTGCGTATGAGACGGAGGGGTCGAGTCCGATTTTGCGAGATGATCCGATCATGAGTGATTATGAGCGGGAGGTTTTTGGGTTGCTGGTGCGCCGGGGTGATATCGAGGGTATTCAGTTTAGAGTGGCTCACTGCGCAGGTTTGGCGCTAGACGCAATAGGCGGGGCTGAAACGCCGCTAGGGCGTGAGTTGCATCGTTTGTCAGCTGATTTCACCAGTGCGCGGACAATGGAGCAGCTTGATGCGCCGCTCATTGCGCTCAAGGATTATCTGAAAGTCATTCAATGAAGGAAGGCTGGCGGCCAAAACGGGAACGCACTATAGACGGACCGACACTGACCGCCACGTCTTATCCGAAAATAAATCTGTCCTCTTTTTCTGATTTGAATCGCCCTTGGGTTCATCGTCATTCTTGTATCTAGAACTGCCATAGAGTAACTGCTCCGGCCGAAAGCAGACATTCCGCGAAGGGCTGCATCCGGTAAATTGCTGCCTGTCGAAGCCTTAGATGCTAAAAAGGCTGGTGACTTATCAAGTAGAACACATTAGAAGTGTACTTCAACTAATCGATATTGAGTGCGCGTCGCTAACGAGGGAATGTATGGGTGAAGCAAAACGCAGGGGCACAAAAGCACAACGAGTAGCCGCTTTATTAGATGAGAGCGGCGTGGTTCAGATGACAGCAGAGCGATACAACGCATTCATTGCTTGGACACGCTCGCCGATTGCCAATGTTGTAGGTATAGAACTGGAGTTTTTCTCAGACAAAGCTGAGACGCTGATCGGCGTCTTGACTAAGGATCGATTCGATCGGGACTTTGGCTTTGTCATTCTTGGACGAGATCTCAAGGGTCGCTTCCGCTGCATTGACGTGAATTGCAGCATGACCAGAACAAACGCACGCCACACGCTGCTCGCTTCGTTCAGGAAGCACATCGCCAGTGGAGAATCGGTCTTCCCTCAAGGTGATGAGAAGACCGATAAGGCAGGTGTTGCCCTGTTCGATACGAAGTTGCCAATCGAGCAACAGCATCCCGCTTTCCACATGCTATGCACCCGCCCTCATTGGGTGCCCGCGCGAGCGATCATGTCGGAAATGATGCGGCACTTTGTTGACGTTGATGGCAACTTCGTAGAGCAGTTTCAAACCACCGCATTCGACGCACGGATTTGGGAGCTGTACCTCTATGCCGCACTGTTGGAACTTGGCCTCTTCGTAAATAAAGATCACGAGGCGCCTGATTTCGAGGTGAGCGATGGGCAAAACAAGGTTTTCGTCGAAGCTGTCATCGTTGGACCCTCGCCAAATGATCCACCACTCGACCCTCCAAAGAGCCACACGCCTATCAGACGGACGCTAGAAGAAGTCAAAGAGCTACTTAAGACCCGTGCACCAATTCGATTCGGTAGCGCCCTTTACTCGAAGCTCAACCGTAGGACCAAGTACTGGGATCTAGAGCATGTTAAGGGGCATCCGCTGGTTTTTGCAGTCGCGGACTTCCATGAGGAGCAGTCCATGACTTGGACTTCGCCAGCGCTTCTTGAATACCTCTATGCTGTCACTCATGATTTTATTTATGACGAAGCGGGGCAGTTGGTAATCACTCCATTGAAGATCGAAACACATGAATACCAAGGCAAGGTAATTCCTTCGGGATACTTCTTTCAGCCCGGAGCAGAGAACGTGAGTGCAGTGTTGTTCTCGTCGTCCGGGACGATCTCAAAGTTCAATCGCATGGGGCAGCTTGCAGGCTTTGGTCTCTCGGACCAAAAAATCTTCCGAACGGGCGTAAAACACCGTCACGATCCAAACGCCGCTATCCCCGAGCCCTTCTTCCATGAAGTCAAACAAGGGGTCGTGACTGAGACTTGGGCCGAAGGGCTTTCCATGTTCCACAACCCCAATGCGAAGCACCCGATTAATCCGAATATGTTTCCCGGCATCGCCCACCACTGGTTTGAAGATGGGATAGTGAAAAGCCTGCTGCCTGAGTTTCATGTATACAATTCGTTTACTTGGAACATGGTCCCCACCGACGATGATGAGCCTGGTGACGAACTCGCGCCTCGAAAAGTTGCCGCCGGAGAGAATAAGTAACTACTACGACAGAAAAAAGGGACATTTATTTTCTAGAAAATTTACCTGTCCCTTCTTCTGCTTCAATCCGGAAATATTTTGACCTGAATAGGCACCATTAGAGATTAATTATTTGAGCGAAGCTAGAGTCATTAACTCTTGTACGATCACTCGCAGATCAGCCATCATCCTGTCGATATCCTGCCTCTGGGCAATGAAGCGGCGGCTGTGCGCGGACATGTCTCCAACGTCTTTTAGTCGTGGAAGTGCGGCTTTAGCATTTTTGCTAAGGTTCCACTGTTTTTGTGTCGAAAGTGCAGATATAAGATCTCGTAAATAAAAAAAATCCCCCTGCGCAGTTTTTATGCTGTCAGCCAAGCCGTACTTTTCATAAACCTCAATGATAAGCGTCTCTACTAAACGACGGATCATTACCGCTGAAGCATCGTACCAGCCATGTTCGTAGGAACCGTTGATCTGGTGCACCAAGCGTTCAAGATATCCTCGAGTATTACGGACAAGGGAAAAATAAATAACTGGTTCTTCAGGGCTTGGTGCTCCCTCCTCGGGAGGAGGGTTTTTTTCCCTGACGCTGTCTCTAAGTAGCCGGACACTTTGAAGCGCACGCTCGATACTCATTCAATTAGCCCATAAGTGGCAGATGCTTGGCCATGCTTTCGAAGATTTTGTCGATCTGTTCAGGGCTGCTATCAGGTGAGATATGAATCTGAATGTCCACATGCAGCTTAGGGCTAAAACTGCGTTTCTCTCTCCGATCATTAACACTCGTTTCCTCTACGAGGTCTTGAATTTTCGTCGAAGGCACGCTCTTTGTTGGCTTGCTGACTACGCTGGAAGAATTCATCGAAGTTTTAGTAGATTTCACCGGCCCGCTGCCAGGCTTTGACTGCGCCGCTTTTTCCTTCGCACGCGCCAGATCTGCCTCAAGTAGCATCATGTAAGTCGCGCTGTAAGCTCTTGCCGCAGACTCTCCAACCTTGGCATCTCGAGCAAACCAGGCAGCGATATCCTTCAGATGCGCATCTGGATCTGAAAACAAGTCGAGTAGCTCCCGAGGATAGGCTTCCTCAAGAATGATCTTGCACACTGCTGGATACTTATTGTCATCCCGCCATTCATAAGCAAGGTCCGTTGGCTTTCCTGAGTCGTCAATCAGGCCAAAGACACGAAGGGGTGGAATTATATTAGCGCTAGCGGATCTCTCGCCCATATTTAGCGCTGATGCGAGATAACTCGGCGTAACCTTTTCTGGAGTGCGCTGCTTGAACTTATCCCGTAGAAGGAACCAATTGTTCATCGGAATTTTCGGATAGCCCTTCTTTTTCTCGTCAGCCATAACACGCTCCACCCCGTCAATAAATGAAGCCTCCTCATTCACTTAGGCAGCTTCCCTTCACCGATCCAATGTAGACCACGGTATCGGTTATCGCGATCTCGTTTCGGCTTAGTATTGAGTCAAGCCAACTGAATCTCATATTTTCGGATAGCCGAGACAGTTTCCCCAATCTTTCGACTGAGCCTGTATTACGTGCTCGACCCGTAACGAAAAAACCGACGACAGATCACTTTTTTCGTCTCTGACGGTTTGGAGTTGAGTCTTTCGAAGGTTGCAGGAATAGGGCCTGCACGATACCCTCCCACCGTCGCTGCAAATTCAGCGACCGGGCTTGGTAACCCGAGGTAAATCACTGCGCAACAGTGCTATGCGTCCGCAGGCGCTTTTTTTTCGCCTGCGATCTGCGTTATGGCGGCTGTGCGTGGGACGTCTTCGGACGTGCCGGTTTCCTTGATTTCCCGGTTTACCAACCTGCGCACAGCTGCCACCCATTCGCTTGGTAACGAATTGTGGCAGCTCTTCAAATTAAGGAGCTTTGCAATGCGCAGCATCAATCCGTACAAAATTTGGCTTTCCCCTCTACGCAATTCCCAATCGCGTAACACCCTCCCTGACAGCCTCTCCATCCTCGGAGGTGCCCAATGACCAACCAACCCGAACTAAAAACCATCGGCCTAACCCCCGCCATCTACTGCGGCGATCAACCACTCTTCCACGTCACCCGTGACGTCCCCCTCGGCGATGCGTTATCTATGGCTTCCGATTTCCTGTTCCTCGCCAAAACGCTCACCGAAGATGCCGCCTACGCCAAAGACACCGATCGCCACGCCTGGGCTGCGCATTATTTGACGTCGATGAGTAAGGCGTTGGTGGATGATGCGGTGAAGGTGCTGACGCGGGATCGGGATTCTTTGTCGGGGTTCAAGCGGGCGGGGGCGAAGGCTTAAGGGTTGTAGCCGTCAGTCGATAAGGTAGGAAGTCTGTGGGGGCGGGTTGCTTGGGGTGGTGGCGGTGTATTTCGGCCATTGGTGGTGGCTGGTTTGGCGCTATCGCCAGCAAGCCGGCTCCTACAGGGGGTGTGGTTGTCTGATGGGGGTTGTTGGCCCTGAATTTTTTTAACCAAGGAGTGGAGTGAGTAATGTTGTTTGATTCGCTGGTTATTTACGGTGCTTGGATTGGGGTGTGGGTTTGGATCGTGCGCTGTCGTGGCACTCTGAATCTGTGGCTGGCTAATCTGGCGGGGTTTGTGTGTGGCTGTATTGTCGGGATGGTGGTGGAGCAATTGACTCGTGCCGCCAGCGGGATTCTGTCGCCGGATGCGCCATTTATGTTGTATTCGATTATGGCTGGGTTTGGCACTTTGGTTGGGACTTGGATGTGGCTTATTGCGAGGCTTGAGCAGCCGGAGGATCTGTTTCTGCGGCATTTGTTTGCCGGGGCGGTGAGTGTTTTTGTTGGCGCGGTTGTGCTTGGGCAGGCTTGGTCGTATTTGGTTTCTGGGTGAGTGTCTTTGGGGTTGGTGGTGGCTGGTTTGGCGCTATCGCCAGCAAGCCGGCTCCTACAGGGGTTGTGGGTTAGCCCCGGGGGTTTCGGGGCTTTTGGGTGCTCGGGTTAGAGGAGGTGTTGGGAGATCAGTTTGGAGATTTCTACCATTGATGTCCGGCCGGTGAATTCGAATTTCACTTTGCCCAGCGACGAGAAGTAGATCTCCAGTTCCGAGTCCAGGTCGAACGTGCCGGAGGTTTCTACCGAGTAGGCGACGATGTTTTTGTAGGGCAGTGAGGTGAAGTCTTTTTTGCTGCCGGTGATGCCCTGGACGTTGACGGCGATGATGCGTTTGTTGGTGAAGACGACGCCGTCGCGCATGGATTTGTACGAGTCGATGACGTGCTCGCCTTCCAGCAGCAGTGCACTGACCCGTTCTGCGTATTCTTCGTTTTGCTTGAGTTTGAAGAAGCCTTTGTTGTTGAAGTCGATCATCTGCCCATCCTCCGTTCGAAGAAAAATCCTGCGGATTACTTCACCACTTTCACGACTCGAATGTTGACGGGGAATCCATCCTGTCCAGGCAGTTTCTTCCATCCCACGTACTGAAAAATCGCTTCTTCATCAATGTACTCGCCCCACTCCGCGACTTTGCCGCCCAACACGGCGACGTTCCGGTTAATGGCGCAGGTGCCATCGTCAGGACCGACGGTGTAGATCACATAAGGTTTGACGTATTTCGCGGCGCGGAAATGTTCGCCGCAACCAGAATCGACTCTGATCATCAAGGTCTTCAGATTTGCTTCACCATCCAGCTCGGCGTGCTGGTCGAGTTCCCCGATTTCGCCGACGTCGGTGAAGCCCAGAGAGCGAGCGCGCTTGTATGCCGGGGAGGCCAGGTGTTTGATCTGGGCTTGCGCGAGATACTCGTCCACGTCTTTGCTGAGTTCAATTTCGCCCTTGTGCGCGATCTCTTCCGCTATGGGAACGCCGCTCTCACAACGAGCGTATTCGGGGGAGCCAAGGCTTGACGGGGATAGGTAGTAGCGATGGAACTCAAGGGTACTCAGATGCATCTTGATAGCGGGATTAGCTTCTTTGGGCGTCTGGCGCCCGGCCTGCACCTCGGCCACCACCTGCAGAAATTTCTGGCAATCGGAGAGGTAGCCGTCCCAGGCGTATGTCGGGGTTTCACTCGACAGGCCGGCGAGCGCCGGGGTCATCACGACGGCGAAAGTGATTGCGCAGAACAGGCGCGAGACTCGAGTGACAGTGGCCATGTGTAGTCCGTTACAAAGTTGATGAAAGTGGCGCAACGCTACTGTTTTGCCGCCTTGCCGTCCACTGGCAGCAAAGGGGAGAGCCGATACTTCCTGCGGCGAGCCGCTGTGCATGCATCCTGAAACCTCCACGCAGGCTACGTTCTTCTAGACTCAATAAGAGGTCGTGGATAGAACCGGACACGTCGCATTGGTGCAGTCAAATCAACAGCCGCGTGGCAATCTGACTTTTATGCCCTTACTGAGGTGCGGCGAAGACCGTGCCGGGCACAACAAGATGCCCATTCAGGGTGCCCTGGCCACCGGCCTGAAATTGCCACGATACCGTGACGTGGTGTGAGTGCCGCAGCCGACACTTTCGGACGACCGACAACCTTCTGGTTTGTCCGTGACCGTGAGGATTGCTGAATGCCTGATGAGAGTTTGCACCTGCCTTTGGTCAACAGCCTGCTGGAGCGCCACAAAGGCTCCCCCGGCGCTCTGTTGCCCATTCTTCATGATATTCAGGAACGCATCGGTTACATCCCCGATGTGGCCGTCCCCGAGATTGCTCATGCCCTCAACCTGAGTCAGGCCGAGGTTCGCGGGGTGATCAGTTTTTACCATGACTTCCGTACCGCGCCGCCGGCCCGCCATATTCTGCGTTTGTGCCGGGCTGAGTCCTGCAAAAGCCGTGGTGCCGAAGAGTTGGCTGCGCAGTTGCGCGACCGCCTGCAACTGGACGATCACGGCAGCAGCGCCGACGGCAACATCAGTTTGCGCCCCGTTTATTGCCTCGGCGCCTGCGCCTGTTCGCCGGCCCTGGAGCTGGATGGCCGGGTGCATGCGCGGCTCAGTGCTGAGCGTCTCGATGCCTTGCTCGACGCTTGCCGGGAGGACGCGTGATGCCGACTCTTTATTTGCCCTGTGATTCCCTTGCCCGTGCTGTGGGTGCCGATGAAGTCTCCACAGCGCTGATCACTCAGGCCAAGGAACGCAATCTGCCGCTGGAGCTGCAGCGCACCAGCTCGCGCGGTTTGTATTGGCTGGAACCGCTGCTGGAAGTGGACAGCCCGCAAGGCCGGATCGGCTTCGGTCCGCTGACCGCAGACGATGTGCCGTCCGTGCTCGATGCCTTCAAAGGCGACCCATCCGCTCACCCACTGGCCTTGGGCCTGGTGGAAGAGCTGCCTTATCTCAAATCTCAACAACGCCTGCTGTTCGCCCGCGCCGGTATCACCCGGCCGCTGTCGCTGGACGATTACCGGGCGCACGGTGGTTTCGAAGGCCTGACAAGGGCCGTCGCCATTGGCGGCGAAGAGACCGCAACCGCAGTGTTCGATTCAGGCCTGCGTGGCCGTGGCGGCGCGGCCTTCCCCGCCGGAATCAAATGGCGCACGGTGCGCGGCACTCAGGCGGCGCAGAAATACATTGTTTGTAACGCCGACGAAGGCGACTCCGGCACCTTCGCCGATCGCATGTTGATGGAAGGCGACCCCTTCCTGTTGATCGAGGGCATGGCCATTGCCGGCATTACCGTCGGCGCCACCTTCGGCTACATCTATGTCCGTTCGGAATATCCGGATGCCGTGGCCACTCTGCGTGCAGCGTTGAACATTGCTCGTGAAGCGGGTTACCTCGGCGCCAATGTCGGCGGCAGCGGTCTGGCCTTCGACATGGAAGTGCGCGTCGGTGCCGGCGCTTACATCTGCGGTGAAGAAACCGCGCTGCTGGACTCGCTTGAAGGCAAGCGCGGGGTCGTCCGCGCCAAGCCGCCGATCCCTGCTCTACAAGGACTGTTCGGCCAGCCGACGCTGGTACACAACGTGCTGACCCTGGCCTCGGTGCCGCTGATTCTGGCGAAAGGTGCGCAGTTTTATCGCGACTATGGGATTGGCCGTTCAATGGGCACGATGCCTTTCCAACTGGCGGGCAATATTCGCCACGGCGGCTTGGTGGAACGGGCCTTTGGCCTGACCCTGCGGGAACTGGTGGAAGACTACGGCGGCGGCACCGCCAGTGGCCGGCCGCTGAAAGCCGCGCAGGTGGGCGGCCCGCTCGGCACGTGGGTACCTCCGTCGCAATTCGATACACCGCTGGATTACGAGGCGTTCGCCGGCATCGGCGCGATGGTCGGTCACGGCGGTGTGGTCGTGGCTGACGACACCTTGGACATGGCGCAAATGGCCCGTTTCGCCATGCAGTTCTGCGCCGAAGAATCCTGTGGCAAATGCACGCCTTGCCGCATCGGCTCGACCCGGGGCGTGGAGGTGATCGACCGGATGCTGGCCGCGCCGGACCAGAGCGATCGCGATGCGCAGGTGATCATCCTCAAAGACCTGTGCGACACGATGCAATACGGTTCGCTGTGCGCCTTGGGCGGCATGGCCCCCTTCCCGGTCACCAGCGCCCTCAAGTATTTCCCCGCCGACTTCGGTCTGCAGCCTTCGGAGGCCGAGCAATGATTACTCTCTTCGACCCGAAAACCGATATCGATCTTGGCACTCCCGCTCGCGAAAGCCAGGTGCAAGTCACCCTGAACATCGACGGTCGCAGCATCAGCGTGCCGGAAGGCACTTCCGTGATGCGCGCCGCTGCGCTGATGGGCACCACTATTCCCAAACTGTGTGCCACCGACAGCCTGGAAGCCTTCGGCTCCTGCCGCATGTGCCTGGTGGAGATCGACGGCATGCGCGGCTACCCCGCGTCCTGCACCACGCCGGTCACTGAAGGCATGACCGTGCACACCCAGACGCCGAAGCTCGCAACCCTACGCCGCAATGTCATGGAGTTGTACATCTCCGATCACCCGCTGGACTGCCTGACCTGCTCGGCCAACGGCAACTGCGAACTGCAAACCGTCGCCGGTCAGGTCGGCCTGCGGGAAGTGCGCTACAGCTATGAAGGCGAAAACCATCTGGAGGATGTGAAAGACACCTCCAACCCTTATTTCGACTACGACCCCAGCAAGTGCATCGTCTGCAACCGCTGCGTGCGCGCCTGTGAAGAAACCCAGGGCACCTTTGCGCTGACCATTACCGGTCGCGGTTTCGAATCCCGCGTGGCCGCTGCTGGTGGCGAGAATTTCCTCGATTCGGAATGCGTGTCTTGCGGCGCCT
The DNA here is from genome assembly GCF_949768225.1 of Pseudomonas sp. IT-P44. Taxonomy (NCBI): domain Bacteria; kingdom Pseudomonadati; phylum Pseudomonadota; class Gammaproteobacteria; order Pseudomonadales; family Pseudomonadaceae; genus Pseudomonas; species Pseudomonas sp. IT-P44. Next base: position 64,982 of record NZ_CATKQM010000035.1, on the reverse strand, counting down.
GTGTGCAGGCCTGCCCTACCGCGACGCTGATGGAAAAAAGCGTGGTCGAACTCGGCCAGCCGGAACGCAGCGTGATCACCACCTGCGCCTATTGCGGCGTGGGCTGTTCGTTCCGCGCCGAGATGAAAGGCGACCAACTGGTGCGCATGGTTCCGGACAAGAACGGTCAGGCCAACCACGGCCACTCTTGCGTCAAAGGGCGCTTTGCCTGGGGCTACGCGACCCACCCGGATCGCATCACCAAACCGATGATTCGCAAGAACATCAGCGACCCATGGCAGGAAGTCAGCTGGGATGAAGCGGTGACCTACGCCGCCAGCGAATTCCGTCGCTTGCAGCAGAAATATGGCCGCGATTCCATTGGTGGCATCACCTCCAGCCGTTGCACCAACGAAGAAACCTATCTGGTGCAAAAACTGGTGCGCGCCGCGTTCGGTAACAACAACGTCGACACCTGTGCGCGGGTTTGTCACTCACCGACCGGGTATGGCTTGAAACAAACCTTGGGCGAGTCCGCCGGCACTCAGAGTTTCGATTCGGTGATGCAGGCCGACGTGATCCTGGTGATGGGCGCCAACCCGAGCGACGCTCACCCGGTGTTCGCTTCGCAACTCAAACGCCGTCTGCGTGAAGGTGCGCGGTTGATCGTTATCGACCCACGTCGCATCGATCTGGTGGACTCGGTGCACGCCCGCGCCGAATATCACTTGGCCCTGCGCCCCGGCACCAACGTCGCCATGCTCAACGCGTTGGCCCACACGATCATCACCGAAGGCTTGCAAGACCAGCCCTTTATCGACGCCCGTTGCGAGGGCAATGACTTCGCCCGCTGGAGCGAGTTTGTCAGCCGTGCGGAAAACTCGCCGGAAGCCCTTGCCCCTGTCTGCGGCGTCGACGCTGCCGATATTCGTGCCGCCGCTCGCCTGTATGCAACCGGAGGCAACGCCGCGATTTACTACGGTCTGGGCGTCACCGAGCACAGTCAGGGCAGTACGGCGGTGATGGGCATCGCCAACCTGGCCATGGCGACCGGCAACATCGGCCGCGAAGGCGTGGGCGTGAACCCGTTGCGTGGGCAGAACAACGTGCAAGGTTCCTGCGACATGGGTTCCTTCCCCCACGAGTTGCCCGGCTACCGGCACATTTCCAACGAAACGGTCCGCACGCAATTCGAACAGGCGTGGAATGTCACCTTGCAACCCGATCCGGGCCTGCGGATTCCGAACATGTTCGAGTCTGCGCTGGCCGGCAGTTTCAAGGGCCTGTATTGCCAGGGTGAAGACATTGCCCAGAGCGATCCGAATACCCAGCACGTCACTGCGGCCTTGTCGGCCATGGAATGCGTGGTGGTGCAGGATATCTTCCTCAACGAAACCGCGAAGTTCGCCCATGTGTTCCTGCCGGGCGCTTCGTTCCTCGAAAAAGACGGCACCTTCACCAACGCCGAGCGCCGTATCTCGCGGGTGCGCAAGGTCATGGACCCGTTGGGCGGCAAGGCCGACTGGGAAGGCACCGTGGCTTTGGCCAACGCCTTGGGTTACCCGATGAACTACAAACACCCATCGGAAATCATGGATGAAATCGCCAGCCTGACGCCGACGTTCACCAACGTCAGCTACGCCGAACTGGACCGCCACGGCAGCCTGCAATGGCCGTGCAACGCCGCCGCACCGGACGGCACGCCGACCATGCACATCGATCAATTCGTGCGCGGCAAGGGGCGGTTCATGCTCACCGGTTATGTGCCTACCGAGGAGAAGGTCAACAACCGCTATCCGCTGCTGCTGACCACCGGACGCATCCTCAGCCAGTACAACGTCGGCGCTCAAACCCGGCGTACCGAGAACGTCGCCTGGCACGACGAAGACCGTCTGGAAATCCACCCGACCGACGCCGAAAGCCGTGGCATCAATGAAGGTGACTGGGTGGGCATTGGCAGCCGCGCCGGGCAAACCGTGCTGCGTGCGCGGGTGACCGAACGAGTCGCGCCGGGCGTGGTGTACACCACGTTCCACTTCCCTGAATCGGGGGCCAACGTGATCACCACCGACAACTCCGACTGGGCGACCAACTGTCCGGAGTACAAGGTCACCGCCGTTGAGGTCAGCCGCGTGTACCACCCTTCGGAATGGCAAAAACGCTTCCAGGAGTTCACTGACGAACAGCACCGTTTGCTCAAGGAACGCCGTCAAGGCGCTAAAGCGGAGGTGCGCCGATGAGCACTGCCAACCTGATCAAGATGGTCAACCAGATCGCCCAGTACTTCGCCACCGAACCGGACCGGAAACAGGCCGTGCTCGGTGTGCGTAACCATCTGCAGATGTACTGGACGCCAGGCATGCGCAAGGAGTTGCTGGCCTGGCAGACAGAGCATCAGGGGGCGGATTTGCATCCGTTAGCGCAAGAGGCGGTAAGCGGGGCGGGTTGGGAAGCGTAGATCTAGAAAACGACGAAAAAACCTGTAGGAGCGAGCCTGCTCGCGATGCGGTGTGTCAGTCACCATCATTATTGACTGACATACCGCTATCGCGAGCAGGCTCGCTCCCACAGGGGTTGTGTGTTGTGTTCCGTCCTATTTATCCCCATCGGTCACCCGCACCGCGATCTCGATCGCCCGCACGCTGATCGCCGCAAAGGCGGTCAGCGGGGTGGGTTGGGAGGCCTGAAACCCTGTGGGAGCGAGCCTGCTCGCGATGGTCGTCAACGATAACGCGGGCTGTCTGGATGCCCGCGTTGTATGGACTTGCATCGCGAGCAGGCTCACTCCCACAGGGGTTGTGTGTGGTGTTGGCCCGCCTTATTTATCCCCGTCGGTCACCCGCACCGCGATCTCAATCGCCCGCACGCTGATCGCCGCAAAGATCGCCGTGAGCAGCACGCCGTTGAACCCGAGCAATATTGCCAATATCCGCGAAACCGGCAACTTCGGCACCAACTCGCCATAGCCGATGGTCAAGCCGGTCACGAAGCCGAAATAGATGCCGTCGAAAGGATCCCAACCTTCCAGGTAGCTGATGATCAGGCCGCACGTGACGATGACGATCAGCATGGTGGAAAGGATGGGCCAGACAACTCGAAGGTAATAGCCGACAGCTTTGTAGAACTCTCGGCGGATGTTCGACGTATTTGCAGGCTTCATGTCGTGGGTTTCCTGAGGGCGGCAGGCGAATTGACACTCATCAGCTTGGCACAAGTATTGGAAATCGATGCCGCGTCCCAGGAGGTAATGGCTACTCGATCTGAATCGGCCCCTTGGTCCCGGCATCGCTGTCGGTCCAATAGTCCTCATTCTGCAACCGCCGATCGCCCTGAATCGTGAAGGTGAGTTTGCCCTGATGAAACTGCAGCGTGCCATCGGTGCGCTTGGCGTTTACCCGCTTGCCGTTGACCCAGACTTGCTCCTTGGCATCGATACGAATCGTCGCAACGGTCGCGCCGGCATCGCTCTTGGCGACCCATTGCCCGGCGTAAGGCGTCTGGGTATTTGTGCTGTCCGCCGCGGGGTTGGTGAAACCGGCCTTGGCGTTTTCCGCTTTGCTCTTGTGGATATCGCAGCCCTGAGTCTCGCTGACCTGGGTGCAACCGGATTGCTCAAGTTGTTTGCGGTACTTGTCGTTGATGGCATAGGCCGGGAGTTGCACCAACATCATGGTGGCCAATGCCGGCAGGATGATCCGTTTCATAGGTCCTCTCTTCTGAACAGCGCCTTCCCCAGCGCCCGCGAACTGCATGGATCTTTCACTGTAGTCCGAATCCTGTCCCCGGATGCACCGGCAAAACCACCAACGCCGCCAACCCGCCCTTCGACCGATTGCGCAGCTTCAGCTCGCCGCCGTGCTCCAACACAATCGCCCGTGCCGCCGATAACCCCAACCCTACCCCGCCCGTGCTTTTATTCCGCGAGCCTTCCAGACGAAAGAACGGCACAAACACCTGTTCAAGACTGGCCTGCGGAATTCCCGGGCCACGATCCAGCACGTTGATCCGCACTTCCCCCGCATCAGGCATCAGCTCAATCGCGGGCTCACTACCGTACTTGATCGCGTTATCCAGCAGATTGGTCATCACCCGCTTAAGCCCCAACGGCCGCCCGAAATACACCAGCCGTTGCGGCCCGCTGAAGGCAATCTCGACACCCTGATCCCGGTAGTCATCCCGCAAGGTTTGCAGCAGTTCCGCCAGATCAAACTGGGTCGCCGGTTCAAGCCGCGCATCGTCCCGAAAGAACTCCAGCGCAGAATTGATCATCGCCTGCATTTCATCCACGTCACGAAACAACCGCTGCTGTTGCTCGGCATCCTCGATGAATTCGCCGCGCAAGCGCATGCGCGTCAACGGTGCGCGCAGGTCGTGGGAGATGGCCGCGAGCATTTGCGTGCGGTCGCGGATGAAGTGTTGCAACTGGGCCTGCATGGCGTTGAAGGCGAGGATCGCCTGGCGGATTTCCTGCGGGCCGAGGGGTTCGATGGGCGGAGCACGGAAATCGATGCCGAAGCGTCGGGCGCCTTCGGCGAAGCGCTGCAAGGGTGTGGCGAGACGGCGGGTGGCGATCAGGGCGACCAGCGCGGTGGAGATCAGCACCAGCAGGATGACGATCAGGTAGCGCGGCGTTTCGTCGAGGCCCCAACTGCGTGAGGGCGCGGAGAACATCAGCCAGGACGAGTCGGGCAGCTCGATCAGCAACGCGTAATGCGCGTCCGCCGAGGGTTCCGTCCAGTCAGCCGGCTCGTAGGTCTGGATTCGACCCGCGAATTTAAGCAACGGCTGCAAGAGGGTCGAGCCGATTTCGGAATCCAGATCCTCCACCGGCGGCAGGTTGAGCTCACGTCGATCAAGGTGCCAACTGACGGTAAAGCCTTCATCACTGACAGCTTGTGCCAACTGGCTGCGCAGGGGCACCGGGGCAGCCTTGATGACGCGGGTGATGGCGGCCATTTTTTCCAGAAGCCCGGTTTCAGTCAGCGGCGGCCGCGCCCAGACGCCGGCGAGCTGGATGAACAGCCCGTTGAGCGCCAGGGAAATGAGCATGGCGAGGATGATGGTCAGGGCGATCCAGCGCGCCACCGTGTCCCGGCGAATCCGCTTCAGCCAGTTCATCGCCGCGTCACGCTGGGGGTGAACAGGTAGCCGCCGTTGCGCACGGTGCGAATCATCGCCGGGCGCTTGGTGTCGGATTCGAGTTTGCGTCGCAAGCGGCTGACTTGCACGTCGATGCTGCGGTCGAACGCGTCGTGGCAATGCCCACGTGCCAGGTCCAGCAATTGTTCGCGGGTGAGGATGCGCTGCGGGTGCTCGACGAAGACCAGCAACAAATCGAACTCACCGGCCGACAGCGGAATCATCACGTTGTCCGGCGAGCGCAGTTCCCGGCGGGTGACGTCGAGGTGCCAGTCGGCGAAGTCGATCAGCGGCCGTGGACGTTCCTGCGCCAGCGGTCGGCGGTCCTCCACGCGGCGCAACACGGCACGCACCCGGGCCAGCAATTCACGGGCGTCGAAGGGTTTGGTCAGGTAATCGTCGGCGCCGAGTTCGAGGCCGACTACCCGATCACTGAGTTCGCCCATGGCGGTGAGCATGATCACCGGGATCGCGTGGCGGATGCGCAGTTGCTGGCACAGGATCAGCCCGCTGTCGCCGGGCAACATCACGTCGAGAATGATCAGGTCTGGCGCCTGGCGCTCGATGGCCGCCCACAGCGACGCGCCGTCGGTGGCGACCTCGACGCTGTAGCCGTGCTGGACGAAGAATTTTTTCAGCAGATCGAGGACTTCAAGGTCGTCGTCGACAATTAAAAGGCTGTTCACCGAAGGTCACTTAACGGGGCGAATGGAACCGTCATCTAAAACCATTCACGGCAGCGCGTCATATATTTCAATCCTGCAATAAAACGACAGCGGCGCAATAAACCGGACATCTTTGCGCAAGGCTCGGGGCCCAGCATCGCCGCCAATTCCTCCCGAGACTCGCGTCCATGTTGCCTTTCAAATGTGCTCCCTGGCTGGCCCGCAACACCTCGATTGCCGTGCTGGCCGCCGGGTTGGCGGGCTGCAGCAGCCAGCCGTCGTCCAGCGCCGAAGTGAGCTGCGCCGACATCGCCTATTCGGTGTACGACCCGGCGGAACCGCTCAATCGCGGGGTCTTCGCGTTTAACCGGGTGGTGGATGACTACGCCCTGGCGCCGGTCGCTCGCGGCTATCGCCACACGCCGGACTTTTTCCAGACGGGTGTGCATAACTTCGTGGCGAACTTCGGCGAGCCCGAGGTGTTTATCAATGACCTGCTGCAAGGCAACCCGATGCGTTCGGTCAATACGCTGGGGCGATTCGCGCTGAATACCACGGTGGGCGTGGTGGGGTTGATCGACGTCTCCGGCATGGCCGGCATTCCACGTCATAAAGCCGACTTCGGCCAGACCTTCGGCGTGTGGGGCATCGGTGACGGGCCAATCGTCGAACTGCCGTTGCTCGGCACGTCCAACAGCCGCGATGCGGCCGGGCGTGTGCTGAGTTTCGTGGTCGATCCGTTCGGCGACAACAGCGATACCGTGGACACGCTCTCAACGATCAACACCGTCGGCGACATCGTCGATGGCCGAGCCGAAGTGCTGCCGCTGACCGACAGCCTGCAAAAACTGCCGGACTATTACAGCGCGTTGCGCAACGTGGTGGCCGAGCATCGCGCCGCTTTCGTGGTCGAGGGCAAACAAGGCTCGCCGAAGAACACTCAACCACAATGCACAGGAGCACCGGCCGATGGTTTCTGAAGGCCTGATTCTTCAACACCGCGTGACCCGCGACGACGAGGCGAATCTGCACTGCCGGGAAATCACCCTGCGCCTGTCCGCAGACTGTCGCCAACTGGTGCTCACCCGCTACACCGAACACTACGGCCCGGCGCTGGTGCGCTGGATCGAGCGCAGTCACACGGTGTCGGTGAGCGAGCTGTTTCGCTGGCTGGTCGCCAACGGTGAGGCGGATGTCAGTGAGCAGCGATCACTTCCTCCAACACCCGCGCTACGCACTGCACCGCCGCGTCCTCATCGCGGCGTTTATGCCAGGCCAGATGCACCGCAAATCCCTCAACCTCAATCGGCGGTTGCACGGCGTGCAGCGTCTTGGCCATCGGCATCGACAGGCACTGGCTGGGCAACATCGCAATCAGGTCCGAGCCCAGCAGCAGATCCGGAACCATGACGAAGCTCGGCACGACGATCCCGACCCGTCGCGCCAGCCCCCTCCCTTTCAATAATTCGTCGAGCGGGCCCCAGGTTGCGCCTCGGCCAGACACCAGCACGTGTGGATAACTCAGCCAGCGCTCGAGATTGAAGTCTGCAATTGCAGGATGCCCGGCGCGCATTGCCACCACGAAATGCGCGTGCAACAGCAGGCGGCGGGTGTAGTCGGGGCCGAGGGGCGGGAAGACCGACATGGCCAGATCGCTTTGACCGCGACTCAAACTTTCCTGAGCCGCTTCGCCGCCCTGCCAGGGTTGAATCACCAGGTCGATGCCCGGTGCCAACTCGGCCAGTCGCTGGTGCAACTGTTGCGCGACGATGATCGCCGGGAAGTCGGCCATGACGATGCGCACGGTTTGGCGCAGGGTACTCAGGTCGGCACTGGCAGCCCCGACAAGGGTGCTGACCGAGCCCAGAATCTGCTTCAACGGACCGCGCAAGGCCTGCGCCTTGGGGGTCAGTTGCATGCCGCCTGGTACGCGTTCGAGCAGACGATCCTGGAACAGATGCCGGCAACGCTCCAGCGCATTGGAGGCCGCCGGTTGCGACAGGCCGACACGCTCGGCGGCGCGGGAGACGTGGGCTTCGTCGAGCAACGCATCGAGCACGGTCAACAGATTGAGGTCCACCGAACGTAGATTCATTGAATCAATACCTAATTAGACAAACCATCCATTGGAGCAATTTATAGCACGCTGGCACGCTGTGGCTCCCTTCACTTGAACCGGGTAATCCCATGAACGACACCACGCTGATTATGAGTTTTCACCCGGATCTGGGACGTTCACACGCCAACCGCGCCTTGCTCGATGCCGTGAAGGATCTGCCGGGCGTCTCCATCGTCGATCTGTATGGGCTTTACCCGACCGATGAAGTCGACACCGCCGTGGAGGTGCAGCGCTTGTTGTCGGCAAAACGGCTGGTGCTGCAATTTCCGGTGCAGTGGTACTCGACCCCGGCGCTGCTGAAAAACTGGCAGGACCGTGTGCTGACGCAGATGTACTACATCGCTTATGAAGCGCAGGGTTCCAGGCTTGAGGGGCTGCCGATCATGATTGTGGCGACGGCGGGCAATACGCCCGAGGCCTACAGTGAAACCGGCGCTAACCTGTTTCCCCTTGAGCAATTGCTGCAACCGTTGCGGGCGACTGCGCATCGCTGCCAATGGGCGTGGAGCGAGCCGTTTCTGGTGTATCGGGCCAACAAGCTGCCGGGGTCGGAGTTGAATGTCATCGCCACTGAATACCGGGCCAGGATTGAGCAGTTTCAACACAACCCACGACGCTCTTCAGCTCAAAGCCATTGATTTGATATCGTGCACGCCATCGTCTCTCCCGCCCCATGAACAAGGAAGAATCAATGGTACCCCTCGGCATTTTGGTGTTCCTCGCTGCATCAGCGGGGATATGGCATTGGATCGTGAGGAATCGTGGCAGCGTCAATCTGTGGCTGGCCAACCTGGCAGGTGCCCTGGCCAGTATCCTTGTGGGTGTGGTCGTGCTGATCTTTATGGCCCCCGAACAGGCTGGAACACGGGGCCCGACGTATTTTCTTTATTCGTTGATGGCGTTCATCGGAGTATTCATCGGGACGTGGCTCTTCGTCATCGCCCGATTCAAGGAAGGCGAACATCCGGTCGGCCGTCATTTTATCGCCGGGGCCTGCAGTGTGGTGGCGGCATTTTTCACGCTGTTGCTGTGGGTAACGACCTTCCCCCCCAAGTAAACGTTACCCCTGGCAATTGATGAAGTTCAGGCAGAGGTCTGCGTTATCATCGCCGGCCTGTGCGCCAAGAGTCTTGAACCCGGATGTCCGAATCACTGCCACTGCCTGACCACTGCACCCCACTGCCACCGGTTCTGGTCGGGCCGCTGTTGCGGCGCCTGGAGCCTTCACGGCTGGTGCTGTGGCTCGTGGGCACGCGGGCGTTATCGCTGACGTTGCGCCTGCAAGATGTTGGCGACATCCGCCTCGACGCCGGGCAATGCACAATCATTCCCGTCGGTACCCATGCCTTCATTCACTTGATCGATGTGCCGCTCGACAACGCCCTGCCCTGCGACACGCTGATCGAATACGACCTGCTGATTGATGACGCGATGACGGGCATCGCCGAATGGGCGCCGCATCTGTTGTATGGCGAAGCACGCTGCCCGAATTTCGTTTTGCGCTCGCGGATCGACCAACTGCTGCATGGCTCTTGCCGCAAACCTCATCATCCCGCCGCCGACGGCTTGCTCTGTGTCGATCATTTGCTGGCCTCGGAACACGAGGCCACTGAGCGCCCGGCGTTGCTGATGATGAGTGGCGACCAGGTGTATGCCGATGATGTCGCCGGGCCGATGTTGCGGGCCATTCATGCCTTGATCGCACGATTGGGATTGTTCGGCGAACACCTCGAAGGCGCCGTAGTCAGCGACAGCGCCAAGCTCTATGAGCATGCGGCCAGCTACTACCACCGTGCGGATTTGTTACCGGCGCTGCAAAGCAATGAAACCCTGCGCGAGCGATTTTTCGGCGGGGCGCGCAAGCCGATTTTCACCAGCAGCAGTGCCGACAATCATCTGGTGACCTTCGCCGAAGTCATGGCCATGTACCTGCTGGTGTGGTCGCCGACACCCTGGACGCTGATCACGCCCAAACCGCCGAAGTTGATTCCCGAACGGCGCGAGCGTTATGCGCTGGAGCAGACGCGCATCGATACCTTCAAGGCTGGCCTGGGCGGTGTCGCACGGGCCTTCGCGCATCTGCCGTGCCTGATGATCTTCGACGACCACGATATTACCGATGACTGGAATCTTTCCGCGCAATGGGAGGAAACGGCCTACGGCCACCCGTTCTCCAAGCGCATCATCGGCAACGCGCTGATCGCTTACATGTTGTGCCAGGGCTGGGGCAACAACCCGGATGCGTTCGGCGCGGTGCTGGCGAAGACCGATGGTTTCAGCGCGACCGGGGAAGACGGCTATCTCGACAGCCCGGTGCAGGACGCCTTGATCGATGAGCTGCTGAAGTTTCAGCACTGGCATTACGTGCTGCCCACCAGCCCGGCGATGGTGGTGCTCGACACCCGCACCCGGCGCTGGCGCAGCGAGATGACACTCAAGCAACCCTCGGGTCTATTGGACTGGGAAGCCCTCTGCGAACTGCAACAGGAACTGCTGGATCACCCGTCGGCGATCATCGTTTCGCCCGCGCCGGTGTTCGGTGTGAAGCTGATCGAAACGGTGCAACGGGTGTTCAGCTGGTTCGGTTATCCGCTGCTGGTGGACGCCGAAAACTGGATGGCCCATCGCGGCGCGGCGCAGGTGATCCTGAACATTTTCCGACACTCGCGTACACCGGGTAACTACGTGGTGCTGTCAGGCGATGTGCATTATTCCTTCGTCTACGAAGTGCTGATCCGACACCGCAAGGCGGGCCCCAGGATCTGGCAGATCACCAGCAGCGGCATCAAGAACGAATTTCCGCCGACGCTGCTGGAATGGTTCGACCGCCTCAACCGCTGGCTCTATTCGCCACGTTCACCACTGAACTGGCTGACCAAGCGCCGACGGATGCGCATCGTGCCGCATGTTCCGGAGCATGCCGAGGCGGGTGAGCGGTTGTGGAATTCGGCGGGGATCGGGCAGGTGTTCTTTAATGAAAAAGGACAGCCGCAGGCGATTTACCAGCACAACTCGGATGGCTCGCCGAAGACGCGGATGGTGGCGCCTGAGGGCGAGGATTGAAGGTACACCCTGTATGACTGGTCATCCCCAAATCCTGTGGGAGCGGGCTTGCTCGCGAAAGCGGTTTGTCAGCCGCCATCAATGTTGACAGACACACCGCTTTCGCGAGCAAGCCCGCTCCCACAGTGGTTCTGAATATGAATCTCACCCGAACGCTGATCATCGGCAACTCCGGTTCCGGCAAAAGCTGGCTGGCCGAGCGATTGGCCGAGCAACTGCAAATACCCCGGATCGACCTGGACACCTTTCACTGGCTGTCCGACGAACACAGCATCGCCCGCCCCCGCGCCGAAGCCCTGGGCATGGCGCGGATCGCAGCAGATGAAGAGCACTGGGTGATCGAAGGTGTCTACGGCTGGATCGCCAGCGAACTTATCCACAGGGCCACGGCGTTGATCTGGCTGTGCATTGACGATGAGGAATGCGTCGCCAATGTTCGTCTGCGTGAAGCGAATCGGGATGAGCAGGACGAGAGGCTGATCGCCTTGCTCGACTGGGCCGGCAGTTATCGTGCTCGCGAAGGTTCCAGTGGGTTTGCCGCGCATCGGCAGTTGTTCGAAGGGTTCGCCGGTTCAAAACTGCGACTCATGAACCGCGCGGACATCACCGACTTCGCTGATTCCCGGCCGTATAAGAGCGAACCGCACCTGTAGGAGCCAGGCTTGCCGGCGAAAGCGTCCTCAAGAGCGCCTTCGCCGGCAAGCCTGGCTCCTACAAAAAGCGGTCAGCATTAAAGTAGCTCAGACCGTTTTCACCGCCCGACCAACCCCTCTGACAATCATCTCCACCTCGCGCTCATCAATCGTCAGCGGTGGCAGCAGGCGGATGGTCTTGCCCCGTGTCACGTTGATCAGCAAGGCGTGATCCCGCGCGGCGATCAGGGTCAGGTCGCGGATCGGTTGCTTGAGTTCGATGCCGATCATCAAACCCTGGCCGCGAATCTCCAGCACGTTCGGGTCATCGGCCAACTCGGTGCGCAATCTGGCGAGCAAGCGGTCGCCCTGTATTTTGGCGTTTTCCAGCAGGCCCTGTTCTTCGATGATGTCCAGCACGGTGCAACCCACGCGGCAGGCCAGTGGATTACCGCCGAACGTGCTGCCGTGGCTGCCGGGGGTGAAGAGGTCGGCGGCTTTGCCCCGGGCCAGGCAGGCGCCGATGGGGACGCCGTTACCGAGGCCTTTGGCCAGCGTCATGACGTCCGGAACGATGCCTTCGTGCTGGAACGCAAACCACTGGCCAGTGCGACCGATGCCGGTCTGGATTTCATCGAGCATCATCAGCCAGCCACGCCGATTGCACAGGTCGCGCACGGCCTTGAGGTAACCGGGCGGGGCCAGTTGCACACCGCTTTCACCCTGGATCGGCTCCATCAGGATTGCCACGATTCTTGCGCCGTGGGCCTGCTGGACCTTGTCCAGCGCCTTGAGGTCGCCGAACGGCACTTTGACGAAATCACCCGGCAGTTCATTGAAACCCAGGCGCACGGCCGGGCCATCGCTGGCGGACAGGGTGCCGAGCGTCCGGCCATGGAACGCGTTTTCCATGACGACCACCAAGGGTTGTTCGATGCCTTTGTACCAGCCATGCAGCCGCGCCAGTTTCAGCGCGGTCTCGTTGGCTTCGGCACCGGAGTTATTGAAGAACGCCCGCTCCATGTCCGCCAAGCGCGTCAGTTTCTGCGCCAGCCGCTGTTGCCAGTCGATGCTGTAGAGGTTGGAGGTGTGCAGCAGCAGGCCGGCCTGTTCGCTGATCGCCGAGACGATTTTAGGATGAGAGTGCCCAACGTTGGTCACCGCCACGCCCGCCACCGCGTCCAGGTATTCACGACCGGCCTGATCCCACAGGCGTGTGCCCAGGCCTTTACTGAAACTCAGTGCCAGCGGTTGGTAAGTACTCATCAGGCAGGCGGCGGTCATGACATCAAACTCCATCAATGGTCGGTGTTTTTGCAGTATGGTTAGCCACCTGAGCTGGATAAACGCTGCAATACTTCAATCATTTTAAAGTCGGGCTTGATAATGGATTTGTTCCAGGCAATGACCGTGTACGTAAGGGTGGTGGAATCCGGCAGCATGACCGCCGCCGCTTTTCAGTGCGAAATGTCCACCACCATGGTGGGCAATCACCTGCGGGCACTGGAGCAGCGTCTGGGTGTGCGTTTGCTCAACCGTACGACCCGGCGCCAGCGGTTGACGGAATTTGGCACCGCGTACTATCAACGCTGCCTGGAAGTGCTGGGACTGGTGGCCGAATCCGAACGCCTCGCCGAGCAGGCCCTCGACGAGCCGAGCGGCACCCTGCGCATTACCGCACCGTTAACCTTCGGCACGGAAAAACTGGCACCGGCGCTCAGCGAATTCGCCCTGCTGTGCCCACGCGTCAAACTGGATGTGGTCCTCACCAACCGCCGCCCGGACCTGCTTGAAAACGGCATCGACGTAGCGTTTCGCCTGGGCAACATGGAACAGACCAACCTGATTGCCCGTCCACTGGTGGACTACACCCTGACCATGTGCGCATCGCCGATCTACCTGGCGCGTCGCGGCAACCCGGAAAAACCTGATGACCTGCGACACCACGACTGCCTGTCCTTCGCCTACCCGGCCGGTGATGACTGGCAATCGGTGGAAAAGGAATGGCGTCTGAGCGGGGCCGAAGGCGAGGTAGCGGTGGCGGTCAGTGGACCGATGCTGATCAACAGCTCCGCCGGTTTGCATCAGGCGGCACGCACCGGCATGGGCATCGTGCTGTTACCCGACGCCTTGGTAGAACAAGACCTCAAGGACGGAACACTGGTGGCCTTGATGCCGAATTACCCGCCGCCGAGCCGGCCAATGAGCCTGATGTACGCTCAGGATCGCTACCGCTTGCCAAAATTACGCCGTTTCGTCGACTTCGCCATGGCGATGTGGGGCAAGCACTAGGCGGTTGAATGCACCATCGACTAATCTCCTCGACTGGCGGGTCGCTTTGGTCAGGGAGAGCAGTGATGGATGGGGCCTCGGATATTGAAGCGTTGAAGTTCAATCTGTCGGATTTGAACGAAGACATGCTGCACACCATCCTGGAACTGGTCAGTGATGGCATCTGGGACTGGAACGCCAATACCGGGTTCGTTTACCGCAACCGCGGCTGGTACGAAATGCTCGGCTATGCGCCTCATTCCCTCAACAACACGGTATTCACCTGGGAATCGGTGATGCATCCCGAGGATTACCCACGGGTCATGGCCCTGTTTGACGCCTACCTGAGCCAACAGGCCCCCGGCTATCAGGCCGAGTATCGCTGCCGCATGCAGGATGGTAGCTATACCTGGGTCGAAGACCGCGGCTACGTGCTCGCCCGCAACGCCGACGGTTCGGTGGCGCGCATGGTCGGTGCGCACCGCAGCATCGAAGACAAGAAGCGCTTGTTCGAAGAGCTTGAACGAAAGAACAAATCCCTCGAAGCCATCGTCGAAGAACGCACCCGCGAGTTATCCCGGGTCAACCAGCAACTGCAGATTCAGCTCGAAGAAAACCGCAAACTGGCGGAAACCGACGCACTGACCACAATCGCCAATCGCCATCGCCTGAGCAAGGACCTGCCTCAGGCATGTGATCGCGCCCAGCGCTTCCGACAGCCGCTGTCGCTGATTGCCATGGACATCGACGACTTCAAGAACATCAACGATCACTACGGTCATGCCTTGGGGGATGCCGCGTTGGTGCAGGTAGTCCAGAGCGTGAAACATTGCGTACGCGACGGCGATTTGCTGGCGCGCTGGGGCGGTGACGAGTTCATCATCATTCTTCCCGATACCCCGTTGGCCGACGCCAGAAACCTCGCGGAGACAATCCGCCATAGCGTCGCCAGTTTGCTGCCAGTGGGAGACTTTCAAGTCACCATGAGTTTTGGCGTCGTACAACGCTTTGAAGAAGAACAACAGACCGGGCTGCTGGCCAGGGCTGATCAAGCGTTGTATCGGTCGAAAGTGGCGGGCAAGAATGTGATTTCGGGGTGAGCGTTTTTTTCGCCCCTCACATCCCCGCCTTCACCAACACCGGTTTCTCTTGATACCGCTCCGGAAACAACTTCTTCAACTGCGCCACTTTCGGTAGATCGTTGATAACGATGTACGGATAGGTGGGGTGTTCAGTCAGAAAGTCCTGATGTTCCTCTTCTGCCGGGTAGAAACCGTTATAGGTTTCCAGTTTGGTGACGATCGGTTTGTTGAACGATTTCGCAGCGTCGAGCTGGGCAATGTAGGCCTGGGCAACACGTTGCTGCTCGCTGTTTTCCGGAAAAATCGCCGAGCGATACTGCGTGCCGTGGTCAGGTCCCTGACGATTGAGTTCGGTCGGGTTGTGAGCCACCGAGAAGTAGATCTGCAACAAGGTGCCGTAGCTGACCTGAGTGGGGTCGAAGGTCACCTCGACCGATTCCGCGTGACCGGTATTGCCGTCGCTGACCCGCTCGTATTGAGCGGTTTCGGCCGCCCCGCCCGCGTAACCGGAGACGGCTTTCTTCACGCCTTTGACATGCTGAAACACACCTTGGACGCCCCAGAAGCAACCGCCGGCGAACACGGCGGTTTCGCTGTGGGCCTGGGTGATTTCGTCGAGTGTGGGTGCGGGGATGATGACCGCGTCTTCGGCGGATCCGAAAGAGAACGCAGAGCATTGGCCGATGACGCCAGCGGCGGCCAGTCCCAACAGGGTGCGACGCAAGGTGAACAGGGTTTTCATGAGGCTGACTCCTGAATCAGTGAAGTGGCGATCAACCGAACGTAAAGGCATACGCCGAGACACCCGGATCGAGAAATTCGATGCTGAACGTCCGATCCGTTACTGCGCCGGACTGGCGCACCAGCTGATACAAACGTTGTTCGGTGACGCTACCGCTGCCATCGGGTGCCACGTCCGTACCGTGGGCATCGCCGGGGGCTTTTCCGTCAATCAGCACTTTGAAACGCACCGGTCTGCCATCTGCGCCGGGGCCCAGTACCAGATGCAAATCACGTGCGTGGAAGCGGTAGACAATGCGACTGGCGGGCGCGCTTGAAGTGGCCCGCTCCGAACCGACCGTCCACTGACCACCCAGGCTCCAGTCATTCAGGGCCAGTTGCGACGGTGGGTTGTAGGTCGTCAACTTGTCGGGAACCAGGCTGGTTTCGGGGACGAAATGCTCCGAGCGCTGGTAGCCGAGATAGGTTTCCGGCGACTGCACTTCGTTCATGTCCGGCGCGAGTTGAACACCCTCGGCATTGGCATTGATCAACCCGTCATCCACCTTGGCGGCACCCGCTTCACGCAGCAATTGCTGGATCACCCGCTCCGACTCGGCGTACTCGCCTTCGCCAAAGTGGTGATAACGAATGCGCCCCTGGGCGTCGGCAAAATAGTGGGCCGGCCAATACTCATTGTTGAAAGCTCGCCAGATCTTGAATTCATTGTCGATGGCCACCGGGTAGTTGATACCCAGGTCCTTCATGGCTTTGGTGACGTTGCCTACGTTGCGCTCGAAGGCGAACTCGGGTGCATGGACGCCGATCACCACCAACCCCTGATCGCGGTATTTTTCAGCCCAGGCTTTTACATAGGGCAAGCTGCGCAGGCAGTTGATGCAGGAGTAAGTCCAGAAATCCACCAGCACTACCTTGCCCTTCAACGCCTGGGCATCGAGTGGTGGCGAGTTGAGCCATTGCACGGCGCCATCCAGCGATGGAAGCTTGCCTTCGATGGGCAGTGTGCCCGGCGCTTTGTCAGCCACGCTCATCGCACCATCAGCAGCCGGGGTTCTCGCCATCATCGCCCCGCTGCCGTTCGGTGTCTTACCGGCCAAACGGCCCACCAGCGCCTGCTCGATACCACCAGTAGATGCCGTGGAAAACCGCGCCAGAATCCCGGTATCAAGCCCCAACGCAATCGCCGCCACACCGGCCAGCATGGCCGCGCCCAAACCTCGACGGACCCACTCGCCAGCACCGATGGAACGCTTCATTGCGGCGAAAACCTTACCGCCCAGCAGCAGCGCAACCGCGAGGGAAGTGGCGGCACCAGCGGCGTAGGCCAGCAGCAACAGGGTGGTGGCGATGCTTGCCCCTTGCAGCGCGGCGCCGGTTAACAACAGGCCCAGAATTGGCCCGGCACACGGCGCCCAGAGCAGCCCCGTGGCAACACCGATCAAAAACGAAGCACCGGGACGCGGCCGGGCATCGGCGCCCGCCGCCTCCGACAACCGACTGCCAGCCGCCACCAACGGGCGCGTCAGACGTTCGGCCAACTGCGGCAGCAACAACGTCAGCCCGAACAGGGCGACAAACACCAGCGCGAGCCAGCGTCCATACTGATTGAGTTGCACCACCCAACCGCCGCCCACTGCCGCCAATGAAGCGACCAGCGCGAAGGTCAGCGCCATGCCCGCCAACAGCGGCAGGCTGCTCTTCATGAACGGCTGCCCGGTGCGAGCGAAGACAAACGGCAACACCGGCAGAATGCACGGGCTGACGATCGTCAGCACACCACCGAGATAAGCGAGGATCAGAAGCCACATAGCGTCGACCTGCAGGAAATGAGAAAAAAGGAATCAAGCCGCCTGTGGCTTGAAGGTCATCGCCAGACCGTTCATGCAGTAGCGCAGACCGGTAGGTTTGGGCCCATCGTCGAAGACATGGCCCAGATGACCGCCGCAACGCCGGCAGTGAACCTCTTCGCGCAACACGCCAAAGGACCGGTCCTGACGGGTCGCCACCGCCTTGTCCAGCGGTGCCCAGAAACTCGGCCAGCCGGTGTGGCTGTCGAACTTGGTGGCAGAGGAAAACAGCGGCAGATCGCAACCGGCACAGGCAAAGGTTCCATCACGATGCTCATTGTTCAGCGCACTGCTGTAAGCCCGCTCAGTGCCCTCTTCCCGCAGGATTTCGTACTGCTCGTCACTGAGCAGGGCACGCCATTCGCTGTCAGTGTGCGTCACCTCGAAAACCTCCGCCGCGCTGGCCTCGCTGACCAGCGCAGAGCTGGCAGCAAATTTTGGCAATACACCGATCGCCAGGGCTGCAACCCCCAGCCCGCCGCTCGCTACAAGAAATTGTCGCCGTGAAAACATGGCCGTCTCCAAAATCCAAAGTGCCTTTCATGGAACACAGCCTAGGCTTGGGTTGATCGCCAAATCCTCACGGGAAGTTAAACAATTCGTGATAACTCTGGCCCCGGAAAACCCGCACAATGCGCTCATTGCGCCGAAGGATTGAGCTTGATGGAACCGACCAAACGCGTCCTCGTGGTCGAGGACGACCTGCATATCGCCGACCTTATCTGCCTGCATCTTCGTGATGAGCAGTTCGAGGTGGTGCACTGCGCCGATGGCGATGAAGGCATGCGAATGCTGCAGCAAGGGAGCTGGGATGCACTGATCCTCGACTTGATGCTGCCGGGCGTCGATGGCCTGGAAATCTGCCGGCGCGCCCGCGCCATGGCCCGCTACACACCGATCATCATCACCAGCGCGCGCTCAAGTGAAGTGCACCGGATTCTGGGGCTGGAACTCGGTGCCGACGATTACCTGGCCAAACCCTTTTCCATGCTCGAGCTGGTCGCCCGGGTCAAAGCGCTGTTGCGGCGGGTCGACGCCATGGCCCGCAACCTGAAAATGGACGCCGGCAGCCTGATCACGGACGGGCTCGCCATCGACCCGATCACCCGCGACGTGTCCCTTGACGGTCGCCGCCTCGATCTCACGCCACGGGAGTTCGACCTGTTGTATTTCTTCGCCCGCCAGCCTGGCAAGGTGTTCTCGCGCATGGACCTGCTCAATGCCGTGTGGGGTTACAGCCATGAAGGCTACGAGCACACGGTCAATACCCACATCAACCGCCTGCGCGCGAAAATCGAGGCCGACCCGGCACAACCGGTGCGCATCCTCACGGTGTGGGGCCGTGGCTACAAATTCGCGGCCAGGGAGGAACAGCCATGAGGCTGACCCTCACCCAGCGGCTGTCGCTGGTGTTCGCCGTGCTGTTGCTGGTGTGCTGCGGCACCTCGGCATGGATGCAGGTGCGTTCCAACCAGATGCATGAACAGGAAGTGGTGCAAGGGCTGTCGCGGGATCTGGCCCAACACATTGCCCGTGACACCGTGCTGATGGACACCCAGGGCCTGATGCCCAATGCCGTGCGTGACCTGTTCAGCAAACTGATGCTGGTCAATCCCAGTGTCGAGGTTTATCTGCTCGACACCGAGGGCAAGATTGTCGGCAGCGCCGCGCCCGAGGGCCGGATTCATCGCGAGCGGATCGACCTCGCGCCGATCCAGCGCCTGCTCAAAGGCGATGCCCTGCCGATTCTCGGCGACGACCCGCGCAGCGCCGATGCGCGCAAGGTGTTCAGCGCCGCGCCGCTGAAAGTTGACGGCAAGCCGGCCGGTTATCTCTATGTGGTGCTGCTCGGTGAGGACCACGATCGCCTGGCTGAACGCGGCGCCACCAGTGCGGCACTCAATACCGCCCTGTTATCGATCGGGTTGGTCGCACTGCTGTGCCTGATTGCCGGTCTCACCGCGTTTGCACTGATTACCCGACCTTTGCGTCGACTGACCGAAACCGTCAGCCAGTTCGACATCGATGGCGTCCCGGCCACGCCTCCTGAATCAGCGCCGGTGGAAAAAACCGCCAGCCACGATGAAATTGCCATTCTCGACGCGACCTTCCGACAAATGCAGGCGCGCCTCAGTGAACAATGGCGCTCGTTGACCCGCCAGGATCAGGAACGCCGCGAGCTGGTGGCGAACATTTCCCACGACTTGCGCACGCCGCTGGCCTCCCTGCACGGTTATCTGGAAACCCTGTCGCTCAAGGACGCCACGTTGTCCCCCGCAGACCGCCGTCGCTATCTCGGCATCGCCCTGGATCAAAGCCGCAAGGTCGGCGGTCTGGCGCAATCGCTGCTGGAACTGGTGCGCCTGGAACACGGTTTTGTGCAACCGGTGCTGGAGCGCTTCTCCCTGACCGACCTGGTGCAGGACATCTTCCAGAAATTCGAACTGACCGCCGAGGCGCGTCAGGTCGAACTGAAAGCCAACTTTGCCCCCAACGTTGCAGCCGCCTGCGCCGATCTGGGGCTGATTGAACGCGTGCTCACCAATCTGTTCGACAACGCTCTGCGCCACACCGCCCAAGGTGGGGAAGTCGAACTGAGCCTGCGCCCTCAAGGGTCTTTTGTCGAAGTCACCGTCAGCGACACCGGGCCCGGCATCGCGCCAGAGCTGCGCGAAGGGTTGTTCCTGCGCCCTTTCAACATTGGCGGGGCACGGCGCGATGGCGGACTAGGGCTGCGAATCGTGCATCGGATCCTGCAACTGCACGGTCGCGATATCCAGCTGATCGATGTGCCCGGCCGCGGTGCAACGTTCCGCTTCACATTGCCGGTTGATCAGCAAACCGCAGAGCAATGGGCGGTGCGGTCGATGAATCTGAATTCACCGGGGAAATAGTCGCCGCAACCGCTATGATCCCGACTTCACTTTTCGGCAAGGACGCTGCTCGATGCTCAACACCCTGGAAAATACCCCGCTGTGGGTTTATGCAGTATTTCTGCTGCTCTGTTACTACGGCATCAAAGCCCTGTCCCCGACCCGTGAAAGCAAATTTTCGCTGCTGATCACACCGCCGATTTTGTTGGGCTGGTCGCTGTATTCGTTGAATCTGACACCCGACTTCTCACTCTCAATCAGTTGCTGGCTGGCTGCGGTGATCGTGGGCAGCGTCGTCGCACTGGTGATTTTTTCGCGCAAGGGTGTCGAGCTGGATCAAGCGCAAACCGGATTGATCGTGCCGGGCACAGCAAAAACCCTGGTGCTTTACCTGCTGTTTTTCGCTGTTAACTATTACTTTGGCTACCAGGCCGAGGTTGATCCGCAGCACTCGGCCACGCTGCCCATGGTGTTGCTCAAGGCCTGTGCATCGGGCTTTTCGAGCGGTTTGTTCTGCGGACGCTCATTCCGGTTTTATCAAACGTTCCGCTCCCTGAAGCCCGTCATCCTGTAGGAGCCGGCTTGCTGGCGATGGCGGAGGGTCAGTCAATATTGGTATCGACTGACATGCCGCCATCGCCAGCAAGCTGGCTCCTACAAGGTGGTGGTAGCCAGTTCTTTTGCCCGCTCGCCTGTTCACCCGTGACAACGCCGCGCAGGTCCAATAGATTAGGCGGCCTGAAAAAGCCCTGTGCTTTTTCGCCCCAATTCAAGTTAAAGAAGTAGTGAAATTTCAATGTCCGATTCCAATACCGCTGAATCCGTAGTCACCTTGTCGTCCAAAGCGGAATACGAAAACTCCATCAATCTTTCACAGCACGTGCCCCAGGCCAAGACCATCGCCGAGATGGTGCTGGACGCTTTCCAGTCCACCCGGGAAAGCGACCAGATCCGCGAGCTGCGCGCCGCGATTCGCCAGGCCCACGACCGCTTCGACGACGATAAAGCCTATGAATTGATGGGCGAACTCAAGCAACTCAAGGACGCAGAGGCGGCCGATATCGCGGCCCTTGAAGACCTGAGCAGCAAATTCTCGATCAGCCGGATCCTTTCCAGCTTCAAGGACGATCCTGCGTTTCAGGAAATCGTCTACGGTCTGGCCCTGAAAGTACTGAACCAGACGCATCAGGCCATCAGCAACCCAACCAGTGGCAAGAGCAAAACGGCCCGCGCCAAGAAAGATGTCGAAGTGTTCACCATCAGCAAGGACGGGATCAGCGTCACGCTGCCGCTGCGCACTCCGCGTTCGCGACTCAACGTTGACCGTGAGGCCCTGGAGTTCCTCGGCTTTACCTTTGTCGGCGAAGGCGATGAAGCAGAGCTGGAAAGCGAATCGTTCCTGGACAGTAGCGGAACCGAACACGCCGTTAACCGCAAAAACATCATCACCGCGCTTCAGCAGCAAACCGCGTTCGATGGCTACAGCATCGCCGCGCAGTAACACTTCCCGCTCAGCAGCGCCTCAAGCGCCACTGACCTAAAAGCCCCGCCCTAGAGCGGGGCTTTTTATTGCCCGCGATTCCGGCAAAAGCGCGATTACTCTCTGTGTATCGACGCCAGAAAAAAACTTCCCTTAACCCTTGAGCACCACGGGTCCGCCTGCGGGGAACGTCAACTTTCTTTCCAGCCCAAGACCTCAGTGGTGCGATTGCTGAGGTCATCATGCACCCGACCCCCTTGTATCGTCAGTTAGCCAACCACTACCTCGACGCGATCCGCAGCGGCACCTTGAAAACCGGGGAACGCTTCCCCTCCATTCGGCTGATGATGGAAAAACACGCCGTCAGCCTGTCGACCGCGGTGCAGGTGTGCCGGGAGCTTGAGGACTATGGCGTCCTGGAAGCCCGTCCGCGTTCCGGCAACTACATTCGCCAGCCGGACACCTTGCCCAAACCGGTCGTGACCACAACGCCTGCGCCCCTTGATACCGAGGTCTATCTCGGCATTCACGAGCAAGTGTCATCGGTGCTCAAGGCCAGCCAACGCGCGACGGTCAAGGTCAATTTCGCCAGCGCCTACTGCGCGCCGGAACTCTATCCGTTGAAGATTCTGCAAGACCATATGAGCAAGGCATTGCGTCAGGATCAGAAACTGCTGGGTGCGACAGGCCCGACCTGCGGCAACATCGAGTTGCGCAACATCCTTGCCCGGCGAGCGTTGACGGCAAAGGCCAACCTGAGCGCCGAGAAAATGGTGATCACCAACGGCGCGACCGAAGCGATCAACCTGGCCTTGCGTGCGGTGACCCACCCCGGCGACACCGTGGCCGTGGAATCCCCGACCTTTTACGGCCTGCTGCAAATTCTCGAAAGTTTGAACTTGCGAGTGCTCGAAGTCCCGGCAACGGCCCATTCGGGCATCAATCTGTTCGCGCTCGAACAGCTGTTGCAAGGCCCCGAACGGATTCGGGCGCTGATCGTCATTCCCAATCTGCAGAATCCGCTCGGCAGCATCATGCCCGACACCCACAAGGCGCGGCTGGTGCAATTGTGTGCCGAGCACGGCACCGTGCTGATCGAAGACGATACCTACGGTGACCTGGTGGACACCGAGCAGCCGTTATCCACGCTCAAACACTGGGATCGCACCGACAACGTCATCTACTGCGCGTCGCTGAACAAAACGCTGGCGCCGGGCATACGCCTGGGCTGGATCAGCGCCGGGCAGTGGCACGACCGCGTGGAAATGCTCAAACACACGCAGTCCCGAGGTTGTGAAGCGTTGTCGCAACTGGCGGTCAGTGCGTTCATGAAGACGCCGTCCTACGAACGTTACCTGCGCCGCTTGAGGAAAACGCTGACACAGCAGCGCCAGCAGATGAGTGCGGCGATCACTCGCTATTTTCCACCGGGCACCCGCATCACCCATCCACAGGGCGGTACGTTGTTGTGGGTGGAACTGCCTGCTGAACAGGCGTCCATGGCGTTTTTTCATGCGGCGTTGAAGGTGGGCATCCAGATTTTGCCTGGGGATATCTTTTCCAATGCCCAGCGCTTCAGTCACTTTGTGCGGATCGGTTGTGGGGCGCCGTATTCGCCGAAGATTGATGAGGCGCTGGCGACCCTCGGCCAACTCCTCAAAAACCAGAGCTGACGTATTTCCTGTAGGAGCGAGCGGTGCGGCGTTCCGACTTGCCCGCGAAGAACGATAATGCGGTTCTCCTGAATGACCGCGTTATCGTTCTTCGCGGGCAAGCCTCGCTCCTACAGGGAATGCGTTCAGACCGGGGTTTGGTGCAGGCAGATGATGTGCGGATCGTCGTTCCAATGCGGGAAGCGCTCGGCGATCAGCGGGTCATGGCCGGGAATGACGTGGTCTTCGCCGTCGGCCAAACGGTCGATTTCGATAAACGCTTCCAGCGTCTGCGCCAGATCATCAATGATCGGAAACGGACTGCGCTGACGAATGTTCGCCCACAAATGAGCCGCATCCGACGCCAGAACAATCCACCCGCGTGCGGTGTTCACCCGAACCACCTGGCTACCCGGCGTATGGCCGCCCACCGGGTGCAGCGTCACGCCGGGAACCACCTCGACCGTGCCGGTATGCAAGCGCAACCGGCCTTCGAACAACGGTGGCAACGCCGACATCACATCCTCGACCTCGTAGGTTTTGTTCACCGTGCGATGGGCCATTTTCGGACCGGTGCAGAAGCGCAGCTCCGCTTCCTGCAAATGCACCGTGGCTTTCGGAAACAACCCCAGGTTGCCGGCGTGGTCCCAGTGCAAATGGGTGAGGATCAGGTTCTCGACCTGCGCCGGATCGATGTCCAGTTGACGTAGGGAATCTTCCGGCAGGCGATACATCTGACGGTTGCGCCGATCCGCTGTCGCGGGTTGAAAGCACGTGTCGACCACAATCACCTGCTGCTCATTACGAATGACCCAGAAGTAGTAATCCAGCGGCATCGACGCATTCGGATCACCGCAGCAGGCGTCGTAAAGAAAGTTCTCCCGGGCAGTGCGCTGGGCATTGGCGCCGACACGGATGGCGAACACTTCGTACACAGGAACGGACATATTCACCTCCCGATCAGGCCACTGCAGCGGTTTTTAGGGTCGGACGGAAGTCGAAATCGATCTCGTCGCTAATCCCCAGATCCTGCGCCAGACGATGCAGGCCGCTGTAGTCGCGCATGATCGTGGCGTTCTTGTTGCTCTCCCGGGTGTCGGCAATGATCAGTGCCGCGTCCTCGACGCCGAGCTGCGTCAGAATCGCCTCCCACATCGAGTAGTCCTGAGCGACAAAGGCACTCAGCGCCACCGACAACGTCTGTGCGAAAAATGCCCGTTGAGGCGGCTGCATGTTGGCGTACATGACCTTCGCCACTTCCGCGAGAATCTTGCTGTGGGCATATTCGTCGCGGTTGTGCAGTTCTGCCACGCGGCGGTTTTGCGGCTGAATGGTTTGATCGTCGGCCAGCAGATCCAGGTAAGCGTTGACGCTGATCTCGGCCACTACCGCGAAGGTGATCGCCGCCAGATCGCGCTGCCACTGCTCGGGCAATTCCTCACGCAGCGCGGCAAGACGCAGATAGGTCACCGACGGCGGCAGGTCCAGATCCTGATCGAGCGCTCGATCCTCTTTGGTCCGTTCGATGGCCCGCAGGTGCATGAGCGTGTGGTAGTGCTCGTCGATCAACGTCTGCTGCATCGCTTCGCGAAAATGCCAGTCGTTTTTGCCCAGGTATTGATTGACGATGACGCTCAGCGCAGGGTTCACCACGTGCTCTTCAGCCGTGACCGTGCGCAGGTTGTAGCCGATCCAGCCCCAGGTCACCACGGTGCTTTTGAGCTCGTCGCTCAGGGCCTGGAATTTCGGGTGATGGAAAAACGGCACCATGCACTCTGGGTAATCCGGACGCGCCGGGTCGAACGTTTCGCTGCCCGAGGTCTTGTCCGGTGCGCACACCGTGGCCCTTTTGGTCCAGGCCTGATTGAGCCGCACGACCAGTTGATGATCGACCTTGGCGATCTCGATTGCTGTTTGCATGACGCGATACCTGTAAGACGCGTACCCGCCGAGGGGTACGCCGATGGAATTGTGGGCGACGGATGAATCAGGCCAGCCAGTAGCGGGTCAGGTTTCGCGCCGGGTCAGTGTATCGACTGCGGGCGTGGATCATTCGCCAATTGTCCCAAATCAGCATGCAGCCGTCGGGAATCAGCACCGGCGTGTTGTGCTGGATGAAGTATTCCTCGCCGAGCATCGCGAACCTGGCCAGTGGCGATGAGCTGTTCGTCACCTTCGATTGCTGCAGATCCTCCTCGGAAGGGTTCACATCGCCGTAGTGAAACTGGTTGTAGCTGAAGCGGAAAATGTCCCCGTCCTCTGTAGGCGTCAGGATGTATTCCTTGACCCGCGTTTGCGCCACTTCACCCGGTTTGGCGGTGGCCACGAACTCCACGGGCGTGTCGTCGATCCATTCGCGCAACTCGGGCTCCGTGCGTTCGAGGAATGCCAGGAACTCGATCCCGTCGACCAACCCGGTATGTCCGCCACCGCACGTGGCCTGATGATGACAATGCAGCGCCAGATAACGCGGCGGTGGGCCGTAGACCGGCGCTTCGGTGTGCGGGCCGATGCCGTTCATGCTCTGGGAGTACGGCAACGCTTCGTACCCCGGTTTGCGGGTAATGGCGAAGGCCGTCTGCCCGTTGAATTGCGGAATGATCTGACCGAACGCCTGCAATGTGCCGACGACATCGTAGGCAAATTCGGCCGGGGTCAGTACCGTCCAGCCGCGGGACGACAATTCGTCATGGCGGTGGCCCAGTGAAACGTAAGGTGTAGACGCAACAATCCCTTGATCTGACATGGTGAAGTTCCTGGCGGTTTATCAGGCGTTAACGGTTAAGGTGTAAGCGGCAATGAATTCGCGGCAGGCGTTGCCCGGTCGGTAGCGCTGCTCGTCGATGCTCTGCACGGGGGTGATTTCGGCGGCGGTGCCCGTCAGAAAACACTCATCGAAATCGCCAAGCTCCGTAGGAAGAATGGTGCGCTCGACCACTTGGTAATCCAGCGCCCCGGCCAATTCGATAACGGTCTGGCGGGTGATGCCATTGAGGAAGCAATCGGGTAGCGGCGTGTGCAGCGTCCGGTCCTTGACGAAGAACACGTTGGCGCTGGTGGCTTCGGCGACGTGACCGCGCCAGTCGAGCATCAACGCGTCGTGAAAACCGTTGTTTTCCGCATCGTGCTTGCTGAGCGTGGCGATCTGGTAATGCCCGGACGCCTTGGCTTCGAACGGGCTGCTGCTGGGTGGCGGACGCCGCCACTGCGCGGTCTTCAAGCGAATGCCGCCCATGTGCCCCGCCGGGTCGAAATAGCTCGGCCATTGCCAGCAGGCGATCGCCACATGCACGCGGTTGAAACGAGCCGAGGTCGAGATCATTTCACTGCCGCGCCACGCCACTGGCCGCAGATAACCGTCCGCGACGTTGTTGCGTTGCAGCAGTTCATGACTGGCCGCTTCCAGTTCGGCCAGCTCATAGGGAATCGCGAAATCCATCAACTGTGCCGAGCGATACAGCCGCTCGCTGTGTTCGCGCAGCTTGAAGATCTTGCCGTTGTAGACGCGCTCCCCTTCGTACACCGTACTCGCGTAATGCAGGCCGTGACTCAGCACATGCAGTCGCGCCTGGGACCACTCGACGAACTCGCCGTCGAGCCAGATAAAACCTTCTCGCTGATCAAACGGAATACTGCTCATATCCTTATCTCCTGATGAATCGTCCTACGCCGTTTCGAGCAGGACCGGTATCAATTCGGGCACTGCCGCAGGCTCCGGCTGAAAGAAGAACGCACGTTCGCCAAACGCTGGCCGCAACTCATCGAACCAGGTCGCGTTCGGATCAAAGCGCGCATAGAACGTGCGCAATACCCATTGCGGGTCCCGAGCCTGGAGAAACTGCAGCACGAAGACTTTTTCCCCGGCCACGGTCTCGATGCCGTTGATCAATACCTTGCCGTAGAAGGTGCTCATGGACGGCCCGCGCACGGTGCGCGCCAGCCCGGACACCGTGCGGTAAGCCGCCTGGAAGATCTCGAACGCCCGCGCCAGCGGCATCGCAAAGTAGTGGCTGGGCCCGGTATCGCGCTCGACGAACATGTAATAAGGCACCGCTCCCAGCCGCACGCCTTCAGTCCACAATTCGGCCCAATCGCCGGGGTTCTCGTTGATGTGGCGGATCACCGGCGCCTGCATGCGCAACGTCGCGCCGGTGGAACGAATGCGTTCGACAGCCTGCCGGGCAATGTCCTGGCGAATCTCGACCGGGTGGTTGTAGTGCCCCATGACCGACAGGTTTTTCCCGGCAGCAACGATGCGCCTAAACAGATCCAACAGTTCCGGCGCATCCTTGTCGCTGACAAACCGCTGCGGCCAATACGCCACGGACTTGGTGCCGATGCGGATGCTTTTGAGGTGCGGCAGCGCCAGCAGCGGCTCGATGTAACCGGCCAGCGAACGGGTGTTCATGATCATCGGATCGCCACCGGTGATCAGCACATCCGTCACCTCAGTGTGCACCCGCAGGTAATTCACCAGCTCCTGGGACTCACGCGCGTTGAACTTGAGCTCTTCTTCGCCGATGAACTGCGCCCAGCGGAAACAGAACGTGCAGTAGGCGTGACACGTCTGACCGGCACCGGGGAAAAACAGCACGGTCTCGCGGTACTTGTGCTGAATGCCCGGCAGGACTTTTCCGTCGAGGGTCGCGCCGTTGTGCGTCAGCTGCCCGGCCGGATGCGGGTTCATGCGCAACCAGATCGCCTCGATCCGTCGCTTGATGGCGACGGCATCATCCCGTTCGATCAGTTGCTTGAGCGACGCGTATTCGTCCGGCAGCAGCATGTCCTTGTGGGGAAAGGTCATGCGAAAAATCGGATCGTCCGGAATGTTGTTCCAGTCGATCAACGTGCCCAGCACATATTCATTGGTGCGAAACGGCATGACCCTGGCCACCACGTTCATGGCTTCCTGCAACGCTGGCGTCAGTTTCTGCCAGTACGGCGTGTCGCGAATGGTGCGTGAGTTGTAGGGTTTGTATCTTTCCAGCTCCGACGGTCCCTGCATGGCAGCGCTCCTGGTGATTGCCTGGCGTTAGTTACTGGATGGCCGGCGCTGCGCGCTCTATGTCCATCCATGCCCGAACGCTGTCGCGATCCCACTGCCGACGCACATAGGCCGCGAGCCGCTGAGGAACGCGGTCGCCATTGGCGAGCAGTCGGTTGAGCATGATTGCCAGGTCGGTGTCGGCAATGCTCCAGTCACCGAACAGGTGATCGGCCCCCTCCTCCAGCAACCGATCCGCGACGAAGAACAGCCTTGCGACAGCGGCCTGGGCTTCGTCCGACAACGGGGTTTCTTTCTTGCCGAAGTAAATGAGGTCCGCCGGGCGCTCTTTGCGAATCACCAACAAATCACTGCGCAACCAGGCCTGGAGTTGACGGGCGCGAGCGCGCTGTTTGATGTCGAGCGGGAACAGTTTTTTATGCCCCGGCGCTATCTCTTCCAGGTATTCGGCAATGGCCGAAGATTCCGACAGTGCAAAACCATCGTGAACCAGCGTGGGAATCTTGCAGGTCAGCGATACATCACGATAACTCGCCAGGTAGTTATCACGCGCCTTTAAATCAACCTTAACAAGTTCAAACGAAAGTTGCTTTTCTTTCAGCGCTACAAATGCCGACATTGCAAAAGCACTGACAAAATCTGCGCCAACATACAGTTTCAGCTTCGTACTATCCATAGAACGCTCCCTTGCACTAACCACAATAATCCGTTGCATTGGAATCGATCGTAGTTAGTTGCTCAGGTGCTGAACAGATACAGAAATTATCTGTTTCTACGGATACAGAAAGTCAAAACAGCCATGGCCTGCCTAGGTAGCAGAAATGAAAAAGGGAGCCTGCGCATGCGGACTCCCTTGTGGGCAAAACGGGAAGATTGAGCGTGTCAGACCGTGGCGTCTGCAGCATTGGAGAGCAACGCCATCTGGGGCATGTTGCTCATGTTCAGCATGGCCAGCGGCTCAGTGACGCTGGTGTTGACGAAGCCGTGCCGGGTCCAGGCCGGTACCAGCAACACGTCGCCGGGGCTGATGTTCACTGCATCGGCATCGCCCAGGGTCAAGGTGCCGCTGCCGGACTGAATGATGAACAGGTGCCACCACGAATGGGCATGACCGTTCAGTTCGGTGCCGGGGTTCAACCATTGCATCGACACCGCCATCCCTGGCGTCAACTTGCAACCTTCGCTGCTGTCATGGTGAGCCAGCGCGACAATATCGACCTCGCTGGCCGCAAGGCTCTGGCGCATATCGGTAAGTTCATCGCCCTTCCACACCCGTGCACTCACCGGTGGACGGGTTAAACTCTGGCGAAAGTCCTTATATGAAAAAAAACCACCTTGAATGTTATTCATCCGTAAACACCGAGTTATGAGCGACTTAAGTGACCAGACACTAGGCGAACAATTGATCACTGTAAAGCCACTGCACTAACACTCACAAAACCGAAGGTCGAAGCGCCACAATCATGTCAACTTCTACGGCGGCATTTTTCGGTAACTGATAAACGCCGACAGTGGTTCGAGTATGTTTGCCCGCATCGCCCAGCACATGACTGAAGACATCCGATGCACCGTTGGCAACTTCGCTGAGGTCAACAAAGTCCGCCGTGGACTTCACGTAAACCGTGATACGTATCAGCGACTTTATTTTGTCCAGCGAGCCGATGGCATCAACGATCAAGGCCAGCCCGCGCATGGCGCTGATACTGGCGGCTGCTTGTGCATCGGCCAGGCTGAGCTCCAGCCCTACCCTGCCGGGGTAGCGGATTTCGCCGGTCATGCGCGGTACCAGGCCGCTGAGATAGAGCTCATCGTGATGCCGAATCAGCGGCGCGTAATGACCACCCGCGGTGTTTTCGCCGTAGATGTCATAGTCCAGCTCTTTCGCCAGGGCTATAAAGCGCTCATCACAGGTCATTTTTTGCTCGATCATTGAAACAATCCTCTCAACTCAAAAATACCAAAACGCAGGTCCGGGAGACTTAACCCGCGGCTCTCGCCGGGGCCGCCAGGCTTGTGACCTCGACACGTGATTCGATCGCGTCAGCCAGGCGCAGCAGGTTGTCGCTGAGCTGTGCGTAGTCTTCGCTGAACAACACGATGTGGCCGATAAACGAAGTGTTGTCCTTCACCAGTGCGGTGACCGAATCACTGAGGCGTTTGGTGTAAACGGCTTCTACCAGCTCGATGTTCAGGTCCCGGGCCAGGGACTCGATGTCCGGCACGTAGCGCAGCAGTCCGCCGGCCGGCGCCCGGACTAGGCGGATGCCGCAATAGCCCCGAGCGACGGGATCGCGCGGGTCGGTCTTGCCTTCCACCGCCCACCTGACCCAGCGCTCCCATGGATCGAAATCGACGAACGCCAGGCGGGCCAGATCCCAGATGTGCATGCCGCCGGGGCGCATGTTGGTTTCCACCGCCGACGTCAGGCCGTCGCTGCGCAGGAACACCTCGTTGTGGTACGCGCCGTTAACCTGCGAGACCAACCCGGACATGTGCCGACCGGCAGCCGCCAGTCGGGCTTGCACGTCTGCCGCCAGCGGTGCCGGCACCACTTGCTGGATTTCTGCGCGATAGGCGCCTTCGGTGGTGGTTTTCTCCGTGACCCACGTGCTGCCCGCAACGTAATCCCAGCTGTATTCCCGGGCGTTCTGAATCAGTTCTTCAAGGACGATGCCGCCCTCGCGATACGGCTTGAGTGCCTGCCACGCCTCGTCGCATTCGGACGGATGATGGATGACCCGGCAGCCCCTGCTTGCGCCTTCGCAGGCCGGTTTGATGAAGGCTTTGCCGCCCAGCTCGACGACCCGCTGACGCAGCTCGGCGAGGGTTTCGATGCGCACGGAAAACACCGGACGATAATCTTCCGGCGAACGCTCGGCCGCCGCTTCCAGCTTGCGAAAGATTTGTTTGTCCAACCCCGCACGCGCCTCGGCCGGGGTGATGCCGGGCAAGCCGTAATGACTCGCCAGCGCCGCGCCGAGCAGCACGCCACGGTCGGAAAACGGCAGCACGCCGATCAGTTTCCAGTGATCGGCACTCAAGCAACCCGCCACCAGTTCCAGGGATTCGGTGACGTCTTCCGGCGCCAGCGACGTGCTGCAGACGTGATCGGCCACCTGGTCGTCATCGGGCTGAATCTTCTCGACCAGCAGGATCAACCGGGCGTTGTAGAGCGTTTTGCAGAGTTCGCGCAGTTTCTGGATGTCGTGAACCCGATTGCCGTTGTACCCGACCACCACTACGCATGACGTCGTATTCATGAAGCCTCCGACCTGTGGAGTAAAAAACGCAAACGCGGTGACTCAGTCGTGCAGCGACGCGTTGGATCTACGGTTGAGCCAGTACCAGGCGAGGATGCCTCCCGCGCCGATGGCAGCCAGTACCAGGGCGCTATAGGGCGGCGGCATGACCCGCATGATCAGCACCGTCAGGCCGGCACCGACACCCAGGGACACTTCCTTGACGAACATGTTGTTTTGTTTGACGGAGAAGTAATCGAGGTAGCTGAACGCACACTCGGCGATGGACAGCAGCGCGACCCAGATCAACGCGCCCACGAGGGTTTCGACGTGGAATGCACCCGGCGACGAGAGCACCGCGAAGCCGCCGATGATGATCCCGATGACAGCGACCACTTTGAAGCGGCCGGTGCGCTCGATCAGCTTCATCACCGGCACCTGGGCAAAGACCACCACGGCGCTGTTGAGGATCAGCATCAGGCCATACCAGGCCGGCAGTTCGCCGGTTTCGAGCAGGATTGCCTGGGGCAGGATCGAGAACACGCCAAACAGCTTGATGCCCATGATGATGCCGGCGATCACCCATGGCAGTTTGTTGCGCCAGCCGCTGCCGTCATGAGTGACCGGGCTGGCAACCACCGGTTGGGAGGTGAAGGTCGCGCCCATGGCGATGGGCAGGCACAGCAGGACGAAACCCGCCGCGCCGAGGAAAAACAGGGTCGGGGTCAGCAGCGGCGAGAGCAGGATCAGCCCCGCTACCAGACTGCCCATGTTCATGGCGACGCGGTTGTAGGCCGCGCCCTCCTTGGTCTGGGCGGCTTCGCTCTTGATCAGGTAACCGGCAATCGCGATGCCGTAGGCGAACAGCGCGGCGGCGAACATCACCATGCCCTGGTTGCTGGTGACCGCCAGCAACACCAGCCCGAGGGCGGCGCACAATAACGTGACGCTCAGGGAGCGGCGGCCAAGCACTAATAACGTCAGCGGCAGCAGCAACAGCAACGCCCGATAACCGAGGGCGAGGATGCTGTT
Organism: Pseudomonas sp. IT-P44; assembly: GCF_949768225.1. Lineage (NCBI taxonomy): Bacteria > Pseudomonadati > Pseudomonadota > Gammaproteobacteria > Pseudomonadales > Pseudomonadaceae > Pseudomonas > Pseudomonas sp. IT-P44. Next base: position 32,163 of record NZ_CATKQM010000035.1, on the reverse strand, counting down.
GGTGGCGGTGTCGAGCCAGACGTTGGCCTTGCCCAGCACGGCAAACAGCGACACGGCGGTGATGATCCGGATCGTGAACAGGCGAATATTGATCACCGGTTTAGCGACGGCGACCGTTGTTTGAACACTCATGCAACACCTCTGGAACCAGCGATTGTTCAGGCGTTCAGCGCGAACAATCAGGAAAGTCTGTAAGGTGATGGTAGAGAGAGTCGCTTGTTTTCATCAGAGCAAGTTCGTATAGAATCAAACGAACTTTACTGCCGGAGAGACCAGTAAAATGCAGGTTCAGCGTGCAGTGATCGCCGCCATCGAGTTCCAGCCGGGTGTGCCGCTGGTCCAGCAGATTGTCGATCAATTGTCGGTAGCGATCAGCCAGGGCGGGCTGCCTCACGGCTCGCGGCTGCCGCCGATTCGCGAACTTTCCGAGTTGATGAACGTGGGCAAGTCCACCGTGGTGGATGCGCTGGACCGCTTGCGCGCCAAGGGTCTGGTGGTTTCACGCCAGGGGTCGGGGCATTACGTGCACCGCTCCAGCGCCACGCTCAAGACCGATGCCGGCCCGGACCTGCAACCTCAAGACACCCTCAGCGTGGTCCGCCGCGCGGTGCTGCAGGACAACGGCTCGCTGCGCCCCGGTGCGGGTTTTCTGCCGTCCTCGTGGCTACCGGCGGACGAATTGCTCAAAGCCGTGCGCGGTACCCTGCGCGCAACGTCCCTGCGCATGGGCGAATACGGCGTCGCCGCCGGTTACCTGCCGCTGCGCGAAGCGTTGCGGGTCAAACTGGCGACCCTGGGTATCGAAGTGCCGGTGGACCAGATCATCACCACGGCCAACACCGTGCAGGCCATCGACATGCTGATGCGCCTGCTGGTCAAACCCGGCGACACGGTGCTGCTCGACGATCCGTGTTACTTCACCATGCACACCAACCTGGCCCTGCATGGCGCCCGGGTCATCACCATCCCCCGTGGCGCGGACGGCATGGACCTGGACGCCTTCGAGCAATTGCTGATTGTCCATCGGCCCGTGCTCTACATGACCAATAACACCCTGCACAATCCGACCGGACACTCGTTCTCCCCGGCGCAGGTCTATCGCTTGCTGGAGCTGAGCCACCGTTACGGTTTTCACATCCTCGAAGACGATTTGTATTGCGACATGCAGCAACGAACGACGCCGCGCCTGGCAGCGGGCGGGCTGGACAATGTCAGTTACGTCTCCGGTTTCTCCAAGACCCTGACGGCGAACAGTCGGGTCAGCTATGCCGTACTTTCGCCGCAACTGGCGGCACGGATGGTCACCCTGAAAATGGCCTGCGGTGGCATGACGTCGGAACTGGCGGAGCAGATTATCTGCACGATGCTCAGTGACGGCAGCTACGCCAAACACACCCGGCGCACGGTGGATCGGCTTTACGAGGCGAGCAGTCGGGTGAGCAGTTGGCTGATGGAAGCCGGTTGCTCGGTGTCATCGCTGCCCCATGAAGGGTTGTTTATCTGGACGCGATTGCCCGAAGGGCATCATGCCGAAACGCTGGCGAGGAAAGGCCTGGACATCGACCTGGTGCTCGCGCCCGGCACGCTGCTCAGCAAAGCACCGGATGCCAGTCACTTCCTGCGTTTCAACGTGGCGCACAGTGACAACGTTCAGGTGCGGGAGCGGTTCTTTCGGTTGCTAGACACACCAAGTAAGTAACTGACCACCACCGTCCTGTAGGAGCGAGCGGTGCGGCGACCCGACTTGCCCGCGAAGAACGATAACGCGGTCTGGCTTATACACCGCGTTATCGTTCTTCGCGGGCAAGCCTCGCTCCTACAGGGGTCTGTATGTGGTGCAACGCCGATCTATTGTAGGAGCAAGCTTGCTCGCGATGCAGGCAACTCGGTCCACCAGAATACGGGCAATAAAAAACCCCGCTCCTTCTCTCAAAGGGCGGGGTTTTTCTTTACAGCATCCGACGCTTAAGGCGCGTACGTCAGCAACAGCTCGGTCGGCACTTTGAAGTCCAGGGACATCATCACGCTCAACGCGGTAATGGTGAAGATCGAGAACACGAACAGCTTGCGTGCCCAGACCGTGTCATCCACTGCCTTGTAGCCGGTCCAGGCCATGTACAACCAGTACATGCCCATGGCCGCGGCGACGGCGAGGTAGCTCATGCCGGCATAGCCGCTGAAGGTCAGCATCAAGGTCGCCACGAGGAAGGCCAGGATGTAGATCAGGATGTGCTTCTTGGCCACTTGAATCCCGCGCTTCACTGGCAGCACCGGAATCGATGCGGCCAGGTAATCGTTGAAGCGGAAGATCGCGATGGCGTAGGAATGCGGCATCTGCCACAGGCTGAACATCACCAGCAGCGTCAGTGCTGCCATGTCGAAGGTGTTGCTCACCGCGACATAGCCGATCACCGGCGGCATCGCGCCCGACAGACTGCCCACCAGCGTGCCGTGAACCGACTTGCGCTTGAGGTACAGGCTGTAGAAGCCGACGTAGATGACGAAGCCGATCACGGCGAACAGCGCAGCCAACGGATTGGCCACCTTGTACAGCAACGCAACGCCGGCAACACCCAGGACGGTCGCGAAGGCCAGGGCCAGTTTCAGGGAAACAAAACCCTGCACCAGCGCCCGGTTCTTGGTGCGTTCCATCTTGATGTCGATGTCGCGGTCGATGCAGTTGTTGAACACGCAACCGGATGCCACCACCAGGGACGTGCCGATCATGGCGGCCAGGAAGATGGCCAGATCGACATGCCCTTTCGAGGCCAGGAAAAATCCGCCTGCCACTGAAAGCACGTTACCGAAAATGATCCCCGGTTTGGTGATTTGGATAAAGTGCTTCAAGGACATCCGGATTTACCTCAGTGCGCCATCATGTTGGTGTGGATGCTGAACATGATCCACAGCGACAGGCCAACCAGCAGGACGATCACGATCGCGGCGAACACAAACGCAATCACGTTGTTACGCTGCGCGGCCGAACGGTCCAGGTGGAGGAAGTACACCAGGTGCACCAGCACCTGGATCACTGCGAAGGCCAGTACGATCCACAGGGTCAAGGCTTTCGGCAGCGATGGGTACATCACCAGGCCGAAAGGAATGACTGTCAGGATGACCGACAGGATGAAACCGATAGCGTAGGACTTGACGCTGCCGTGGCCGGCGTCGTGGCTATCGTGGGAATGAGCGTTAGCCATTTACATAGTCCCCATCAGATAAACAACGGTGAATACGCAGATCCACACCACGTCCAGGAAGTGCCAGAACAGGCTCAGGCAGCTCAGACGGGTCTTGTTGGTCGCCGTCAGGCCGTTTTTCTGCACCTGGTACATCATGATCGCCATCCAGATCAGACCGCTGGTCACGTGCAGACCGTGGGTGCCGACCAGGGTGAAGAACCCGGACAGGAAGCCGCTGCGGCTAGGACCGAAGCCCTCGGAGATCAACACGTGGAACTCGTTGATTTCCATGCCGATGAAGCCGGCGCCGAACAGGAAGGTCATGGCCAGCCAGCCCAGGACCTGGTTCTTCTTGCCCTTGAACAACGCCAGCATGGCGAAGCCGTAGGTGATCGAACTGAACAGCAGCAGAGCGGTTTCGCCCAGCACGTATGGCAGTTCGAAGATGTCGTGGCCCGACGGGCCACCCGCTACGTTGTTAACCAGTACCGCGTACGCCGCGAAGATCGATGCAAACAGGATGCAGTCGGTCATCAGGTAGAGCCAGAAACCGAATACGGTCATCTCGCCCGAGTCGTGGTGATGGTCATCGTGCCCATGTCCATCGACATGGGTGTGTCCAGCATTGGTCACTAAGTTCGACATGGTTTAAGCCTGTTCCAACGAGGTTTCAACACGGGTGGCGGTGGCTGGAACTTTCCCGGCCGCTACCAGACGCTTGTGCTGCTCGGCTTCGATGCGCTCGATCACGTCGACCGGCACCATATAGCCTTGATCATCACGTGCAGCGTGGATCACGAAGTACACCACGGTGCCGATCAGGCCGAATGCAGCCAACCACCAGATGTGCCAGATCATCGCGAAACCGAACACGGTCAACAGAGCACCCATGACCACACCGGTCGCGGTGTTGTTTGGCATGTGGATCGGTTCGTACTTGGCCGGAGCCTTGTACGCAGTACCGTTTTCCTTGGCTTCGGTGAACGGATCGATGGTTTCTGCTTTTGGCAGGACCGCGAAGTTGTAGAACGGTGGTGGCGACGAGGTCGACCATTCCAGAGTGTGTGCATTCCACGGGTCGCCGTGTTCGCACATGTTTTCTGGCTTGTTGCGATCACGCACGCTGACGTACAGCTGAATCAGCTGGCAAGCGATGCCGACGGCAATCATCACCGCACCGAACATGGCGACGTACAGGTACGGCACCCACTCAGGGTTGGTGGTGGCGTTCAGACGACGGGTCATGCCCATGAAGCCCAGTACATAGAGCGGCATGAACGCGACGAAGAAGCCGGTGATCCAGAACCAGAACGCTGCCTTGCCCCAACCTTCGTGCAGCTTGAAGCCGAACGCTTTAGGGAAGTAGAAGCCGAAGCCTGCGATGTAACCGAATACCGCGCCGCCGATGATCACGTTGTGGAAGTGCGCGATCACGAACAGGCTGTTGTGCAGAACGAAGTCGGCACCCGGAATGGCCAGCAGTACGCCGGTCATGCCGCCGATGGCGAAGGTCACCATGAAGCCCAGGGTCCACAGAACCTGGCTGGTGAAACGCAGACGGCCCTGGTAGATGGTGAACAGCCAGTTGAATAGCTTCACCCCCGTCGGGATCGAAATCAGCATCGTCGCCAGACCGAAGAAGGCGTTGACGCTGGCACCCGAACCCATGGTGAAGAAGTGGTGCAGCCAGACCATGAAGCCCAGGATCGAGATCGCGCCCGAGGCGTAGATCATCGAGTGGTGGCCGAACAGACGTTTGCCGGAGAAGGTCGAGATGACTTCGGAGAAGATCCCGAACGCCGGCAGAATCAGGATGTAAACCTCGGGGTGACCCCAGGCCCAGAACAGGTTGACGTACATCATCGGATTGCCACCAAGTTCATTGGTGAAAATGTGGAAATCCATGTAACGGTCAAGCGTCAGCAGTGCCAGGGTAGCGGTCAGGATCGGGAACGAAGCCACGATCAGGACGTTGGCCCAGGTGCAGGTCCAGGTGAAGATCGGCATGTCCATCAGCTTCATGCCAGGGGTACGCATTTTCAGCACGGTCGCCAGGAAGTTAACCCCGGTTAGCGTCGTACCCAGACCCGATAGCTGTAGCGCCCAGATGTAGTAATCCATCCCCACGCCAGGGCTGTATTGCAGGCCCGACAGCGGTGGATAGGCAACCCAGCCGGTCTTGGCGAATTCGCCGACGCCCAGGGACAGGTTGATCAGCACTACGCCGGATACCAGCAACCAGAAGCTCAGGGAGTTCAGGAACGGGTAGGCAACGTCACGCGCGCCGATCTGCAGCGGCACTGCAAGGTTCATCAGGCCGGTGAAGAATGGCATCGCCATGAAGATGATCATGATCACACCGTGAGCGGTGAAGATCTGGTCATAGTGTTCAGGCGGCAGGTAGCCAGGGGAACCCTCGGTGGCCATGGCCAGCTGGGTACGCATCATGATGGCGTCGGCAAAACCGCGCAGCAGCATGACCATGGCGACGATGATGTACATCACGCCGATTTTCTTGTGGTCGACCGACGTCAGCCACTCGGTCCACAAGTAAGTCCACTTCTTGAAGTAGGTGATTGCAGCGAACAGCGCCAGACCACCGAGCGCGATCATGGCGATGGTCACCATCACGATCGGCTCGTGGAACGGGACCGCTTCCCAACTTAATTTACCAAACATCGTTTACTCCTCTGCCCCGGCAGCTGAATGCGAACTCATGTCCATCCCTTCCATGGCGGCCACTTCGTGCTCTTTCTTCTCGTGGTGCATCGGCTTGCCTGGTTTCATGCCTTCGTACTTGTCGACGATGATCTGGAACAGGTTCGGCGTGACCGAGGAGTAGAGCTCGACTGGGTTGTTCTGGCTTGGCTTGGAAAGGGCTTCGTATTCAGCTTTTTCAAGCTGTTTAGGTGCCTTTTTGACTTCGCTGACCCAGGCGTCGAAATCTTCCTGGGAAGTGGCGATAGCTTTGAACTTCATGCCGGTGAAACCCGCGCCGCTGTAGTTGGCGGAGATACCGTCCATTTCAGCGTTCTGGTTGGCGATCAGGTGCAGTTTGGTCTGCATGCCGGCCATCGCGTAGATCTGGCCGCCCAGCGCCGGGATGAAGAACGAGTTCATCACGGAGTCCGAAGTCACCTTGAAGTTGATCGGCGTGTGCGCCGGGAACACGATCTTGTTGACGGTGGCGATGCCTTGCTCCGGATAGATGAACATCCACTTCCAGTCCAGCGCGACCACTTCAATGGTGATTGGCTTGACGTCGGAGACCAGCGGCTTGTAAGGGTCCAGTGCGTGGGTCGACTTGTAAGTGACATAACCCAGGGCAATGATGATCAGCACTGGAACAGCCCACACCGCGATTTCGATCTTGGTGGAGTGCGACCACTTCGGCGTGTACACGGCGTCGGTGTTGGACGCGCGGTATTTCCAGGCGAACAGGAAGGTCATGACGATGACCGGAACCACGACCAACAGCATCAGCAGCGTTGCGGTGATGATCAGGTTTCGCTCGTCCAGGCCAACCTGGCCCTTGGGATCGAGCAAGGTCATGTTGCAGCCTGACAGCAACAACGTGCCGATCAGCGGCAATAAGCCTAGTAGTCTGGGGTACCTGTTTTTACTCATCTCACGACCTCTAAAGCAGCTTGCGCAATGCAGTTGGGTTTTGATCGCCAACACTTCACCCTGCCAAGGGTTGGCATTTTCTTGGATTGAATAAGGGCCGCCCGTCGCGCGTCAGACGCTGCTCGACAATTCCTGGGCAAGCGGTGAGTTCTTATTCGAATTCGTGGTCAAAGGCCTTGTTACAGACCAATTCCATTTGGTGCGGATAGTTGGAAGGCACCGACACCAGAGGAGTCGCATGAAGCCATCCGGCCCCTCGACGTCCTATTGCTGCTCAAGCACCTGAAGCAGGGTGAGCAGTGCCGGGAATTCAGTGCGGGCGATTGTAGATATGTAACGATTCATAAACCATGTCTCATCCCGAAATAATTTTTATCCATTCCAGCAACAATCATTAACGGTTTTCGCAAAAGTGCGGCATCTTATCGAAATTCATTCTCAACAAAAACACCAAAATAAGTAGGGCTACCACGCGCAGTTCAGACAGTATCGAAAGCTCTGCCTCTGCCCTCTACCCTGCCTAAGCCCCCATGTGACAAGGGCTCTGGCAATTTGCCAAGGCCTGTTAAAACTGCCTGTTCCAGGTTGAGAGCGCCAAAGCCTGCTGCGAAATCAGAAGGCCATTTTCATTGCGTCTACGCATACCAATCCGACACGCTGAAACGCCTTGCGACACTCGCGCTGTGACAACATGTCGCACATGCGCCGCACCCGTTCTTGTCGCGCATCAAGGTCTTTTTACCCGCACCCTGAATGGCAAAACGCCCCGGCTCTCTCAACGAGGGCCGGGGCGTTTTCATGTGTTGCGCAGCGATACCGCGAATGACCTCAGCGCAGTGCCTTGCGGTTGCGCGAAGTGAGCAATGGCACCAGCACCACCACCAGGACAAAGGCGATCAACGCCCACTGTGCCAGCGACAGACCGAGGATCGGCGGGTACGGCGTGGAGCAGAAACCGTCGACCTGGAAGCCCAGCGGGAAGATCTTCGCCAGCGGCAGGCCATCGACTATCGGTTGCAACACATCGATGCCGCAGCTGACCGCCGGATAGAACTGGGTATAGACGTGATGCCCGGCTACGCCGACGCCTGCCAGGGCGCAGATCACCACCAGGGTTTCAAACACCGTGATGCTGCGGCGGGTGCGCATTGCCGCGCCGATGAACGCGAAGATCGCGATCAGCAACAAGGCATAACGTTGCAGGATGCACAGCGGGCATGGCGCCTCGCCCAGCACAATCTGCATGTACAGCGCGCCGCCAATCAGCGCCAGACAGATGATGCCCAGCAACACCAGGTAGCGCCGCTCACGGCCCAACCGCATCGTTTCCTCGCTCATTGCGTTTCCCTTCTAGATATCGATTGACCGGAAGTCTACACGCTGGCCCGGACCTTGGAGAGCCCGGGGCGTGTGGAATAGATGTCGGGGAATAAACGACAGGGCGGTTAAGAAGGGATTAAAAATCCAGCACTTTCTTGAATTTGATTAAGCCAAAAGCTTCGCGAGCAAGCCCGCTCCCACAGGGGATTTTTGCAGTACACAACATTTGTGTTCGCGCAGATCTACTGTGGGAGCGGGCTTGCTCGCGAAAGCGTTCGATCAGTCGCCGTAGATATCAGACTTGAAGTACTTCTCGGAAATCTTCTGGTACTCGCCGCTGGCGCGAATACCGTCGATGGCCGTGTTCAGTTGGCTGACCAATTCGGTGTTGCCCTTGCGCACGGCAATCCCGGCGCCCTCGCCTACGTATTTCGGATCCTTGAGCTCTGGCCCGACGAAGGCGTAACCCTTGCCGCGCGGCATCGACAGGAAGTCATTCAGCGGGATGGTGTCGGCGAAAATGGCGTCGAGGCGACCGGCCGCCAGGTCCATGTAGATCTCTTCGTTGTTGCCGTAACGCTTGACAGTGATGCCCTTGGGTTCAAACACCTCGGTGGCATAACGGTCCGTGGTGGTCGCACGTTGCACGCCGACGGTCTTGCCTTTGAGGCTGGCGTACTGATCATCCACCACCGCGCCTTCCTTCATTACCAGGCGCGATGAGGTGAAGTAGTACTTGTGGGTGAAGTCCACCGACTTCTTGCGGTCTTCGTTGATGGTCATGGACGACAGCGCCATGTCGATTTTCTTCACTTTCAGGGAAGGAATCAGACCGTCGAACTCACCTTCGACCCAGACGCACTTGACCTGCATCTGCGCGCAGAGGGCATTGCCGATGTCGTAGTCGAAACCGACGATTTCACCTTTGTCGGTTTTCGACGCGAACGGTGGGTAAGCCGCCTCGATGCCGATGCGCAGGGTTTTCTCGGCGGCAAACAGAGTGCTGCACGCCAACAGGCTCAAGGCCAGACCGGTGATGAGGGGGAATTTCTTCATGTTCGTTCTCTCGCGGGTTGTTGTTGGTTTGGCAAGACAGAAGAAAGAGCAGAAACAGGGGCACGCCTTTTTTGTACTTATAATTCCATACTGGACTTTTATGTATGAACCGTCAATTGGGGGGAACGCGGATGTGCCGGCCGGTGGTCGGGCGGTGAGTCAGGAAGGTATTGGGTGATGCAGATGGCCTCTTCGCGGGCAAGCCTCGCTCCTACAGGGATTTGTGTCGTTCACATAATATGCGTATGACACAAATCCCTGTAGGAGCGAGCGGTGCGACGATTCGACTTGCCCGCGAAGGCGTACTCAAAGGCGCCGCAGGACTTACTGCTTCCAGCGATCCGCCGCCGCATGATCACTGTCACGCCCTTCCACCCAACGCGCGCCTTCACAGGTGTTCTCTTTTTTCCAGAACGGTGCGCGGGTTTTCAGGTAGTCCATGACAAAGGCGCAGGCATCGAACGCGGCCTGGCGGTGGGCGCTGGCGGCGCCGACGAAGACGATCGGCTCACCCGGTTCCAGGGCGCCGATGCGGTGCAGCACTTCCAGCTTGAGCAACGGCCAGCGTTGTTCGGCCTCGATGGCGATCTTGCCGAGGGCCTTTTCGGTCATGCCCGGATAGTGCTCCAGGAACATCCCGGCCACGTCGAGCCCGTCATTGAAGTCGCGCACGTAACCGACAAAACTCACCACCGCACCGACGCCGACATTGGCGGCGTGCATGGCGTTGACTTCCGCCCCCGGATCGAACGCCGTGGACTGCACGCGAATCGCCATGGTTCAGCCCCCGGTCACGGTCGGAAAGAACGCCACTTCATCGCCATCACTTACCGGCTCGTCGAGTTGGCAGAGGTCTTCGTTGCGGGCGCACATCAGGTTCTGCTCGCTCAACACATCGGCACCGTCACGCTTGGCCAGCAGCGCGCGAACGTCATCGACGGTGGCGAAATCACCTTCAACTTTCACTGAGTCAACGCCCAGTGCTTCTCTATAACGAGCGAAAAACTTCACGGTGAGGTTCATGACTGATCCGCCTGGTAATGACCGCTCTTGCCCCCGAGTTTCTCCAGCAAACGCACGCTCTCGATGGTCATGCCACGATCCACGGCCTTGCACATGTCATAAATCGTCAGCGCCGCGACACTGGCTGCGGTCAGCGCTTCCATTTCGACACCGGTCTGCCCGGACAACTTGCAGCTCGCGACGATGCGCACGGTGTCCTCGCCTTCGGCACTCAGTTCGACCTTGACGCCGGTGAGCAGCAACGGATGGCACAGAGGAATCAGATCGCTGGTTTTTTTCGCAGCCTGAATGCCGGCGATGCGCGCCACGGCGAACACATCACCCTTGGGGTGACCGCCGCTGACGATCATTTGCAGGGTTTCGGGCAGCATGCGCACCCGCGCTTGAGCGGTGGCTTCACGGAACGTTACGTCTTTTTCAGTGACGTCGACCATGTTGGCGCGACCTTGGGAATCGAGATGAGTCAGCACAGGGTTACTCCTGATCAAGAGCCCCGATTGTAAACCCGTGGGTCAATCTTCCGCACGTTTGATTGCAAGCTCGCCCAAATCCCCTGTGGGAGCGGGCTTGCTCGCGAAGGCGGTGTAACAGTCTCTATCTATGGCGACTGACACACCGCCTTCGCGAGCAAGCCCGCTCCCACAGGGGGATTTATGTTGGGCATAAAAAACCGGGCGACCCGCGAGGGCCGCCCGGTTTGGGTGAAGGGTTACAGATGCGATTCGGCGTATTCGGCCAGAATCGAACGAGGCACCCCTTGCAGGGTGATGTGCACACCGTTGGGGAAATCCTTGAAACGTTCAGTCAGGTAGGTCAGCCCGGAGCTGGTCGCGGACAGGTAAGGAGTGTCGATCTGCGCCAGGTTACCCAGGCACACCACTTTGGAACCGGCGCCGGCACGGGTGATGATGGTTTTCATCTGGTGCGGCGTGAGGTTCTGGCATTCGTCGATCAAAATCAGGCTCTGCTGGAAGCTGCGACCCCGGATGTAGTTGAGGGATTTGAACTGCAACGGCACTTTGCTGAGGATGTAATCAACGCTGCCATGGGTGTTTTCGTCATCCATGTGCAAGGCTTCGAGGTTGTCGGTGATGGCACCCAGCCACGGCTCCATTTTTTCCGCTTCGGTGCCGGGCAGGAAACCGATCTCCTGGTCCAGGCCCTGCACGCTGCGCGTCGCGATGATCCGGCGGTAGCGTTTGCTGACCATGGTCTGCTCGATCGCCGCCGCCAGTGCCAGGATGGTTTTGCCGGAACCGGCCGCACCCGACAGGTTGACCAGGTGAATATCCGGATCGAGCAAGGCGTACAGCGCCAGGCTCTGATAGATGTCACGCGGTTTCAGGCCCCAGGCTTCCTGGTGCAACAGGGGTTCCTGATGCAGGTCGAGAATCAGCAGCTTGTCTTCGTCGATCTCCTTGATCCAGCCGACAAAGCCCTGCTCGTCAATGATGAACTCGTTGATGTGAACGGCCGGCAGGTTGTCGGTCAGCTTCACCTGGTGCCAGGTGCGGCCGTGGTCCTGGCGGGTTTCGACATTACTCACGCGATCCCAGAAGGACCCGTCCATGTTGTGATAACCATTGGGCAGCAACGAAACGTCGTCAACCAGTTGGTCAGTGCTGTAGTCCTCGGCCGCGATCCCGCAGGCACGGGCCTTGAGGCGCATGTTGATGTCTTTGGTGACCAACACCACGGGCAGCTTTGGCGCGCGCGCGTGCAGGTCGATCAACTGGTTGATGATGATGTTGTCGTTCAGGTGCTCGGGAAGAATGATGTTCGGTTCGGCACGTTTGCTCATCAGAATTGACAGCAAACCCTTGGGCCCACTTTTGCCACGCTGGATCGGCACCCCCAGCTCAACGTCTTCAGGGCTGGCTTCGCCCAGGGTCTTGTCGATCAGGCGAATCGCCTGACGACATTCCGCAGCCACGCTGTGATGCCCGCTCTTGAGCTTGTCCAGCTCCTCAAGCACGGTCATCGGAATCGCGACGTGGTGTTCTTCGAAGTTCAGCAGGGCGTTTGGATCGTGAATCAATACGTTGGTATCGAGTACATAAAGGATTGGCTGGTTGGAGGAAGAACTACGTCCGTGATCATCCATACTCGGTCACCTTTGTGGGAGCCATTCGACGCAATACCTTGGCGGTGCTGCGCCTCGAAGTGACTGCCGAATTCACCTGCGGGGACTCAAGTGAACTGCATCCATAGCTGGGTCTTGGGAGACGCCACCTGTGTTGCAGGTTTCGGCGGTCTGTCTTCGTAATACTCCAAAACATGTGACAGAAAAAAGCACTTTGACGCTTTTTTGAAGTTTATTTTTCAGAGTGACGAATAGCCCTTGGCCTGCAGGCAATGTGCCGTTAAAGTCGGAAGTCCGCCTGCACTGATTTTCCCTCCAAAATCGCCTTTCCCCCAATGTTTACGGGCTTTACCGCTTTCAGCGAAACGCATCCTGACAATCTTCCCAACCGATCCCGCTGAGCGCCGTTTGCGTCACAAGCCAGGGCATCGCCGTTTTCACGCCGTCCTGTTTAATGTTGAAGTTGATCACCCCATGCCGCCACAACAGCATCAGGGTCAGCACGCGCTGCGCGCTCTGATTGGCCTTGAGTTTGCCGGCGCCGTCCTGGGCATCGATGTCCCAGAGCGCCACTTGCAGGCCCTGGGATCTGAAGAAGCCTTGCGCGTCTGAACGGCGCTGGCCATCGGGCGGGCGAAACAACGGCACGTAGTTCTCCGGCAATTTGCTTTTGACCAGTTCGGCGCTGCGCCGCACCGAGTCCTGCCAGTCCTGCCAATAGCTGTGGGAGCGAAACTCCCAGCCTTGCACGCCGATGCACTGCGCCGAGTAAGTGGCCTGCAGGTTGGCGACGGAACGATCGCTCAGACGCGCCTGAATGTCCTTGCCAAGGACGAAAAACGTGCCCGTCATGTTGGCCTTGCGCAGGTACTCGGTGACCCACGCCGTGTTGTCCGGCGCGGCATTGGCGGCGCTGTCGAAGGTCAACAGGAACAGCCGGTCATGCATCTGCTCGCCGTTGCGCTCGTAATCGCCAAAACGATCGATTTCGCTGCTGGTTTGCGGAAACAGCGCAGCCTTGCGCAATTGCTCGTCGAGGTACTGCGCATGGAACAGTCGGCTCGGCTCGGACCACTTGATGTAGTAGCTGTCGGCGCTGACCTGAAACTTGGCGGCTTGCTGACGCAAGGTGGCCATGTCCTCCACCAGATAACACCAGGAAGCGTCCTGGTCACAACTCTGCTGGGCGAAGTTGTAGTTGGTCAGCAGTCGTTGCCACATGCGCTGGCGCAGATGGTTGACCGAATCCGAATTGATCGTGCGCAGGCCCAGGCGCTGGGCCAGGCTTGCGTCATCCAGCGATTCGCTGGCCAGCAGCACGCGCGCGAACATCAGAATCTCTGCCCGCGAGGCGACATCGAACAGCGTCGGGTTGCTGAGCTGTTCAGGCCAGGTGCTGCGATCGAGCGTCGCCACATCGCCCGGCGCCGCCAAGGCACCGAAACTCAACAGCCACGCCGTAAAAAGAAAAACGATACGCAATGGGATGTCTCCAAAACAAAACCCGCGCGGCACTATAGCTGATCCCGCCCTGGCCACGTTCCCCTGTAGGAGCGAGGCTTGCCCGCGAAGGCGGTGTGTCAGTTGGCATCATCGGTAACTGACACACCGCTTTCGCGGGCAAGCCTCGCTCCTACAGGGGATCGTGGCCACCGATCATCACCTATGGACTTGATAGCTGGAGTCAACACGGACAACCCCCTAGAATCGCCCCACGATTAAAGGAGACGACTTCATGCTGATGGTGATTTCCCCCGCCAAGACCCTCGATTACGAAACACCGCCGGCCACCCAGCGCTTTACCCAGCCGCAATACCTCGACCATTCCCAGGAGCTGATCCTGCAATTGCGCGACCTGACGCCGGCGCAGATCAGCGAGCTGATGCATGTCTCCGACAAGATCGGCGGGCTCAACGCCGCGCGTTTCGGCAGCTGGACGCCGGCGTTCACGCCTGAAAACGCCAAACAGGCCCTGCTGGCGTTCAAGGGTGACGTTTATACCGGTCTCAACGCGCAAACCTTCAGCGAAGCCGATTTCGATTACGCCCAGCAGCATCTGCGCATGCTGTCCGGCCTGTATGGCCTGTTGCGTCCACTGGACCTGATGCAACCGTACCGTCTGGAAATGGGCACCAAATTGCCCAACGCCCGTGGCAAGGACCTGTATGCCTTCTGGGGCACGCGCATCAGCGAATGGTTGAACGAAGCCCTGGCCGATCAGGGCGATGATGTACTGCTGAACCTGGCGTCCAACGAGTATTTCTCGGCGGTCAAACGCAGCGCCCTGAATGCCCGCATCATCAATACCGAGTTCAAGGACCTGAAAAACGGCCAGTACAAGATCATCAGCTTCTACGCGAAAAAGGCCCGGGGCATGATGAGCCGCTTCGTCATCGAAGAACGCATCAACGACCCCGCCGCACTCAAGCAGTTTGACGTTCAGGGCTATCGGTACAGTGCCGAGCAGTCGAAACCGGACAACCTGGTGTTCCTGCGCGATCACGCCCCCGAGTAAATGCACCCGGGCGGTGCACGACCGCAAAAGCGTCGTGCACCGCCTTCAAATCGTCAAACAATCCCCCGCCTTTTTCGCCAGTTATTTGGCGCCATTTTTCAAGCAATCAAAATCCTAACTTTAGTTTCACTCGACTTTCGTGATTTTTTTCAGTAGTGGCACTTAAAAAAATTATCAGTAGTGGCATAAAACTATCTAATCCAACGACGACCCTATGTATCAAGGGTGAAACAGCCGTTGCTATCAATATGAAAGCAGTGCCATCTTTTTCAATATTTCAAGAAATTTCAGAATTCGCGATGGGCGGACTGGAACTATGTCCAAATGCGTAGCTCATACCACCGGTAACCATTATCTCTGAACATGTACGAGATAACTTACGCAGAGAAGAGATTCACGTAGCAAAGTTGTCACAATAACTTCGGCTACATAATCCCTGATTTGGGCAACATCTGAAGGAAAGGAGATAACGCATCACTACTATCCCCTACACGGCCAAGGCAGCGCCCCTATAAACGTGCTCACCTGAGCACCAAACCGCTTGATTTACGGGCTTTCGGCCTGGCATTGAGCGCGCAAGACCTTTGCACAAAGGACCTCGACCAGAGGACTCGGCTGCATAACAGGGCAAGTCATAATAATAAGGCCTGGTTACGCACACCTTGAGTGCACTTATTTAGACACTCGGAACTTAGTATGCCTGTACACGGCATTGTGGCGCCTGACTGCCGCACTTCCGAGCGCACTACAACTGCTGAACACACTTAATTCCGGCCATGTAATGGCTTGTTGAACACAGTCTTGTTAACGAGAGGTAAATGCGATGCGCATCAGCATATTTGGTTTGGGTTACGTCGGTGCAGTATGTGCCGGTTGCCTGTCTGCACGGGGCCATGACGTCGTTGGCGTCGATGTCGCCAAAGACAAGATCGACATGATCAATTCCGGCAAATCGCCAATCGTTGAACCAGGCCTGGGCGAACTGCTGGCCAAGGGTATCGAGACTGGTCGACTGCGCGGTACGACCAACTTCGCGGAAGCGATTCGCGACACCGACCTGTCGATGATCTGCGTCGGCACGCCGAGCAAGAAGAACGGCGACCTGGAACTGAACTACATCGAAGCCGTGTGCCGCGAGATCGGTTTTGTCCTGCGTGACAAGACCACCCGCCACACCATCGTGGTTCGCAGCACCGTTTTGCCGGGCACCGTCGCAAACGTTGTCATCCCGATCCTCGAAGACTGCTCCGGCAAGAAAGCCGGTGTTGATTTCGGTGTGGCGGTGAACCCTGAGTTCCTGCGCGAAAGCACCGCGATCGCCGACTACGACCTGCCACCGATGACCGTCATCGGCGAATTCGACAAGGCGTCCGGCGACGTTCTGCAATCGCTGTACGAAGAACTCGACGCGCCGATCATCCGCAAGGACATCGCCGTTGCCGAGATGATCAAGTACACCTGCAACGTGTGGCACGCCACCAAGGTGACCTTCGCCAACGAGATCGGCAACATCGCCAAGGCGTGCGGCGTCGATGGTCGTGAAGTGATGGAAGTGGTCTGCCAGGACAAGACACTGAACCTGTCCCAGTACTACATGCGCCCTGGTTTCGCCTTCGGCGGTTCGTGCCTGCCCAAAGACGTGCGCGCCCTGACCTACCGCGCTGGCGCCCTGGACGTGGAATCGCCGCTGCTGAACTCGCTGATGCGCAGCAACGAATCCCAGGTGCAGAACGCCTTCGACATCGTTTCCAGCCACGACAAACGCAAAGTCGCCCTGCTGGGCCTGAGCTTCAAGGCCGGCACCGACGACCTGCGCGAAAGCCCGCTGGTTGATCTGGCAGAAATGCTGATCGGCAAAGGCTACGACCTGAGCATCTACGACGCCAACGTCGAATACGCCCGCGTTCACGGTGCGAACAAGGACTACATCGAGTCGAAGATTCCTCACGTCTCGTCCTTGCTCAACTCCGACTTCGACGAAGTGATCAACAACTCCGACGTGATCATCCTCGGCAACCGTGACGAAAAATTCCGCGCCCTGGCGCAGAACGCTCCGCACGGCAAGCAAGTGATCGACCTGGTCGGCTTCATGTCGAAAGCCACCAGCGTGAGTGGCCGCACCGAAGGCATCTGCTGGTAACACGCCGCGCTCTGTAGGAGCCAGGCTTGCCGGCGAACCAGGCGCCCCGGTGTGTCAGGCAGGCAGCCTTCGCGGGCAAGCCTCGCTCCTACAGTTTTTACGCCTGCCTTAACCCATTCGGGCCTCGCCCGAGATCGAGACGGATGCAGATTATGCACAGGCTAAAGCACGGCCTACTTCAGGCCGCCGGTTGGCTGTTTTACTTAAGTATTTTGATGGGCATCGCCATGGCGTTGCCTGTGTCCACGTTCGACTCCGAGTCGAAGGACTTCATTTTCCTGATCGGTATCGTCGGTATCTGGCGCTACTCGATGGGTGCCACGCACTTTCTGCGCGGCATGCTGTTTCTGTACGTGGTCTACCCGCACCTGCGGCGCAAAGTGCGCAAGCTGGGTAAAGCGGCAGACCCGTCCCATGTGTTTTTGATGGTCACCAGTTTCCGTATCGACGCGCTGACCACCGCCCAGGTCTACGCCTCGGTGATCCGTGAAGCGATCGACTGCGGCCTGCCGACCACCATGGTCTGCTCCATCGTGGAAATGTCCGATGAGAAGCTGGTGAAAAGCCTGTGGACCAAGATGAATCCACCGGAGCGCGTCAAGCTCGACTTCGTGCGCATTCCCGGCACCGGCAAGCGTGATGGCCTGGCCTACGGTTTCCGCGCCATCTCCCGTCACCTGCCGGACGACCGCGCCGTGGTGGCCGTGATCGATGGCGACACCGTGCTCGCCGAAGGCGTCGTGCTCAAGACCGTGCCGTGGTTCCAGCTGTTCGGCAATGTCGGCGGCCTGACCACCAACGAATTCTGCGAAGTGCGCGGCGGCTACATCATGAGCGAGTGGCACAAGCTGCGTTTCGCCCAGCGTCACATCAACATGTGCTCGATGGCCTTGTCCAAGCGCGTGCTGACCATGACCGGCCGCATGTCGGTGTTCCGCGCAACGGTCGTGACCAACCCGGACTTCATCGCCGACGTGGAAAGCGACTCGCTGCAACACTGGCGCCTGGGCCGCTTCAAGTTCCTCACCGGTGACGACAAGTCGAGCTGGTTCAGCCTGATGCGCCTGGGCTACGACACGTTCTACGTGCCGGACGCCGCGATCCACACCGTGGAACACCCGCCGGAAAAAAGCTTCATCAAGGCCAGCCGCAAGCTGATGTTCCGCTGGTACGGCAACAACCTGCGCCAGAACGCCCGCGCCCTGGGCCTGGGGGTTAAACGCCTCGGCCTGTTCACCTCGGTGGTGCTGTTCGATCAGCGCGTGTCGATGTGGACCTCGCTGCTGGGCTTGACGGTCGCGCTGATCGCCAGCTTCAAGTACGGCACCGCGTTCATCCTCGTGTACCTGCTGTGGATCGGCATTACCCGCCTGATCCTGACCGTGCTGCTGTCGTTGTCCGGTCACCGGATCGGCCCGGCCTACCCGGCGATTCTCTATTACAACCAGATCGTCGGTGCGCTGGTGAAGATCTACGTGTTCTTCCGCCTCGACCAACAGTCCTGGACTCGCCAGCCCACTTCCCTGACCCGTGATCTCGCCAGCTTTCAACGTTGGTTCAACACCTGGTCGTCTCGGACCATGACCTTCTCCGCCGGCAGCATCTTTGTTGCCGTGCTGCTGATGATGGTCTGACCGCCCCCTTATTGAATTAACCAGGAAATCGCCCCTATGAATACCGCCGTCAACGCCAACGTAGTGCATGAATCCGAAGCCCAGCGCCAACACGCCCGAGTGAAAATCCCGGCCAAGCTGCGCTTCTTCGGTCCGGACCGGACCCCGATGGAAGCTCGAGTGATCGACCTCTCCGCCGGCGGCCTGGCCTTCAACGCCGGTCAACTGCCGCTGAAAATCGGCGACGTGTACAAGGCTCGCCTGCAATTCGTCATCGATAACCTCGGCCTGGCCATGGACGTAGAGATGCAAGTGCGCTCCTTCGACCGCCAGACCGGCCGTGCCGGTTGCCAGTTCCAGAACCTGGAACCCCAAGACATCTCGACCCTGCGCCACCTGATCACCTCGCACCTGGCCGGCGACATTGTCAGCATGGGTGAAGTGCTGGCCACCCTGCAGCGAGACAACTTCACCAAGGCGCGCAAGATGAAGGACGGCGGCCACGGCATGAGCGCGTTCGGTCGTCTGCGTGCAGTGACCTTCAGCCTGGGGATTTTCCTCGTCGGTCTGACGGCGTTCGGTTTCATTTTCAAATCGGTGTACGGCATGTATTTCGTCAGCCACGCGCAGGCCGGTCTGGTCAGCGTGCCCGGCATGAACATCACCATGCCCCGTGACGGCACCGTGCAAAGCCTGATCAAGGCCGACGGCGTTGCCGCCAAAGGCGCGCCACTGGCGACGTTCAGCACCAGCATGCTCGACGTGCTCAAGGGCCATCTTGACGACAATCAACTGCAACCGGCCAAGGTTGAAGAACTGTTCGGCAAGCAAATGACCGGCACCCTGACCTCGCCATGCGATTGCACCGTGGCCCAGCAACTGGTCGCCGACGGTCAGTACGCCAGCAAGGGCGACGTGATCTTCCAACTGGTGCCGCGTAACAGCGAAGCCAACGTTGAAGCGCGCTTCTCCTATCGCCAGTTCGGCGACGTGCGTCCAGGCACCAACGTCAACTTCCAGATTGCCGGCGAAGACAAGACCCGCACCGGCAAGATCGTCAGCAGCACCAGCCTGAAAAGCGCCGACCTGTCGTCCGACATCCGCGTGCTGATCCAGCCGGACGAGCCGCTGGACAGCAAGTTCGCCGGTCGCCCGGTTGAAGTGAACAGTGACCGTGGCCCGAACCTGAACTGGCTGATCGATAAAGCCATGGCTTCCGGTCTTTAAGTCGAGGACATGCCTGTGACCATCATCAGTATCCTGAAATCACCGCAATCCCTGTGGGAGCGGGCTTGCTCGCGAATGCGGTTCAACATTCAGAATCAATGCTGGCTGACCCACCGCTTTCGCGAGCAAGCCCGCTCCCACATGGGTTCACTGTCTGCTGTTGCTTTGGCAGTCAGCCTGGCCGGTTGCGCCGGTCTGCCCGACCAGCGTCTGGCCAATGAAGCGCTCAAGCGCGGCGACACTGCGCTGGCTCAGCAGAACTACAAGCAACTCGCCGAGCTGGGCTACAGCGAGGCTCAAGTAGGCCTCGCCGATATCCAGGTCGACAGCCGCGACCCGGCGCAGGTCAAGCAGGCCGAGGCGACTTACCGCGCGGCGGCCGACGTTTCGCCGCGAGCGCAGGCTCGCCTGGGTCGCTTGCTGGTGGCCAAACCCGGCTCCACCGAAGCCGAACAGCACGAAGCTGAAGCCCTGCTGAAAAAGGCTTCGGCCAATGGCGAAGGCAACACGCTGATCCCGCTGGCGATGCTGTACCTGCAATACCCGCACAGTTTCCCCAACGTCAACGCGCAACAGCAGATCAGCCAATGGCGCGCCGAAGGCAAACCGGAAGCCGGCCTGGCCCAGGTGCTGCTCTATCGCACCCAAGGCACTTACGACCAGCACCTGGACGAAGTCGCAACGATCTGCAAAGCGGCGTTGAACACCACCGACATCTGCTACGTCGAGCTGGCCACGGTTTACCAGAAACAAGGCAAACCGGAACAGCAAGCCGAGCTGATCAAGCAGATGCAAGCGGCACATACCCGTGGCACCGTTTCCGCTCAGCGCGTGGACAGCGTCGCTCGTGTGCTCGGTGATGCAAGCCTGGGCAAGACCGACGAAAAAACCGCTCAGGCACTGCTCGAAGACATCGCCCCCGCCTACCCCGCTTCGTGGGTCAGCCTGGCGCAATTGCTCTACGACTTCCCGGAACTCGGCGACGTCGACACGATGATGAAGTACCTGGACAACGGCCGCGCCGCTGACCAGCCGCGCGCCGAACTGTTGCTCGGCAAGCTCTACTACGAAGGCAAATGGGTGCCGGCGGACGCGAAAGTCGCCGAAGCACATTTCCAGAAAGCCGTCGGCAAGGAAGTCGCCGCCGATTACTACCTCGGCCAGATCTACCGTCGTGGTTACCTGGGCAAGGTCTATTCGCAGAAGGCACTGGACCACTTGCTGACCGCTGCGCGCAACGGCCAGAACAGCGCCGACTTCGCCATCGCCCAACTGTTTTCCCAAGGCAAGGGCACCAAGCCCGACCCGCTTAACGCTTATGTCTTCAGCCAATTGGCCAAGGCCCAGAACACCCCGCAGGCCACCGAGCTTGCGCAAACTCTCGAAGCCCAACTGCCGCCTGCCCAGCTGGCCGAGGCCCAACGCCTGTTGAAACAAGAACAGGCCGTTCGTGGTGCCTTGAGCCAGAACACGCTGGAACTGCATGCCCTGCAAGAAGAAGACGGCGAGGAATCCCTATGAAGTTGAATCCATTCATGAAGGCCGGCATCGGCCTGACGTTTGCGCTGATCTGGTCTTGCCCGACCCTGGCGGCAATCACCGAAACCAAGAATTTCGGTCTGGACGTAAAAATCACCGGCCAGTCCGAAGACGACCGTGACCTCGGCACTGCCAGCGGCGGCGATGTCAATGGCGTCGGTCTCGACCTGCGTCCCTGGGTCTACGGCGAAAGCGGCGCGTGGAGCGCCTACGCCATGGGTCAGGCCGTGACGTCCACCGACATCATCGAAACCGACACCTTGCAGCAGTCCGACAGCGACGGCACCCAGACCACCGACAACGGTGATCGCAAGACCAAGAAAAACTACCTGGCGATGCGCGAGTTCTGGGTCGGCTACAGCGGCCTGACACCGTATCCGGGCGAGCAGTTGAAGCTCGGTCGTCAACGCCTGCGCAACGACGACGGCCAATGGCGCGACACCAACATCGAAGCCCTGAACTGGACCTTCGACACCACGCTGTTGCGCGCCAACGTCGGCGTCGCCGAACGCTTCAGCGAATACCGCACCGACCTCAAAGAGTTGGCGCCAAAAGACAAGGACCGCCTGCACGTTTACGCCGACACGGCGTATCAGTGGACACCGGGCAACTGGGTCGGCATTCGCGGTCATCACACCCACGATGACGGCAAGCTCGATTACCCGGAACCGGGTGTGCCCGGCGACTCGCTGGACAAGAAACAGAACGGCGACATCAGCTGGCTCGGCCTCACCGCTGACAGCGACGCCTACAACTACCGCAACACCAACACCGTCAATTACTGGGGCAGCATCACCGGCATGAGCGGCGACACCGACACGGTGAATCAGCTCAACGCCGACGGCACTCGTCCGACGGAAGCCAAGCGCGGTGAAGACCTCAACGGCTGGGCCACCGATATCGGTGTGCGCCTGCGCCTCGATCCGCAATGGCAAGTGGGTGCAGCCTATGCCCGCGCCAGTGCCGATTACGAACAGAACGGTCTGGAAAGCAACCGCTCGAACTACACCGGTACTCGCTCGCGGGTTCACCGCTTCGGCGAAGCGTTCCGTGGCGAAATGAACAACATGCAGACCGCTACGTTGTTCGGTTCGTGGATGCTCAACGACGAGTACGACGCCAGCGTGATCTACCACAAGTTCTGGCGCGTTGACGGCAACAAGCCGGTCGGCAGCAACGGCATCAACGCCGTCGAGAACGACACCGACCCAACCGGCGCGATTCTCTTCAGCACGTCCCTGCCGCTGGAAGATGGCAACAAAGACCTCGGCCAGGAAATGGACCTTGTGGTCACCAAGTACTTCAAGCAAGGCCTGTTGCCTGCCGCGCTGAGCCAGTCGATCGACGAACCGTCGGCCCTGGTGCGCTTGCGTGGCGGCGTGTTCAAGCCGGGCGATGCCTACGGCAAAGAAGTCGACTCGTACATGCACCGCGCGTTCATCGACGTGATCTGGCGCTTCTGATGCGAACCGCTAAGGGAGTTCCTGACATGAACAGTCCGAAGAGAGGCTCGTTGACCTTGCTGGCCGGCGCGATGCTGCTGGCAAGCTCGGCCGCCTTCGCCAACGTGGAACCGACCAAGCCGGTGACCATGGCCAAGGAACTGCAACAGGCCAAGACCTACACCGTCAGCAGCGCCCCGACCGCGCCGCTGGAACTGGAAAAGCCGACACTGCCAGACACCGCCGGCTACACCGCCGAAGCCATCGCCGCGAAAATCGTGCGCACCAAGGCCGGCAAAATCAGTGTGCGTCGGATGATGCAAGAGAACGCGCTGAAGGACTTCATCGGCGGCGATAACAAGATGGCCGAGTGGGTGGTGCGTCAGCACGGTATCCCGCAGGCGATCTTCATCGACGACGGCTACATGAACCTCAAGGACCTGGCGAAGAAACTGCCCAAGCAGTACTTCAGCGAAACCTCGCCGGGCGTGTTCCTGGCGAAATTGCCGATTGTGGTCGGTGAGAAAGGCATCCTCGAAATCGACAAGCAGACCCAGGAATTGCGCCTGTCCCAAGAGGCCGGTTCATTCCTGGTCAACGACGGCCAGCTGTTTGTGCGCGACACCAAAATCACTGGCTGGCGCGAGAAGGACAACGGCCCGGCGACGTTCAAGTCGCCGAAGGAATTCCGTCCGTTCCTGCTGGCCTGGGGCGGCACCCAGACC
Organism: Pseudomonas sp. IT-P44; assembly: GCF_949768225.1. Lineage (NCBI taxonomy): Bacteria > Pseudomonadati > Pseudomonadota > Gammaproteobacteria > Pseudomonadales > Pseudomonadaceae > Pseudomonas > Pseudomonas sp. IT-P44. The sequence goes on along the minus strand of NZ_CATKQM010000035.1, from coordinate 8,671 downwards.
TACATCGCCAACAGCAAGATGGCCAGTTTCGGCTACGCCAACAGTAAGTCCTACGGCGTAAGTATTTCCCAATACACGCCGAACATGGCCAAGGTGCTCAAGCGTCCTGAACCGACCGGCTGGATCATCGGCTCCGAGTTCTCGGACATGTGGTACGGCTTCTACTGCTACGAAACCCGCGACTTCGTGGTCAAGGGCAACACCTACAAAGACAACATCGTCTACGGCATCGACCCGCATGACCGTTCGCACGGCCTGATCATCGCCGACAACACCGTCTACGGGACCAAGAAGAAGCACGGGATCATCATTTCCCGTGAGGTCAACGACAGCTTCATCTTCAACAACCGCAGCTACGACAACAAGTTGTCGGGCCTGGTGATCGACCGGAACAGCGTCAACAACATCATCGCCTACAACGAGATCTACAAGAACCACACCGACGGCATCACCCTCTACGAGAGTGCCGACAACCTGCTGTGGGCGAACAAGGTGATCAGCAACCGTCGCCACGGCATCCGCATTCGTAACAGCGTGAACATTCGCCTGTACGAAAACCTGTCCATGGCCAACGGCCTGACCGGCGTCTACGGCCACATCAAGGACCTGAGCGACACCGACCGGGACATCAAGCTCGACCCGTTCGACGCCCAGGTGTCGCTGATCGTTGTCGGCGGTGAACTGGCCGGCAACGGCAGCGGCCCGCTGTCCATCGACTCGCCGCTGAGCGTCGAGCTGTATCGCGTGTCCATGCTTGCCCCGACCAAATCCAGCGGCATCAGCTTCAGCGGGATTCTCGGCGAGCGTCAGGATGAAATTCTCGACCTGCTGGTGCGCCAGCAGAAAGCCGTGCTGATCGACCCTGTCGAACGCCAGACCGAAATGCGGGACTGAGGATAATTTTATGCACCCACACTTGATCAAATTACTCAGCCTGTCGGCCCTGACCGCCGGCATTCTCGCGGCCAGCGGCGGCGTTCGTGCAGATGAAGCCAAAGCGCCGACCTTCAGCGCCGAACCGTGCTGCAACCTGTGCCCCGAAGCCCACGACGCGAAGAACTACACCACGCGTTATCAGCAGAACTTCACCACGCTGGTGCAGGCTCAGGGTGACTGGCTGTTCCGTACGCAAGAAGACTTGCGCACCGAATTCGACACCACCCCCGCCGGCTACAAACGCATGAAAGAACTGCACGATGCGTTCAAGAGCAAAGGCGTGGAGCTGGTGATTGTTTATCAACCCACTCGTGGCCTGGTGAACCGCAACAAGCTCAATCCGGAAGACAAGGCCAGGTTCGATTTCGACAAGGCGCTGAGGAACTACAAGACCATGCTCGGCCGTTTCGCCGCCATGGGTTACGTGGTGCCGGACCTGTCGCCGCTGACCAACGAGTCGCTGCCCGACACCCTGCCCGCCCACGACTTCTACTTCCGTGGCGACCAGCACTGGACGCCGTATGGCGCCCAGCGCACGGCAAAAATCGTCGGCGAGAAAATCAAGCAACTGCCTGAGTTTGCCGGCATTCCCAAGCGTGAATTCGAGAGCCACAAGTCGGGTCGCATGGGCAAGACCGGAACGTTGCACAACATGGCCGGTCAACTCTGTGGCACCAGCTACGCGATCCAGTACATGGATCAATTCACTACCGAGCCAAAAGGCGAAGCAGCGGATGGCGATCTGTTCAGTGATTCCGGCAACCCGGAAATCACCCTGGTCGGCACCAGCCACAGTGGCAAGAACTACAACTTCGCCGGTTTCCTCGAAGAGGCCATCGGCGCCGACATCCTCAACGTGGCGTTCCCCGGCGGTGGCCTGGAAGGTTCGATGCTGCAGTACCTGGGCAGCGAAGAGTTCCAGACCAAGCCGCCGAAGATTCTGATCTGGGAATTCTCGCCGCTCTACCGCCTCGACCAGGAAACCATCTACCGCCAGATGATGGCGCTGCTGGACAACGGTTGTGAAGGCAAGGATGCACAGATGTCCGGCAGCACCACGTTGAAACCGGGCAAGAACGAATTGATGGTCAACAGCAAGAACCTGAACCTGCAAAACAGCAGTCACCAGGTCGACATCCGTTTCGCCGATCCGTCGGTGAAAACCCTGCAAGCCACCCTCTGGTACATGAACGGTCGCCACGAGGACATCAAGATCGAAAAACCGGAAACCTCCGACACCGACGGGCGTTTCGCCTTTGAGTTGCGCACGGACGAAGACTGGGCCTCGCAGAATCTGCTGGCCGTCGAAATCCAGGGTCCTGAAGCAGGTGCCGCGCAGCAGAAAGTCGAAGCGAAAATCTGCAAACGCAACGTGTTCCCGAGTGCCGAGCAGCGTACTGCTTCGGTCGGGCAATGAGGCAATCATGCAAACCCGAACTTTGAAAAAACTACTCGCGCCCTCCCTGCTGACGCTGGCCATGTTCGCCGGCGCCACCCAGGCCGCCGCGCCGCTGCGTCCGCCACAGGGTTACTTCGCGCCGATTGAAAAAGTCAAAACCGGCGACAGCAAAGAAGGCTGTGACGCGATGCCGACGCCGTACACCGGCGCGCTGCAATTTCGCAGCAAATACGAAGGTTCCGACAAGGCCCGTTCGACCCTGAACGAGGTATCGGAAAAAGCCTTCCGCGACACCACCGCCGACATCACCAAGATCGAGCGCGGCACCAGCAAGCGCGTGATGCAGTTCATGCGTGACGGTCGCCCGGAACAGCTCGAATGCACGCTGAACTGGTTGACCGCCTGGGCCAAGGCCGATGCGTTGATGTCCAAAGACTTCAACCACACCGGCAAATCGATGCGCAAATGGGCGTTGGGCAGCATGGCGTCTTCGTACATCCGCCTGAAATTCTCCGACTCGCACCCGTTGGCGAACCATCAGCAAGAGTCGCAGTTGATTGAAGCCTGGTTCAGCAAAATGGCCGATCAGGTGGTCAGCGATTGGGACAACCTGCCGCTGGAACAAACCAACAACCACTCGTACTGGGCCGCCTGGTCGGTGATGGCAACATCCGTCGCCACCAACCGCCGCGACCTGTTCGACTGGGCCGTGAAGGAATACAAGGTCGGCGCCAATCAGGTCGACGCCCAAGGCTTCTTGCCCAACGAACTCAAGCGCCAGCAACGCGCCCTCGCCTATCACAACTACGCCCTGCCACCGCTGGCGATGATCGCCAGTTTCGCTCAGGTCAACGGTGTGGATCTGCGCCAGGAAAACAACGGCGCTTTGAAACGTTTGGGTGATCGGGTGCTCGCCGGGGTTAAAGACCCGGACGAATTCGAGAACAAGAACGGCAAGGAACAGGACATGACCGACCTCAAGGTCGACTCGAAATTCGCCTGGCTCGAACCGTTCTGCACGCTCTACACCTGCTCGCCGGATGTGCTTGAGAAAAAGCACGAGATGCAGCCGTTCAAGACCTTCCGCCTCGGGGGTGACCTGACCAAGGTCTACGACCCGGCGAACGAAAAAGGCAAAGGTTCTTAACGCATAACCCCTGTAGGAGCGAGGCTTGCCCGCGAAGAACGATGACACGGTTCATCAGTTCCACCGCGTAACGGCCTTCGCGGGCAAGCCTCGCTCCTACAAGGATCGCGGTGGTTTGAATGCAATACATCTCCCCAGGTTTTTGGTGGGGGGGTTTGGGGGGGCTGCGGCCCTTGACTGTTGGTTAAACATGGAGAGACCGGGATGGTATTTTCATCCAACGTGTTCCTGTTTTTGTTCCTGCCGATCTTTCTCGGCATGTACTACTTGAGCGGAATACGCTATCGCAACCTGCTGCTGCTGATCGCCAGCTATGTGTTCTATGCCTGGTGGCGCGTGGACTTCCTGGCGTTGTTCGCTGCCGTCACGCTGTGGAACTACTGGATCGGCCTCAAAGTCGGCGCCGCAGGCGTTCGGACCAAACCGGCCCAGCGCTGGCTGCTGCTCGGCGTGGCCGTCGACCTGTGCATTCTCGGCTACTTCAAGTACGCCAACTTCGGTGTCGACAGCATCAACGCGATGATGACGTCGGTCGGTCTGTCGCCGTTCATCCTGACCCACGTGCTGTTGCCGATCGGGATCTCGTTCTACATCTTCGAGTCCATCAGCTACATCATCGACGTCTACCGTGGTGACACCCCGGCAACACGCAACCTGATCGACTTTGCGGCGTTCGTGGCGATCTTCCCGCACCTGATTGCCGGCCCGGTATTGCGTTTCCGCGACCTCGCCGACCAGTTCAACAACCGCACCCACACCCTCGACAAGTTCTCCGAGGGCTGCACGCGGTTCATGCAGGGTTTCATCAAGAAGGTCTTCATCGCCGACACCCTCGCGGTGGTGGCCGACCATTGCTTCGCCTTGCAAAACCCGACCACGGGCGATGCCTGGCTCGGCGCGCTGGCGTACACCGCGCAGTTGTATTTCGACTTCTCCGGTTACAGCGACATGGCCATCGGCCTGGGCTTGATGATGGGTTTCCGCTTCATGGAAAACTTCAAGCAGCCGTACATCAGCCAGTCGATCACCGAGTTCTGGCGTCGCTGGCACATCAGCCTGTCCACCTGGCTGCGTGACTACCTGTACATCACGCTGGGCGGTAACCGCAAAGGCACGCTGATGACCTATCGCAACCTGTTCCTGACCATGCTCCTCGGTGGTCTGTGGCACGGCGCGAACATCACCTACATCGTGTGGGGTGCGTGGCACGGCATGTGGCTGGCGATCGAAAAGGCTCTGGGCCTGAACACTTCGCCACGCAGCATCAACCCGATCCGCTGGGCGCTGACCTTCCTGCTGGTGGTGATGGGCTGGGTGATCTTCCGCGCCGAAAACCTGCACGTCGCCGGCCGTATGTACGGCGCGATGTTCAGCTTCGGCGAGTGGTCGCTGTCGGAACTCAACGAGGCCAACCTCACCGGTCTGCAAGTAGCGACTCTGGTGGTGGCGTACGCAACCCTGGCGTTCTTCGGCATTCGTGATTTCTACAGCAACCAGCCACCGGTCAAGACCAAACCTGCGGTCAACGTCGAGGCCGATGGCCCTGCCGGTGCGACACCAGGAATGATCAAAGCCGTACCGGGCGACAACCCGGCCAGCATCCACCAACCGGGCTACACCGTTGGCGTTGAAGCCACCGTGCAGCCGGCTTACTGGACGGCAGACTGGTCGCGTTACGTGATGCGCACGCTGGTACTGCTGCTGTTCATTGCCTCGATTTTCAAACTCTCGGCGCAAAGCTTCTCGCCGTTCCTTTACTTCCAGTTCTGAGGGATCTGACCATGACCCGCTCATTACGCATCTTCTATATCAGCCTGTTTATGGTGACCTTGCTGGTCCTGGGCCTGTGGTCGACGCGCAGCTTCTTCGGCTTCAGCACCAACGCCGATGCGACGGTGCTCAATGGCCGTTGGGCCAAGGCTGTCGAAACGCACTACGACGACGAGTTCCCGATCAAGCGCCTGGGCACCAACCTCTGGGCTGCGCTGGATTTCAAACTGTTCAACGAAGGTCGTCCGGGCGTCGTGCTCGGTCGCGATCAGTGGTTGTACAGCGATGAAGAATTCAACCCGATCGTCAACGAAGAGTTGAACCTGCAAGGCAACTACGCGCTGGTCGAAGGCGTGCGCCAGGAACTGAAAGAGAAAGGCGTGAAACTGGTGATGGCGATCGTGCCGGCCAAGACTCGCCTGTATCCGGAACACCTGGGCGAAGTGAAGCCTTCGAGCATTCACGCCAATCTTTATGAGGACTTCCACGCTCGTCTGGCGGCAAACAAGATCCTCGCACCCGACCTGTACGGCCCTCTGCTGAAGGCCAAGCTCGACGGTCAGCAAGTGTTCCTGCGCACCGACACCCACTGGACCCCGGAAGGCGCGCAAATCGCCGCCCAGACCCTGGCCAAAACCATTGCCGAGAAAACCCCGCTCAGCGGCGAGCCTCAACGCTTCGTCACCGAGCCGGCAGAGAAAGTGACCCACAAGGGTGACCTGCGTTTGTTCCTGCCGCTCGACCCACTGTTCGAAAACCTGATGCCGGCGACCGAGCCGCTGCAGAAGCGCAACACCGTGGTGGCCGACGATCAGGCTGGCGGTGATGACGCGCTGTTTGCCAACACCGAAGTGCCGGTGGCCCTGATCGGCACCAGCTACAGCGCCAACCCGAACTGGAACTTCGTCGGCGCGCTGAAAGAAGCGCTGAACAGCGACGTGGTCAATTACGCCGAAGACGGCCACGGCCCGATTCTGCCGATGCTCAGCTACCTGAAAAGCGATGCCTTCAAGAACAGCCCGCCACAAGTGCTGATCTGGGAGTTTCCTGAACGTTATCTGCCTGTAAACAACGAAATCGGCGACGCCGACCCGCAGTGGGTCGCAGCGCTCAAAGAAGCCGGCGCTCGCCAACAAAACGTAGCCGTAAACACTAAATCCGAGACGCCCGACCGGGCGCAAAACTGAAAGAGAGGTACACCATGACTTTCACTACTACTCCTCGCCGTCTCGCCAAGACCTTTGCTCTGGCCGCAACCTTCAGCGTGCTGTCCATGAACGCCTTCGCCGCCGGTGACTCGGCCCTCTACGGTCCGACCGCGCCTAAAGGTTCGAGCTTCGTACGGGTCTATAACGCCGGTAACGCTGAAGTCAGCGCCACCGTCGGCAGCACCAGCCTGAGCGACGTCGCGCCGCTGTCCAGCACTGACTTCAGCTTCATGCCGGGCGGCGACTACAGCGCCAAGGTCGGCAGCCAGACCCTGCCGGTGAAACTGGCCGGCGATCACTATTACACCCTGGTCACCAACGCCAGCGGCGCGCCACAACTGATCGAAGAGCCGCCGTTCAAGAACAAGCAGAAATCCCTGGTTCGCGTACAGAACCTGAGCGACAAGGCCCTGACCCTGAAAACCGCCGACGGCAAGACCGAAGTGGTCCCGTCCGTGGCCGCCAAGGGCCGTGGCGAGCGTGAAATCAACCCGGTCAAAGTCAGCCTGGCGCTATACGATGGCGCCACGAAAGTGGGCGACGTGAAACCGGTTGCCCTGGAACGCGGTGAAGCGGCGGTGCTGTACGTCACCGGCAACGGCAGCAGCCTGTCGCCAGTCTGGGTAAAACGCCCGGTTTCGACGCGCTAACAAATTTACCCGGTTGACCCGTGCCCTGTAGGAGCACGGCTTGCCGGCGAAGAGGCCCTCGAGACCGCCTTCGCTGGCAAGCCATGCTCCTACAAGGGACCGAGATGTCAGTCGGGACACGAAACAAAAACAAGAGTGAAACGACAGAACGCAGTAGCTCTGACCCATACGATTTTCAAGGAGTAACAACATGATTCCGGTGATCTTGTCAGGTGGTAGTGGCTCACGTCTTTGGCCGCTTTCCCGTAAGCAGTTCCCTAAACAATTCCTCGCCCTGACCGGCGAACACACGCTGTTCCAGCAAACCCTGGAACGCCTGGTGTTCGAAGGCATGGACACCCCGATCGTGGTCTGCAACAAAGACCACCGTTTCATCGTCAACGAGCAACTGAGCAACCGTAAGCTGGAAACCCAGCGCATCCTGATGGAACCGTTCGGCCGCAACACCGCGCCGGCTGTGGCCCTGACCGCGATGATGCTGGTCAACGAAGGTCGCGACGAACTGATGCTGGTGCTGCCGGCCGACCACGTACTGGAAGACCAGAAAGCCCTGCAACGCGCCCTGGCCCTGGCCACTGTCGCCGCCGAAAACGGCGAAATGGTGCTGTTCGGCGTCCCGGCGACCAAACCGGAAACCGGCTACGGCTACATCAAGTCGACCAACGACTCGCTGCTGCCGGAAGGCGTCAGTCGCGTCTCGCACTTCGTTGAAAAACCGGACGTGAAACGCGCCACCGAGTTCGTCCAGTCCGGCGGCTACTTCTGGAACAGCGGCATGTTCCTGTTCCGCGCCAGCCGCTTCCTCGAAGAGCTGAAAAAGCACGATCCGGACATCTACGACACCTGCCTGCTGACCCTGGAACGCAGCCAACAGGACGCCGACACCGTCACCATCGACGAAGCCACCTTCGCCTGCTGCCCGGACAATTCCATCGATTACTCGGTCATGGAAAAAACCCAGCGCGCCTGCGTCGTACCGCTGACTGCCGGCTGGAGCGATGTCGGTTGCTGGGCGTCGCTGTGGGAAGTAAATGACAAGGACATCAACGGTAACGTCACCAAAGGCGACGTGGTCATTCAGGACAGCAAAAACTGCATGATCCACGGCAACGGCAAACTGGTGTCGGTGATCGGCCTGGAAAACATCGTGGTCGTCGAAACCAAGGACGCCATGATGATCGCGCACAAGGACTCGGTCCAAGGCGTGAAACAGATGGTCAACACCCTCAACGAACAGGGCCGCAGCGAAACCCAGAACCACTGCGAAGTCTATCGTCCGTGGGGTTCCTACGACTCGGTGGACATGGGCGGTCGCTTCCAGGTCAAGCACATCTCGGTCAAACCGGGCGCGTGCCTGTCACTGCAAATGCACCACCACCGCGCCGAACACTGGATCGTGGTCAGCGGCACCGCTGAAGTGACCTGCGACGAGAACGTGTTCCTGCTGTGCGAGAACCAGTCGACCTACATTCCGATTGCTTCGGTTCACCGTTTGCGCAACCCGGGCAAGATTCCACTCGAGATTATTGAAGTGCAATCGGGCAGCTATCTGGGTGAGGAC
>NZ_CATKQM010000034.1:0-47366 GCF_949768225.1 Pseudomonas sp. IT-P44 | reverse complement strand
CTCGCTCCTACAGTATTTACGCATAACCTGTAGGAGCGAGGCTTGCCCGCGAAAGCATCAGCGCAGACACCGCAAGGCAATGGGCCGCTTAGGGATATCGACCATGCAATGGATGTTCATGCTGATAGGGCTGGTGCTGGGCTGGATACTCGACGAGTCGTTCAGCGACGCGCTGTTGGGGGCGTTACTCGGGTTGGGTATCGGCCAGGCCATTCGCATCGGCCGTTTGGGTTCGCAGGCGGCTGAACAGCGCGCTTTGCTGGAGCAGGCGCAGGTGGCGCTGAATGCGGTCCAGCAACGCCTGGCCACGCTGGAGGTGTCTGGCGTCAAGGCGCCTGAAACCAGCGAGCCGCTTGCCGAGGAACCGCTTGCCAGCGAACCGGCCCCGTCCCCCGTATTCATTCTCGAAGAAGTCCCTGTCTCTTCCCCGGAGATGGTCTGGGAACTCCCGCCCGAACTCGAACCGATCACCGCGACAGCGACGCAAACCAGCCGCCCGCTGCCCGACGATGCCTGGAAGCCCGAGCCGGTTGCCCGCGAACCCGCCGTCCCGCGTGGCCCGAACTTCATCGAGCGCGCCATCAGCGGTGCCCGTAATTGGCTGTTCGGTGGCAACACCGTGCTGCGGGTCGGTGTGGTGCTGTTGTTCCTCGGTCTGGCGTTTCTGCTGCGTTATGCCACCGAAGGCATGGTGGTGCCGATCGAACTGCGTTACGCCGGGGTGGCGGCGGCTGCGTTGGCCCTGCTCGGTCTGGGCTGGTGGCTGCGTCATCGCAACACTAACTATGCGTTGATGCTGCAAGGCACCGGGATCGCCGTGTTGTACCTGACGGTGTTCGCGGCCATGCGTTTGCATCCGCTGCTTGATCCGACGGCGGCGCTCGGGCTGCTGGTGGCGGTGACGGTGTTCTCGGCCATTCTGGCCATCACTCAAGACTCGCTGGCACTGGCGTGCGTCGCCGCGTTGGGTGGTTTCGCCGCGCCGATCCTGACGTCCACCGGCGCCGGCAACCATGTCGCGCTGTTCAGCTATTTCGCCTTGCTCAACGCCGGCATTCTCGCCATCGCCTGGTTCAAGGCCTGGCGGCTGCTCAACCTGATCGGCTTTGTCGGCACCTTCGGCATCGGTTTCGCCTGGGGCCTGCGCTCCTACACGCCGGAGCTGCTGTGGAGCACCGAGCCGTTCCTGATTGTGTTTTTCCTGATGTACCTGGCCATCGGGCTACTGTTTGCACGGCGCAAGTTACTGGAAATGAGCGACGCGCCCGAGGACGACAGTCGCAAGGCGCTGCTGCACTGGTCGGCGCGCAAAGGCGACTACGTCGACGGCACGATGCTGTTCGGCCCGCCGCTGGTGGGTTTCGGTTTGCAGTTCGCGCTGGTCCAGCATCTGGAGTTCGCTGCCGCTTTCAGTGCATTGGCGCTGGGCATGATTTACATGGGCCTGGCCCGCCTGCTGATGGGTGGCCGAGCGTTGTTGCTGGCGGAAACCTGTCTGGCGTTGGGCGTGATCTTCGCCAGTCTGGCGATCCCGTTGGGGCTTGATGCGCGCTGGACAGCGGCCGCTTGGGCGGTGGAAGGTGCCGGGATTTTCTGGCTCGGATTGCGTCAGCAACGCCCGCTGGCGCGCGCCTTTGCGTTGCTGCTGCAACTGGGCTCGGCGTTGGCGTTCCTCAGTGAGCTGCGGTTCGGCGAAAGCAGCCTGCTGGAAGGTGCGCCGCTGGGCGCGTTGATGCTCGGCGTGGCGCTGCTGTTCAGTTTCTACCAACTGCGCAACGCCTTGCCTGAGCAGACGTTGGCGTGGGAGCGCAAAGGCTTGCCGGTGCTGGCCTGCCTCGGTTTGACCTTCCTCTATCTGCTGGCGCCGCTGTTCTTCTTTACCCACGGCACGGCGATCAGTTGGGCGCTGGCCGGTCTGGCGACGTTGTTTGTCGGTTTGCGTCTGCAATCGCGCACCTTCCTCTTCACCGCGTTCGCTGTGCAATTGCTGGGCGGCGCGCTGTTCCTGCTGCGACTGCAAGGTGCGAGCGGTGAGTCTGGCGCGGTGTTCAGCGCGGGTTGGAGCGGTTTGCTCAGCGCGTCGCTGATCGGCCTGGCGTTGATCGCCGGTATGTTGCTGGCCGCCCGCGATGACATGGTGCGCAGCGATGCTCGGCTGTTGCGCGGTTTGTCGGTGGTGTTGCTGGCCGGCCTGGTGCTGATCAACCTCGCCGTGCTGTTCGTGCTGCCGTGGCAAACCGCAAGTGCGGTGTGGGCGGCCAGTGGTCTGTTCATTATCTGGCTGAGCCTTTATCTGAAGCAGCGCGTGAGTTTCGTCTTCGGTCTGCTGTTGCAGGTGATTGGCGGGGCGGCGTTCCTGTTCGCCGGGCCGGACCTGCTGGGGCCGCTGGCCAGCGAAGGGTTGAAACCATTGGCGCATAGCGGATTCTGGACGCCGTTGGTGCTGGGGCTGGCGGCGTTGGTCGGCGCCTGGCGCTTGCAGCTCGGCAACCATGCTTCGGCGTTCGATGTCCTGAGTTTGCAGCGTTTGTCCGAAGTGCTGCTGGTGTGGGGCGCGGGTTGGTGGGCGTTGGCGTGGATCAGTGAAGTGCTGCGTTTTGCACCGATGAATCTTCAGGCGACGTTGCTGCTGGCAGTCGCGGCGCTGAGCGTCGCGCTGTGGGCCGTGTTGGCGTTGCGCCTGAAATGGCCGTCGCTGGGTTTGCTCTGCACTTTGCTGATTCCTGTGGCGGGTGTGGTATTGCTCGGGGCATGGCACGCGCGTTACCACCCGGCGGCTGACTTCGGCTGGCTCGCCTGGGCGGCGGTGTTCGTCGTGCATTTCATCTCGCTGCGGCGTCTGGCGCCGATGCTCTCCGAGCGGGCTTTGAGCACCGCTCATGTGCTCGGCTGCTGGTTGTTGATCGGTGTACTGGCGCTGGAGTTGCGTTACGGCTTGCTGCTGTTGTCCGAGCAATACAACGCCTGGCGTTGGCTGGGTTGGGCGATTCTGCCGAGTGTTTATCTGGTGTTGATGGCTGCACCGCGTGCCTGGCCGTGGCCGGTGTCGGCTTATCCGCGCGAGTATCGACTGTACGCGGCGGCGCCGCTGGCCTTGCTCATGCTCGGCTGGTTCTGGCTGGCGAACATTGTCAGCGACGGCACCGCCGAGCCGCTGCCCTATGTGCCGCTGATCAATCCGCTGGAGTTGGGGCTGCTGTTTGCGCTGTTCGGCGTTTACGTGTGGGCCCGCAGCGCCGTGACGCAATTGGCAATCCGCAAGGACATCTTCGATCACGCCACGCAGCTGATCGCGGGTGTTTCGCTGTTCGCGTTTTTCACCGCGCTGGTGAATCGCACGGCTCACCATTGGGGCGGCGTACCGTTCGAGCTGGATTTGCTGCTCGCGTCGATGCAGGTGCAGGCCGGTCTGTCGATCGTCTGGACCTTGATGGCGCTGAGTCTGATGATCGGTGGCCATCTGCGTCATCGTCGCGAAGTCTGGCTGATTGGTGCGGCGCTGATCGGCGTGGTGGTCGCGAAACTGTTCTTTGTCGAATTGAGTAACCGTGGCGGACTCGCCCGGATCGTCTCGTTTATCGGTGTTGGCGTGTTGCTGTTGGTGGTGGGCTATTTCGCCCCGTTGCCGCCCAAGCGCGTCGATGCTGCGCCGGAATCTGAAAAACCGGCCCCGGAAACCGAAGGAGTGTCGTCTTGAGTCAGAAGCTGAACCTGGTCTGGTTGGGCGCTGTTGCGTTGGGCGTGGCGCTGTCGGCCAACGCGCAGGAAAAACCGGCGGACTTCGCCACGCAAGTGCCGTTGACCGTGAGCGGCGAAGGTCCGTGGTATCGCCTCGAATTGCCCTTGGCCGTGCAGCTGAATGCGCGACAAACCGACCTCAGCGATGTGCGCGTGTTCAACGCGGCCGGTGAGGCTCAGGCCTACGCCGTGGCGCGGGAGACCGCGAAAACCGGCGAAACCCCCACCCTGACCGACGTGAAATGGTTCCCGTTGTACAACTCGGCGGACGCCACCGAGCGCGCGCCGAGTGTGCGGGTGCAATCGAGCGCCAATGGCACGCTGGTCGAAGTGCAGCCGTCGAGTCAGCTGGAGGTGGGCGAAGAAGTGCTGAGCGGTTGGCTGCTCGACGCCAGCGGCATCAAGGCACCGTTGCAGCAATTGATCCTCGACTGGACCAGCGAGCGCGATGGCTTCCAGCGTTTCAGCATCGAAGCCAGCGACGATTTGCAGCATTGGCAGTCGTGGGGTGACGGGCAGGTGGCGCGGCTGACGTTTGCCGACGAGCGGGTCGAACAGCATGAGGTCGGCTTGCCGGGACAATCGGCGCGCTATCTGCGTTTGTTGTGGAACACTCCACAATCGGCGCCGATATTGACCTCGGCGCAACTGCAAAGCGCCAGCACGCGCAGCCTGCCGCTGCCATTGGTCTGGTCGCAGCCGTTGGCGGGCGCCAGCGTGAGGGCGGGTGAATACACCTGGCAATTGCCGATGGGGTTGAACGTCGAGCGCGTGCAGGTCGAGCTGAATCAGCCGAACAGCCTGGCGCCGGTAACGTTGTCCGGTCGTCGGGAAAGCAGCCTGCCGTGGCAGCCGTTGAGCAGTGGTTTGCTCTATCGCCTGACCCAGAGTGGCCAGGACGTGGTGCAGAATGAATTGCAGTTGCCGGGGCAAACCGTGCAGCAGTTGAAGTTGACGGTGGACGAGCGCGGCGGTGGCTTGGGCGCCGAGGCGCCGACGGTGCGTTTCGCTGTGCGTTCGACGCAACTGGTGTTCCTGGCGCGCGGCGCCGGGCCTTATACGCTGGCGCTGGGCAGTGCGACGGTGAAAGCGGCGAACCTGCCGCTGGCAACGCTGATTCCGGATTACAGCGCGGCGAAGTGGGCGGCGTTGGGCAAGGCTACGGTGTCGGGCGGGGTGGTAGAGACGCCGAGCTCCACGCTCACATCCGTTGCACAGGCTGAACCGAACTGGAAGAAATTCGGGTTGTGGGCGGTGTTGTTGCTGGGTGTTTTGTTTTTGGCGGCGATGGCGTTCAGCTTGTTGCGTAAACCTCCGGCCAATTCCTGAGAATGGCTGGCGCTGCGCGCCATTCGCGGGCAAGTGTACGCGTTCCACTGTAGGAGCGAGGCTTGCCCGCGAAGACTGACTGTCAGGCAGCAAAAATCTCAAAACTGCCACCTGTCGCCCGCCCACATCCGGCCGGTTTCGATCTACGCTAAACCCGGCACATGAACTCTGTTGGACGTATCACGTCTGATAGGAGGAAATACGCCCCGACTCGCGTTAAACTGCGCGGGTTTTTAGCCCCCCATTCCACCGGAGCCTTCCATGTCCCGCGTTACCCTGAGTCGCTATTTGATTGAGCAGACCCGTAGCAACAACACCCCTGCCGATCTGCGTTTCCTGATCGAAGTGGTGGCGCGCGCCTGTAAAGAAATCAGCCACGCCGTCTCCAAAGGCGCCCTGGGTGGTGTTCTGGGCAGCATGGGCACTGAAAACGTCCAAGGTGAAGTGCAGAAGAAGCTGGACGTGATGTCCAACGACATCCTGCTCGAAGCCAACGAATGGGGCGGTCACCTGGCCGGCATGGCGTCCGAAGAAATGGACAATGCCTACCAGATCCCGGGCAAATACCCGAAAGGCGCGTACCTGCTGGTATTCGACCCGCTGGACGGTTCGTCGAACATCGACATCAACGCGCCGGTCGGTACGATCTTCTCGGTGCTGCGTTGCCCGAACGAATACCTGACCCAGAACGAGCCTTTGAACGAAAAGGCCTTCCTGCAGCCAGGCGCTCAGCAGGTTGCCGCCGGTTACGCGATCTACGGTCCACAGACCATGCTGGTGTTGACCCTGGGCAATGGCGTCAAAGGCTTCACCCTGGACCGTGAAATGGGCAGCTTCGTACTGACCCATGAAGACATCACGATCCCTGAGTCCACTCAGGAATTCGCGATCAACGCCTCCAACCAGCGTCACTGGGAAGCGCCGGTACAGCGTTACGTCAGCGAATTGCTGGCTGGCGATGAAGGCCCGTTGAAAAAGAACTACAACATGCGCTGGGTTGCCGCGATGGTTGCCGACGTGCACCGCATCCTGACCCGTGGCGGTCTGTTCATGTACCCACGTGACAGCCGCGAGCCGTCGAAGCCGGGCAAACTGCGCCTGATGTACGAAGCCAACCCGATGTCGTTCCTGGTTGAACAGGCGGGCGGCGCGTCCACCGACGGCCACCAGCGCATCCTCGACATTCAACCGGAAGGCCTGCACCAGCGCGTAGCGGTGTTCCTCGGTTCGAAAGAAGAAGTCGCACGCGTCACGGCTTACCACAAGGAATAAACATGACCGCGCCCTGGCAGCCGTTGCTCGAATGGTGGTTCGGAAATTCCGAATCGTCGAATGAAGTAGCGGCTGAGAAGGGCAGGTTATGGTTCGGCAAGCACGACAGCCAGGACCTCGAAGCGCAGACGCGTTTCGGGGACTGGGTCGAGCAGGCACTGGCCGGCGGATTGACTGACTGGGCGCAACGCCCGGAAGGTTGGCTGGCCTTGGTGCTGCTGCTCGATCAACTGCCGCGAATGATCTTTCGCGAAACACCCAAATCCTTTTCCGGCGATCTCAGGGCTCAGGCACTGGTGGCGCAAGGCATAGCTGCGGATTTCGATCGGCAGTTGAAGCCGATTCAGCGGGTGTTCATCTATCTGGTGTTCGAGCACTGCGAGAATCTGGCGGTGCAGAATGAGGCCGTCTCACGCTATATCGATCTGGTGGCGCAACAGCCAGAGGGCGACCGGAAACTCTTTAGCAACTATCTGAGCTACGCCGAGAAGCACCAGCAGGTGATTGCGCGGTTTGGGCGGTTTCCGCATCGCAATGCGGTGTTGGGAAGGGAGTCTACGGCTGAGGAGTTGGCGTTTCTTTCGCAGCCAGGTTCAAGGTTCTAAATCTTCATTGCGGCTGATGCCGTCATCGCGAGCAAGTCGAATCGTCGCACCGCTCGCTCCTACAGGGGTAGCGTGAACCTGTAGGAGCGAGCGGTGCGACGATTCGACTTGCCCGCGAAGGGGCCCGCAAGAGCGCCTTAAATCCTGAAGCTACCGACCAACTGCTTAAGACGCGCCGCCTGCTGCTCCAGATCGGAACACGCCCGCAACGTCGCCTGCAGGTTCTCCACCCCTTCCTGGTTCAGCGTGTTGATCTCGGTAATGTCGACGTTGATCGACTCCACCACCGCAGTCTGCTCTTCCGTCGCCGTGGCCACGGACTGGTTCATCCCGTCGATCTCGCCAATACGCTGCGTCACGCTACCCAGACGCTCGCCCGCCTGATTGGCGATGCCGACGCTGCTTTCACTCTGACGCTGGCTGTCGGTCATGGTACTCACCGCTTCACGGGCACCGACTTGCAGTTCCTCGATCATCTTCTGCACTTGCTGCGCCGAGTCCTGGGTGCGATGCGCCAGGTTGCGTACTTCGTCGGCGACCACGGCAAAACCGCGCCCGGCTTCACCGGCACGGGCGGCTTCGATGGCAGCGTTCAGCGCCAACAGGTTGGTCTGCTGCGAGATGCTGGTGATCACTTCCAGAATCTGCCCGATGTTCACCGTGTTGCTGTTGAGCGTTTCGATGTTGCCGCACGAATCGCTGATCTTCGCCGAGAGCTGCTGCATCGCCGCGATGGTTTTATCCACCACTTGCTGACCGTCTTCGGCCAATGCGCGCGCGTCGCTGGAATGCTGCGAGGCGAGGGCAGCGTTCTGGGCGATTTCCTGAGCGGCGGCGCCCAGTTCATTGATGGCGGCGGCCACGCTGCTGGTGCGCGAGGCTTGCTGGTCGGAGTTGAACATCGACGAGTTGGACGCGGCGACAACACGCAGGGCGACCTCGTTGACCTGGCCGGTGGCCGAGGACACTTCGCGGATCGAGGTGTGAATACGCTCGACAAAGCGGTTGAACGAAGTACCCAGCGCGCCGAATTCGTCGTGGCCGTGAATGGTCAGGCGTTTGGTCAGGTCGCCTTCACCTTCGGCGATGTCATGCATGGCGCGGCCCATGGTCAGCAGCGGCTGCATCAGGAAACTGATCAGCATGCCCAGCAGCGCGATGATGATCACCACCGCGATAACCATGGCGATGATCGCCGAGGTGCGGAATTCGCTGAGCATCGAGAACGCGGTGTCCTGATCCAGCACCAGCGCCACATACCAATCCGCCGACGGCACGCCGTTGACGTGAGTGAAGGAGATGAACTGGCGTTTGCCGTCGATCTCGACCTCTTTCATGCCCGGGCTGACTTGCGGCGCGCCGTTCGGGTAGGCCTCGGCGAGGTTCTTGAGCACCAGTTTGCTGTCCGGGTGAATCAGGATCTTGCCGTCGGCGCTGACGATAAACGCATGGCCGTGACCGCCGAAGTTCAGCGAGTTGATGATCGCGCTGACGCTGGACAGGTCAATGTCGGCGCCGGCGACGCCGATCATCTGGTTCTGATGCTTCACCGGTGTGGCCACGGTGATCACCAGTTTGCCGGAGGACGCAGCGATGTACGGTTCGGTGACGATGGTCTGTTGCGCGCCGTTGGCCGCCTTGTACCAGCCACGTGCGCGAGGGTCGTAATCGGCGGCGCGATTGCCGGCCGGAACCGAGAACATCACGCCGTCAGTGCCGCCGAAGTAGCTCAGCTGGAAATTGCTGGTGTAGGCCGGCAGGTCGATGGCGCGCTTGAGGCTGGCCTGGGCGCTGCCGTCCACGGCGATCTGTTGGGACAACGATTGCAACAGCTGGATGCGGCTTTCCAGCCAGGTTTGAATGTTGCTGGTGGTCAGGCTGCCGAGTTCCTGCATCGACGATTCGGTACTGCTGCGCAAGGTCTGGCGCTGGCGGTAGTCGTTGAAGAGGATGAAACAGGCGAATGCAACGGCCACCACGAGGGCAGCAGCCAACAAGATTTTGTGGCTGAACTTCATGTTTCTGGTCATTAAATGAACTACCGCGGAGGTGCTGGTCGACAAGGGGCGTCAATTTGCCACAGGAACGGGCTTTGCGCTGCTTTTATGTCGACTGAGCGGCGCCAAAGATTAGGCGAATTCTGTCAAAACCGACGAAATGCTCAACAACGCGAGAAAGTGGCTGATTTTTCGGCAAAAGGCAGACGAGCGGCCCGATAAATAGGCGCTCGGTCAGGGAACCAGACAGGGGTTTTCTCTTCTAAGCTTCAGCTTGGCTGTCATGCCATTCCCCTTTGTCCCAGGAGCTACACAATGTCGCTGCGTTCCATCGCCCTGCTTTCGTTCTGCGTGTTGCTGGCCGCGTGCGGCAAAATCAATCAGGAAAACTACTCCAAGTTGTCGACAGGCATGGCCAAGGCCGAGGTGGAAACCTTGCTGGGCAAACCTACCGACTGCGCGGGCGCGCTCGGCATGTCCAGTTGCACCTGGGGCGACAAGAACAGCTTTATCAGCGTGCAGTACGCCGGTGACAAAGTGTTGATGTTTTCCGGCCAAGGCCTGAAGTAAACCGGGGCGATATGCCCGCGGGAGAAAAACAATGAAGCGGTTATTGATCCTCCTTTTTGCCAGCCTGGTATTGGCCGGCTGCGCCACTTCTGGTGAAAATC
Organism: Pseudomonas sp. IT-P44; assembly: GCF_949768225.1. NCBI lineage: Bacteria > Pseudomonadati > Pseudomonadota > Gammaproteobacteria > Pseudomonadales > Pseudomonadaceae > Pseudomonas > Pseudomonas sp. IT-P44. The sequence goes on along the minus strand of NZ_CATKQM010000034.1, from coordinate 37,754 downwards.
CGTTGGCGCCGAAAACGGTCAACAGCGTCAATCTCAAGAAGTACCAAGGGACCTGGTACGAGTTGGCGCGTCTGCCGATGTATTTCCAGCGCAACTGTGCGCAATCCGAAGCGCATTACACGCTCAAGCCGGACGGCAACATCCTGGTGCTGAATCGCTGCCTGACGGCGGATTGGCAATGGGAAGAGGCCAAGGGCACGGCTTATCCACAGGTGCCGGGCAAGACCGACAAGTTGTGGGTCGAGTTCGATACCTGGTTTTCGCGGTTGATACCGGGTGTGGCGAAGGGCGAGTACTGGGTGTTGTTCGTCAGCGACGACTACAAGACTGCGATCGTCGGCGACCCGAGCCGTCGCTATCTGTGGTTGCTGTCACGAACCCCGACGGTCAACGGTGTAGTGCGCGAAGAACTGCTGAGCAAGGCGCGTCAGCAGGGGTATGACACCACGCGGCTGATCTGGCGTGCGACGGATACGCAGATGGCCAAGACCTCGAATTGACTACATATCCCTTGTAGGAGCCGGCTTGCTGGCGATGGTGTGTCAGCTACATTGATGTCGACTGACACACCATCGCCAGCAAGCCGGCTCCTACAAGGGTTTGTGTTAACCCAAGAGATCGCGCAGGACTTGGGTGAACGCGCGGTTACTTTCTTCTTCTGCGGCATGTCGCCCATCGCGCACAACCCATTGGCCATTGACCAGCACATCGCGCACCTGGCGATCGCCGCCGGCAAACAACCAACGATTGAGAATCCCGTCGCCACTGGCGGTCGCCAGGTACGGATCGTTGCCGTCCAGCACCAGCCAATCTGCCCGTTTGCCAACTTCCAGCGCACCGATCGGCTGCCCCATCGCCTGCGCGCCGCCGTCGAGTGCCGCGTCGTACAGCGTACGACCGACCATCGGCTGATCCGCGCCATACAACCGGTTGCGCCGCTGATCCCGCAGGCGCTGGCCGTATTCCAGCCAACGCAATTCTTCCACCACGCTCAGCGACACATGGCTGTCAGAACCGATGCCCATGCGCCCACCTTGAGCGAGGAAGTCCACCGCCGGGAAAATCCCGTCGCCGAGGTTGGCTTCGGTGGTCAGGCACAAACCGGCAATGGCGCGACTCTTGGCCATCAGCGTCACTTCTTCCGGGTTGGCGTGGGTCGCGTGGACCAGGCACCAGCGTTGGTCGACTTCGGTATTTTCGTACAGCCATTGCAGCGGCCGGCGACCGCTCCAGCTCAGGCAGTCGTCGACTTCCTTCTGCTGCTCGGCGATGTGAATGTGCACCGGGCACTGCTTGTCGCTGGCCGCCAGCACTTCGCTGATCTGCTGCGGTGTTACCGCACGCAACGAGTGGAAACACAGACCCAGCGATTGGGCCGGTTGCTGCGCCAGGATCGGCTGCAAGCGCGACTGGAGCTTGAGGTAGTTTTCAGTGCTGTTGATAAAGCGACGCTGGCCGTCGTTCGGCGTCTGGCCGCCGAAACCGGAATGGCTGTAGAGCACCGGCAGCAGGGTCAAACCGATGCCGGCGGAGCTGGCCGCCTGGCTGATGCGTAGCGCCAGTTCGGCCGGATCTGCATACGGTTGGCCACTTGTGTCGTGGTGCACGTAATGAAATTCCGCCACCGAGGTGTAACCGGCCTTGAGCATTTCGATGTACAGCTGCCGGGCGATCACGCCGAGTTGATCCGGGCTGATTTTTCCGACGAGACGGTACATCAAATCGCGCCAGGTCCAGAAACTGTCGTTCGGATTACCGGCCACTTCCGCCAGCCCGGCCATCGCTCGCTGGAACGCGTGGGAGTGCAGATTCGGCATGCCTGGCAGCAGCGGACCGCTTAGCTGTTCGGCGCCATCTGCGTGGGAATCGGCCTGGATATGGGTCAAAACGCCGTCGGCGCTGACCTCAAGACGTACATTGTTGGCCCATCCACTAGGCAGCAGCGCGCGTTCGGCAAAGAAGGCGGACATGGTTCAGCACCCCATCGTGTGTTATTTGTATATACATATACAGACGTTTGCCTGCCCGGTAAACTCCGGCAAGCTAGCAACCTCTCTTCAACGAACAAGGATTAACCGTGCCGACTCCGCCTGCAGTGTCACCGTTGGCCGCGAACATGGGCGACAGTCCGGCGCCCTTGTACGCCCGCGTCAAACAGATGATCACCCAGCAAATCGACAGTGGAAACTGGCCGCCGCACTACCGCGTTCCGTCGGAAAGCGAGCTGGTCAGCCAACTCGGTTTCAGCCGCATGACCATCAACCGCGCATTGCGCGAGATGACTGCCGACGGTCTGTTGGTGCGTATGCAAGGCGTCGGCACGTTCGTCGCCGAACCGAAAAGCCAGTCCGCGCTGTTCGAAGTGCACAACATCGCCGACGAAATCGCCTCCCGTGGCCATCGCCATACCTGCAAGGTCATTACCCTTGAAGAAGAGGCCGCCGGTTCCGAGCGCGCCCTGGCGCTGGACATGCGTGAAGGTCAAAAGGTCTTCCACTCGCTGATCGTGCATTTCGAAAACGATATTCCGGTGCAAATCGAAGACCGTTTCGTCAACGCGCTGGTCGCCCCGGACTACCTCAAGCAGGACTTCACCCTGCAAACGCCTTACGCCTATCTGAACCAGGTCGCGCCGCTGACCGAAGGCGAGCATGTGGTCGAGGCGATTCTGGCCGAGGCCAGCGAGTGCAAGTTGCTGCAGATTGAGAAAGGCGAGCCGTGCCTGCTGATTCGTCGCCGCACCTGGTCTGGCCGTCAGCCGGTGACCGCCGCCCGTTTGATCCACCCTGGTTCCCGTCATCGTCTGGAAGGTCGGTTTCATAAATGAGTCAGATAAAGGTTTTACGTGCCGTTGATTACCCGCGCATGCCGTGGAAAAACGGCGGCGGCAGCACTGAAGAAATCACCCGCGATGCGGGTACTGGCCTGGATGGTTTCGGTTGGCGCCTGTCGATTGCCGATATCGGTGAGTCGGGCGGTTTCTCGACGTTCACCGGCTATGAGCGAGTGATCACCGTGCTGCAAGGCGACGGCATGACCTTGCGCGTCGACGGCCAGGACACGCATCCGTTGTTACCGCTGGAACCGTTTGCGTTCAGTGGCGAGAGCCAGGTGTCGTGCACGCTGCTTGGCGGGCCGATTCGCGACTTCAACCTGATTTATGCGCCGCAGCGTTACAGCGCACGGTTGCAGTGGCTGGACGGTGAGCAACGGTTTTTCAGTTCGGCGGGCACGGTGTTGGTGTTCAGTGTCGGCGAGGCGCTGGAATTGCAGGTCGGTAACAACACCCAGCAATTGGGTCGCCATGACTGCCTGCAACTCGACGGTAATAACGGCCTGCTGGAAGTCTCCAGTAAAGGCCCATGCTGTGTGGTCGAGCTGACTGCACGCTGATCCAAAATCCTTTCGCGGGCAAGCCTCGCTCCTACAGTGGACCGCAGATCCCCTGTAGGAGCGAGGCTTGCCCGCGAAGTTTTTCCACCGATCAAATCCGTTCCCTAATGCGCACCACTTTGTTACCGAACGCCCCAGCGTGGCGCAAAACCACGCTCAAGTAACAACAGTCCTCCCCTCCGCAAAATCCTCCCGAAAAATTTCATCTTCTCCAAAACCCTTGATCCAGGGGGCTTCCAGCCTTCCAGAAACTTTTCTTGAACACCCATCCAACAAGTTGGCCGCTTGATTGCATATGCTTGTATGTACAAGTAAAGACGTATGCGTATGAGTCGATCGAGACTCTCCGCAGCGTCCACTGATTCGCTTGTGTCGCGTTGACGCGCACAGGCTGGCTTACCCACCGCCAGGGTTGGTTTGAATTGATCGCTGAGGAGTCTTTTTCGTGACTGACAATACCCAGAAACCTACTAAGTTTCGTGACGTTGAAATCCGTGCCGCCCGCGGTAACAAGCTGACCGCCAAGAGCTGGCTGACCGAAGCGCCGCTGCGCATGCTGATGAACAACCTCGACCCGGAAGTCGCCGAGAACCCTAAAGAGCTGGTGGTCTACGGTGGTATCGGTCGTGCGGCGCGTAACTGGGAATGCTACGACAAGATTGTCGAAAGCCTGACCAACCTGAACGAAGACGAGACCCTGCTGGTGCAATCCGGCAAGCCGGTCGGCGTGTTCAAGACCCACAGCAACGCTCCGCGCGTACTGATCGCCAACTCCAACCTGGTGCCACACTGGGCGAGCTGGGAACACTTCAACGAACTCGACGCCAAAGGCCTGGCCATGTACGGCCAGATGACCGCCGGCAGCTGGATCTACATCGGTAGCCAGGGCATCGTTCAAGGCACCTACGAAACCTTCGTCGAAGCCGGTCGCCAACACTACAACGATGACCTCAAAGGTCGTTGGGTCCTGACCGCAGGCCTGGGCGGCATGGGCGGCGCTCAACCTCTGGCTGCAACTTTGGCCGGCGCTTGCTCGCTGAACATCGAATGCCAACAGGTCAGCATCGACTTCCGTTTGAACAGCCGCTACGTCGACGAGCAAGCCAAAGACCTCGACGACGCTCTGGCCCGCATCGAGAAATACACCAAGGAAGGCAAAGCGATTTCCATCGCCCTGCTGGGTAACGCCGCTGAAATCCTGCCGGAACTGGTCCGCCGCGGTGTGCGCCCGGACATGGTCACCGACCAGACCAGCGCCCACGACCCGCTCAACGGTTACCTGCCGGCCGGCTGGACCTGGGAAGAGTATCGCGCTCGCGCCAAGACCGAGCCTGCTGCCGTGGTGAAAGCCGCCAAGCAATCGATGGCCGTGCACGTTAAAGCGATGCTGGATTTCCAGAAAATGGGCATCCCGACTTTCGACTACGGCAACAACATCCGTCAGATGGCTCAGGAAGAAGGCGTGGAAAACGCATTCGACTTCCCAGGCTTCGTACCGGCTTACATCCGTCCGCTGTTCTGCCGTGGCATCGGCCCGTTCCGTTGGGCTGCACTGTCGGGCAACGCCGAAGACATCTACAAAACCGACGCCAAGGTCAAAGAGCTGATCCCGGACGACGCCCACCTGCACAACTGGCTGGACATGGCGCGCGAGCGCATCAGCTTCCAGGGTCTGCCGGCGCGTATCTGCTGGGTTGGCCTGGGTCTGCGCGCCAAGCTTGGTCTGGCATTCAACGAAATGGTACGCAGCGGTGAATTGTCCGCGCCAATCGTGATCGGTCGCGACCACCTGGACTCCGGTTCGGTGTCGAGCCCGAACCGCGAAACCGAATCGATGCAAGACGGTTCCGATGCCGTGTCCGACTGGCCACTGCTCAACGCCTTGCTCAACACCGCGAGCGGCGCGACCTGGGTTTCCCTGCATCACGGCGGCGGCGTCGGCATGGGCTTCTCCCAGCACTCCGGCATGGTGATTGTCTGCGACGGTACTGACGAAGCGGCCGAGCGTATTGCCCGCGTTCTGCACAACGACCCGGCCACCGGCGTTATGCGTCACGCCGATGCGGGTTACCAGATCGCGATCGACTGCGCCAAGGAACAAGGGCTGAACCTGCCGATGATTACCGGTAAATAAAACAGCCTTCGGCACTACGCAAAACCTGTAGGAGCGAGGCTTGCCCGCGAAGGCGTCTTTACTGACCCACCGCGGTTCGCGGGCAAGCCTCGCTCCTACAGGAGATCACCAACCCGGAAGAACAATCCACAGAGGTTGAATCATGGCTGTTAACAACGATCGTGCAGGCAGCAAACCGTTGATCGAGAAACGTTCGATCGACTACATCCCGGAAGCGGAAAGACACGGTCGTCTGTTCAGCCAGTTCACGCTGTGGATGGGTGCCAACCTGCAAATCACCGCGATTGTCACCGGGGCCCTGGCCGTGGTGCTGGGTGGTGACGTGTTCTGGTCGTTGATCGGTCTGTTGATCGGTCAACTGCTCGGCGGCGGGGTGATGGCGCTGCACGCTGCGCAAGGGCCCAAGCTTGGCCTGCCGCAGATGATCTCCAGCCGTGTGCAGTTCGGCGTTTATGGCGCGGCGATCCCGATCGTTCTGGTGTGCCTGATGTACCTGGGTTTCACCGCAACGGGCACCGTGCTGTCCGGTCAGGCGCTGGGCCAGTTGTTTGGCGTCAGTGACACCGTCGGTATCCTCATCTTCGCCAGTGTCATCGTGCTGGTCACGGTGCTGGGCTATCGGGTGATCCATTGGATTGGCCGTATTGCCAGTGTCATTGGTGTGATTGCCTTCGTTTACCTGTTCAGCCGTTTGATGAGCCAGACCGACGTTGGCGCACTCCTGCAAATCCGCCACTTCAGCTGGAGCAGCTTCCTGCTTGCGGTGTCGCTCGCGGCGTCCTGGCAGATCGCCTTCGGTCCTTACGTGGCTGACTATTCACGCTACCTGCCGAGCAAGACTTCCTCGGTGAAAACCTTTTTCGCCGCGGGTGCAGGTTCGGTCATTGGCGCGCAGGTGGCGATGATCCTCGGCGTGTTTGCGGCCGCCTCGGCCAATGGGCAATTCGCCGGTCACGAAGTGGCCTACATCGTGGGTCTGGGTGGTACCGGTGCCACTGCTGCGCTGCTGTACTTCAGCATCGCGTTCGGCAAGGTCACCATCTCCACGCTGAACTCCTACGGCAGCTTCATGTGCATCGCGACCATCATCAGCGGTTTCCGTGGTGACCTGAAAGTAACGCGCTTGCAGCGTCTGCTGTTTGTGCTGGTCATCGTCGGTACGGCGACCCTGATGGCGTTGCTCGGCCAACACTCGTTCCTCGGTGCGTTCAAGTCCTTCATCCTGTTCTTGCTGGCGTTCTTTACCCCATGGAGCGCGATCAACCTGGTGGACTACTACTGCATCACCCGCGAGCGCTATGACGTGCCGGCGCTGTCCGATCCGAACGGTCGTTACGGTCGTTGGAACGTTCTGGGTATCAGCGTCTATGTTTTCGGTGTGCTGGTTCAGCTGCCGTTCATCTCCAGCAAGTTCTATACAGGTCCGCTGGTGGCCGCTCTGGGGGATGTGGATATCTCCTGGATCATCGGCCTGGTGATCCCCGCGGCCCTGTATTACGTGTGTGCAAAAAAATGGCACGGCACAGTGCCCGATCAACTGATCCTGCCGGTCGAGCGGGACGTTATTACCGAACAAAAGCTGAATGTCGGTCGCGCTGCGGCGCAGGCCTGATTGGACGTGGACAGGGCTGGATGCCTCTTGACTGCCGTAAGCCAATTCATGATTAGGAGCGTCACAACAATGAAATCGAACAAGACCCTGCTGACCACATTGCTTTCCATGGGCCTGCTGGCCAGCGCTGGCGCCACTCAGGCAGCCGGTTGGTGCGAATCGGGCAAACCGGTGAAATTCGCCGGCCTGAACTGGGAAAGCGCCATGCTCCTGACCGACGTGCTGCAAGTCGTGCTGGAGAAAGGCTACGACTGCAAGACCGACAGCCTGCCGGGCAACTCCATCACCATGGAAAACGCCCTGAGCAGCAACGACATTCAAGTGTTTGCCGAAGAGTGGGTCGGCCGCAGCGAAGTCTGGAACAAGGCCGAGAAGGCCGGCAAAGTCGTCGGTGTCGGTGCGCCAGTCGTGGGCGCAGTCGAAGGCTGGTACGTGCCGCGCTACGTGATCGAAGGCGACGCCAAGCGCAAACTGGAAGCCAAGGCGCCGGACCTGAAAAACATTGCTGACCTGGGCAAGTATGCCGCCGTGTTCAAGGACGCCGAAGAGCCAGCCAAGGGCCGTTTCTACAACTGCCCGGCGGGCTGGACCTGTGAGCTGGACAACAGCGAAATGCTGAAAAGCTACGGCCTGGAAAGCAGCTACACCAACTTCCGTCCGGGCACCGGCCCGGCACTGGATGCCGCAGTGCTGTCGAGCTACAAGCGTGGTGAGCCGATCCTGTTCTACTACTGGTCGCCAACGCCGCTGATGGGCCAGGTTGACCTGGTGAAACTCGAAGAGAAGCCGGGTGTGGACAAGCGCGTGACCATCAAGGTCGGCCTGTCCAAGACCTTCCACGAGCAAGCCCCGGAACTAGTGGCCGTGCTGGAAAAGGTCAACCTGCCGATCGACCTGCTGAACCAGAACCTCGGGCGTATGGCCAAAGAGCGGATCGAGTCGCCAAAACTGGCCAAGATCTTCTTGAAGGAACATCCTGAAGTCTGGCACGCATGGGTGAGCGAAGACGCAGCCAAAAAGATCGACGCGGCCTTGTAGGTTGAGCTTCTCCGACTGCCGTCAGCGGCAGTCGGATGCTTGATCGCAACCCCTTGATTGAGAGTCTCTTATGTTTCCCGAAAGCTTTACCTTTTCCATCGCCGACTGGGTCAACGGTTGGGTCGATTCGCTGGTTACCAACTACGGCGATGTGTTCCGCAGCATCTCCGACACCCTGTTGTGGGCCATCGTCAATCTTGAAGGGCTGCTGCGTGCGGCGCCCTGGTGGCTGATGCTGGCGATCGTGGCGGGCGTTGCCTGGCACGCGACCCGCAAGGTCGTGACCACCTCCGTGATCGTCGGTTTGCTGTTCCTGGTGGGCGCGGTCGGCCTCTGGGACAAGCTGATGCAGACCCTCGCGCTGATGATGGTCGCGACGGTCATTTCGGTGCTGATCGGCATTCCGCTGGGCATTCTCTCGGCACGCAGCAATCGCCTGCGTTCGGTGCTGATGCCGTTGCTGGACATCATGCAGACCATGCCGAGCTTCGTGTACCTGATCCCGGTGCTGATGCTGTTCGGCCTGGGCAAGGTCCCGGCGATTTTCGCTACCGTGATCTACGCCGCGCCGCCGCTGATCCGCCTGACTGATCTGGGTATCCGCCAGGTCGACGGTGAAGTGATGGAAGCGATCAACGCCTTCGGTGCCAACCGCTGGCAGCAACTGTTTGGCGTGCAATTGCCGCTGGCCCTGCCGAGCATCATGGCCGGGATCAACCAGACCACCATGATGGCCCTGTCGATGGTGGTGATTGCCTCGATGATCGGTGCCCGTGGCTTGGGTGAAGATGTGTTGGTGGGGATTCAGACCCTCAACGTCGGACGCGGCCTTGAAGCCGGTCTGGCGATCGTGATTCTGGCAGTGGTGATCGACCGCATTACACAGGCGTACGGTCGTGCACGGCATGAGGTGAGCAAATGAGCAACGCAGCCATCAGCAAGATCGAAGTCAAAAACGTCTTCAAGATTTTCGGTAACCGTTCCAAGGAAGCGCTGGGCATGATCGGCCAGGGCAAGACCAAGGATCAGGTGCTGGCCGAAACCGGTTGCGTAGTCGGTGTGAACGACCTGTCGTTGAGCATCGGCAGCGGCGAGATCTTCGTGATCATGGGCCTGTCCGGTTCCGGAAAATCGACCCTGGTGCGCCACTTCAACCGCCTGATCGACCCGACCAGCGGTGCGATCCTGGTGGATGGCGTGGACATCCTGCAGTACGACATGGAAGCCCTGCGCGAATTTCGACGTCGCAAGATCAGCATGGTGTTCCAGAGCTTCGGCCTGTTGCCGCACAAGACCGTGGTGGACAACGTCGCCTACGGCCTGAAAGTGCGTGGCGAGAGCAAGCAGATGTGCACCGAACGCGCGCTGCACTGGATCAACACCGTGGGCCTCAAGGGCTACGAAAACAAATACCCGCATCAGCTCTCGGGCGGCATGCGTCAGCGTGTGGGCCTGGCGCGTGCGTTGGCGGCGGACACCGACATCATCCTGATGGACGAAGCCTTCAGTGCGCTCGATCCGCTGATTCGCGCCGAGATGCAGGACCAGTTGCTGGAGCTGCAAAAGACCCTGCACAAGACCATCGTCTTCATTACCCACGACCTCGACGAGGCCGTGCGCATCGGCAACCGCATCGCGATCCTCAAGGATGGCCGCCTGATTCAGGTCGGCACCCCGCGAGAGATCCTGCATTCGCCGGCGGATGAGTATGTCGACCGGTTCGTACAGCGGCGGGCGGCGGTGGTTTAAAGGTTTGCGGCGTTTGTGCCGGCCCCATCGCGAGCAGGCTCGCTCCCACACCTGTAGGAGCGAGGCTTGCCCGCGAAGGCGCCGGTGAAGCTGCATCAATATTCTGGTTGTACGGTTGAGGTTAATGATGTCCCAGGCTGAAAAAATCGTTATCGCCGATGCCCCGTTGCGTTGGCAGGATGTGGTCGCGGTAGCCCGTCACGGCGCACAACTCGAGCTGTCGGCCCAGACCTGGGCACGCATCGACAATGCCCAGGCGATCGTCCAGCGCATCGTCACCAGCGGCGAACGCGCCTATGGCGTCAACACCGGTCTGGGCGCGCTTTGCAACGTATCGCTCAAAGACGAACAGCTCAGCCAACTGTCACGCAACACCTTGCTCAGCCACGCCTGTGGCGTCGGCGCACCACTGGCCGACGAGCAGACCCGCGCGATCATGTGCGCAGCGATCCGCAACTACTCCCAGGGCAAATCCGGCATTCATCGGCAAGTGGTCGAAGCCTTGCTGGCGCTGCTCAATCGGGGCATCACCCCGCAAGTGCCGTCCCAGGGTTCGGTCGGTTACCTGACCCACATGGCGCACATCGGCATAGCACTGCTGGGTGTCGGCAATGTCAGCTATCGCGGGCAGATTGTTTCCGCTCAACAGGCGCTGGCTGAAGAAGGCCTGCAACCGGTTCAACTCGGCGCCAAGGACGGTCTGTGCCTGGTCAACGGCACTCCGTGCATGAGCGGCCTCAGCTGCCTGGCGATTGCCGATGCGACGCGCCTGCTGCAGTGGGCCGACGTGATCAGTGCCATGAGCTTCGAAGCCCAGCGTGGCCAGATTGCTGCGTTCGACGCCGAGATCATCGCGCTCAAACCGCATCCGGGTATGCAACAGGTCGGGATCAACCTGCGGGCGCTGCTCGATGGCAGCGAAGTGATTGCTAGCAGCAAAGGCATTCGTACGCAGGATGCGCTGAGCATCCGGTCGATCCCGCAAGTCCACGGCGCCGCACGGGATCAATTGGCCCACGCGATTCAACAGATCGAAACCGAGCTTAACGGCTGCACCGACAACCCGTTGCTGCTGGGCACGCCGGATGACTTCCGCGTCATGTCCCAAGCCAACCCACATGGCCAGTCGGTCGCGTTGGCGGCGGATTTGCTGGCGATTGCCATGGCCGAAATCGGCTCCATCGCCGAACGACGTCTGGACCGTTTGATCAACCCGCACGTCAGCGGTCTGCCGGCGTTCCTGGTGGCCAATCCGGGGGTGAACTCCGGGATGATGATCGTGCAATACGTCGCCGCTTCGCTGTGTGCGGAAAACCGCCAATTGGCGCAACCGGCGGTGCTCGACAACTACGTCACTTCCGGCTTGCAGGAAGACCACCTGAGCATGGGCACCAACGCCGCGCTGAAGCTGCATCGCGCGCTGGAAAACTGCACGCAGATCCTCGCCATCGAGTACCTGCTGGCGGCCCAGGCTTTTGAGTTCCTCAAAGAGCAACGCTTCGGCGCCGGCACCGATGCGGCGTGGCGTCTGCTGCGTGAGCGTGTTCCGGCCTACGACCAGGATCGCTGGCTGGCGCCGGACATCGCCGCCGCTGCCGGCGTATTGAAAGACTCGAATTTGCTGCACAAGGCTTTACCGAATCTGAACTGATTTCCACACAACACCAACGTGCCAAGGCGCGGCTCCCAAAAAGCGAGTCGCGACGGACAACGGATATCTCCGGAGCGTCTGGTGAGTCTTCTTCGTTTATGAAGAATAAAAACTCTCAAAAGGAGCACAAAATGACTGCACTAAACCTGATCCCCGGCCAACTGAGCCTTGCCCAACTGCGTGATGTCTATCAGCAACCGGTCAAAATCACCCTCGATAACAGCGCTGCTGCCCAGATCGAAGCCAGCGTTGCCTGCGTGGAACAGATCCTCGCCGAGAACCGTACCGCTTACGGCATCAACACCGGTTTCGGCCTGCTGGCCTCGACCCGCATCGCCAGCGAAGACCTGGAAAACCTGCAGCGCTCACTGGTGCTGTCCCACGCTGCCGGCGTCGGCGAGCCGATCAGCGACGCGTTGGTGCGTCTGGTCATGGTGCTCAAGGTCAACAGCCTGAGCCGTGGTTTCTCCGGTATTCGTCGCGTGGTCATCGACGCGCTGATCGCCCTGATCAACGCCGAGGTTTACCCGCACATTCCATTGAAAGGTTCGGTCGGTGCTTCCGGCGACCTGGCGCCATTGGCCCACATGTCGCTGGTGCTGCTGGGTGAAGGCAAGGCTCGTTACAAAGGCGAGTGGATGGAAGCGACCGAAGCGCTGAAAGTCGCCGGTCTGACCCCGCTGACCCTGGCCGCGAAAGAAGGCCTGGCGCTGCTCAACGGTACTCAGGTGTCCACCGCTTACGCATTGCGCGGTCTGTTCGAAGGTGAAGATCTGTTCGCGGGCGCCCTGGCCCTGGGCGGCCTGACCGTCGAAGCGGTGCTGGGTTCGCGCTCGCCGTTCGACGCCCGCATCCACGCCGCCCGTGGCCAGAAAGGCCAGATCGACGCCGCTGCCGCTTACCGCGACTTGCTGGGCGAGCGCAGTGAAGTGTCCGATTCGCACGAGAACTGCGAAAAGGTCCAGGACCCGTACTCCCTGCGCTGCCAGCCGCAAGTCATGGGCGCCTGCCTGACCCAGTTCCGTCAGGCTGCCGAAGTCTTGGCCGTCGAAGCCAACGCCGTTTCGGATAACCCACTGGTGTTCGCAGCTGAAGGTGACGTGATCTCTGGCGGTAACTTCCACGCCGAACCTGTCGCGATGGCCGCCGACAACATGGCCCTGGCCATCGCTGAAATCGGCTCGTTGAGCGAACGCCGCATCTCGCTGATGATGGACAAGCACATGTCGCAACTGCCGCCGTTCCTGGTGGCCAATGGCGGCGTGAACTCCGGTTTCATGATCGCCCAGGTGACCGCTGCGGCACTCGCCAGCGAGAACAAGGCGTTGTCCCATCCGCATTCGGTGGACAGCCTGCCGACCTCCGCCAACCAGGAAGACCACGTGTCGATGGCTCCGGCTGCCGGCAAGCGTCTGTGGGAAATGGCGGAAAACACCCGCGGCGTTCTGGCGGTGGAATGGTTGGCCGCGGCTCAAGGCCTTGACCTGCGTGAAGGTCTGAAGACCTCGCCAAAACTGGAAAAGGTTCGGGCGATTCTGCGTAAAGAAGTGCCGTTCTATGAGAAGGACCGCTTCTTTGCGCCGGATATCAATGCGGCTAGCGAGTTGTTGGCGACGCGTTGCCTGAATGAACTGGTGACGGCTAAGTTGCTGCCTAGTCTGTGATGGCTTCTTCGCGGGCAAGCCTCGCTCCTACCTTGTAGGAGCGAGGCTTGCCCGCGAACCGATTTTGAACATTGTGGAGATTACGGGATGAAAACTCTCTGGCAACACTGCCACGTCGCAACCATGGCGCAAGGCGTCTACTCGATCATCGAGGACGCGGCCATCGTGACGTCCGGTGCGCACATTGAGTGGATCGGCCCACGTGCTGAACTGCCGGCGGGTGAATACCCGGCCGTCAACGATTTGAACGGGGCCTGGGTTACGCCGGGCCTGATCGACTGCCACACCCACACGGTGTTTGGCGGTAACCGCAGCGGTGAATTCGAACAGCGTCTGCAAGGCGTCAGCTATGCGGAAATCGCCGCGGCCGGCGGCGGCATCGCCAGCACCGTGCGCGCCACGCGCGCGGCCAGTGAAGACGAGTTGTTCGCCAGCGCCGCCAAGCGGTTGAAGAGTTTGATGCGCGATGGCGTGACCAGCATCGAAATCAAATCCGGCTACGGTCTCGACCTGGCCAACGAACGCAAGATGCTGCGCGTGGCCCGCCGTCTCGGCGCGGAACTGCCGATCAGTGTGCGCAGCACCTGCCTGGCGGCCCACGCCTTGCCGCCGGAATACAAGGATCGCGCCGACGACTACATCGATCACATCTGCGCCGAGATGCTCCCGGCCCTGGCCGCCGAAGGGCTGGTGGATGCGGTGGACGCGTTTTGCGAATACCTGGCGTTTTCGCCGGCACAGGTCGAGCGCGTGTTCGTCACTGCGCAAAAACTGGGCTTGCCGGTGAAGCTGCATGCCGAGCAACTGTCGTCGTTGCACGGTTCGAGCCTGGCGGCGCGTTATCACGCTCTGTCCGCCGATCACCTGGAATTCATGACCGAAGAAGACGCCATCGCCATGGCCGCGTCCGGCACGGTCGCCGTGTTGCTGCCCGGCGCGTTCTACTTCCTGCGCGAAACCCAACTGCCGCCAATGGATGCGTTGCGCAAACACGGGGTGAAAATCGCCATCGCCAGCGACCTCAATCCCGGCACGTCACCGGCGCTGTCGCTGCGCCTGATGCTGAACATGGCTTGCACCTGTTTCCGCATGACCCCGGAAGAAGCCCTGGCCGGTGCGACGATCCATGCCGCCACCGCGCTGGGCATGGCCGATACCCATGGTTCGCTGGAAGCCGGCAAGGTCGCTGACTTCGTCGCCTGGCAAATCGATCGTCCCGCCGACCTGTCGTACTGGCTGGGCGGTGACCTGGAAAAACGCGTCGTGCGTCACGGCGTCGAAACAAGCGTTTAGGAGAGCAGTTGTGGATAAGGTTCTGAACTTCAAACAAGGCCGCGTGCCGCTGCTGATCAGCATGCCCCACGCCGGCGTGCGCCTGACCCCGGCGGTTGAAGCCGGGTTGATCCCCGACGCGAAAAGCTTGCCGGACACCGACTGGCACATCCCGAAACTCTACGAATTCGCTGCCGAACTGGGCGCCAGCACCCTGGCTGCCGAGTACTCGCGCTTCGTCATCGACCTGAACCGCCCGTCCGACGACAAACCTTTGTATGTCGGCGCCACCACCGGTTTGTACCCGGCGACGCTGTTCGACGGCATTCCGTTGTTCCGTGAAGGCATGGAGCCGTCGGCCGCTGAGCGCGCCACGTATCTGGAGCAGGTCTGGACGCCGTATCACAGCACCTTGCAGAACGAGCTGGCGCGTATGAAAGCCGAATTCGGCTATGCATTGCTGTTTGATGCGCACTCGATCCGCTCGATCATCCCGCACCTGTTCGACGGCAAGCTGCCGGACTTCAACCTCGGCACGTTCAACGGCGCCAGTTGCGATCCACAGTTGGCGACTCAACTGGAAGCGATCTGCGCCAGGCACACCGATTACAGCCATGTGCTGAACGGGCGCTTCAAGGGCGGCCACATCACCCGGCACTATGGCAATCCGGCGCAAAACATCCACGCCGTGCAACTGGAGTTGGGCCAGTGCACGTACATGGAAGAGTTCGAGCCGTTCCGTTATCGCCCGGACCTGGCAGAGCCGACGCAAGTGGTGCTCAAGGAGTTGCTGCAAGGGCTGCTGGCCTGGGGCCAAAAACACTACAACGTCTGACCCTGGTGGGAGCGGCGGTGCGACGATTCGACTTGCTCGCGAAGGCGGTGTGTCAGACACCATTGATGTCGACTGACACACCGCTTTCGCGAGCAAGTCGAATCGTCGCACCGCCGCTCCCACAGGTAACGCGTTCACTTTAGTCGCCACCGTGCAAATCTCGGTCGCCACAGTTCGCTTTTACCCTCTCGACGCTGCGTAATGTTCTGGACACGGTGCATCAAGACACCGGATCCATAATAATTCTGCCGCACGAGATCATTCCCAATGAAAAGACTGTTGACCCGCTGTCTCTCAATCCTCTGCGGTACCGCTCTTCTGAGCACCTCTGTCCTGGCCAGTGACGACGCTTCCTGCAAAGCCGTGCGCATGGGCGTGGTCAACTGGACCGACGTCATCGCCACCAGCGGCATGGCCGACGTGCTGCTCAACGGCCTTGGCTACGAAAGCAAGCAAACCAGCGCCGTGCAGCAAATCATCTTCGCCGGTATCCGCGACAAGCGCCTGGACATCTTCCTCGGTTACTGGAAACCGGCGATGGACAAGAACATCGCGCCGTTCCTGGCCGCCAATCAAGTGAAGGTCCTGGAAAAACCGAGCCTGGCCGACGCCCAGGCAACTCTCGCCGTGCCGGAATACGTGGCCGAGGCGGGGCTGAAAACCTTTTCCGATATCGCCAAATTCAAAGACAAGCTCGGTGGCAAAATCTACGGCATCGAGCCGGGCAGTGGCGCCAACACCACGATCAAAACCATGATCGAGTCCAATCAGTTCGGCCTGAAGGATTTCAAACTGATCGAGTCCGGTGAGGCCGGCATGCTTGCCGCCGTGCAACGGGCGGTGAATCGCAAGGAGTTCGTGGTGTTCGTCGGCTGGACTCCGCACCCGATGAACATCAACATGAAAATCGCTTACCTGACCGGCAGCGAAGACGTTTACGGGCCGAACGAAGGCGCGGCGACGGTCTCCACCGTGACGTCCCCGGACTACGCCGAGCGTTGCCCGAACGTGAACCGCTTGCTGGAGAATCTGACCTTCACCGCTGCTCAGGAAAGCCAGCTGATGGTGCCGATCATGGAGCGCAAGACGCCGCAGGACGTGGCCAAGCAGTGGCTGCGTGATCATCCGCAAGACCTGCAGCGCTGGTTGGCCGGTGTCAGCAGTTTTGATGGCAAGGATGGTGTTGCCACCGTACAAGCCAGCCTGAAAAACTGACCATCACCGCAAAACCTGTGGGAGCGGCGGTGCGACGATTCGACTTGCTCGCGAAGAGGGAGTGTCAGTCGACATAAATGTTGCCTGACACTCCCACTTCGCGAGCAAGCCCGCTCCCACAGGGTTATCCCACTGTCCACAAATCCTCGGCAGCAGGCCCATGGCTCCTTACCTTCTTTCCAACGAAATGACGGCATTCGTCGAGAAAACCGTCAGCTTCAATGCCACCGACACCAGCCTCGCCGGACTGCGCCAGGCCTACAGCGAGATGTGCCGGGCGTTCACCCCGCCGCGTCCCGCCGGGCTATACGTGGTGGATTTTGTATTGGCCGGTGTACCGATTCGGTCCTATCAGCCCGCAGCTTTGCCATCGACCGACGGTAGCCCGTGCATTGTGTATCTGCACGGCGGCGGTTGGGTGGTGGGGGATCTGGATTCCCACGACTTCATCTGCGCCGAGCTGGCGTCGACGCTCGGCGTGTTGGTGATCGCGGTCGATTATCGTCTGGCGCCGGAGCATCCGTTTCCAGCGGCGTTCGATGACTGCCTGAAGGTCTGGCGAGCGCTGCGCTCCGGGCCGTTTCAGCTGGACCCCGCGCGTACGCTGGTGGCCGGCGACAGCGCCGGTGGCAATCTCGCCGCCGCGCTGTGCCTGGCACTGCGCGATGCGGGCGAACCACTGCCGGCGGCGCAAGTGCTGATCTATCCCGGCCTCGGTGGCGATCACCGTTTGCCTTCACGCAGTGAATGCAGCGACGCGCCTCTGCTCAGCAGCAGTGACGTGGATTGTTATCACGCCTTGTATTTGCGCGGCACTCAAACGCCTGGCACCTATGCCATGCCGTTGCTCGCCGGGGATTTGCGCGGATTGCCGCCGGCATTGATCGCGGTGGCGCAGTTCGACCCGCTACGCGATGACGGCGTGCTGTACGCCGAGCGCCTGAACGCTGCGGGCGTGGCCGCGACGCTTTATTACGGTGAAGGGCTGGTTCATGGCTGTCTGCGGGCGCGGGGTCAGGTCGCGGAGGTCGATGCGCTCTACGAAACGCTGCTCGGCTATTTGGCAAAAAAACGGGTGGCAAAACTCTGACTCTGCATGGACATGCTCATTGACGTAAATCGGGTTTATGATGCCCAACGGCAGAATAATAGAAGTCCCCCCAGGGATGACCTCGACCCCTTACGGAGCGCGCAATGCAGACTTTGTACCCGCAGATCAAACCCCACGCCCGGCACGATCTGGCTGTCGATGAAACCCACACCCTGTATGTAGACGAAAGCGGTTCACCGGAAGGTTTGCCGGTGGTGTTCATCCACGGCGGCCCCGGTGCCGGGTGTGATGCACAGAGTCGCTGCTTTTTTGATCCGAACCTGTATCGCATTGTCACCTTCGACCAGCGCGGTTGTGGTCGCTCCACGCCCCACGCCAGCCTGGAAAACAACACCACCTGGGATCTGGTCGCCGACCTTGAGCGGATTCGCCAGCATCTGGGCATCGATAAATGGGTGCTGTTCGGCGGCTCGTGGGGCTCGACCCTGGCGCTGGCCTACGCGCAAACCCATCCGGAGCGTGTGCACGGTCTGATCCTGCGCGGGATTTTTCTCTGCCGTCCGCAGGAAATCGAGTGGTTCTATCAGGCGGGCGCCAGTCGTCTGTTCCCTGATTACTGGCAGGACTACATTGCGCCGATCCCACTGGACGAGCGCGAAGACTTGCTCGGCGCTTTCCACAAGCGCCTGACCGGCAACGATCAGATCGCCCAGATGCACGCGGCCAAAGCCTGGTCCACCTGGGAAGGGCGGACCGCGACCTTGCGTCCGAACCCGTTGGTGGTCGATCGTTTCTCCGAGCCGCAACGCGCGTTGTCCATCGCGCGCATCGAATGTCACTACTTCACCAACAATGCGTTCCTTGAGCCGAATCAGTTGATCCGCGACATGGGCAAGATCGCCCATCTGCCGGGCGTGATCGTTCACGGTCGCTACGACGTGATTTGCCCTCTGGATAACGCCTGGGAGCTGCATCAGAACTGGCCGAACAGTGAACTGCAGGTCATCCGTGATGCCGGGCATGCCGCCTCCGAACCCGGCATTACCGATGCCTTGGTACGCGCCGCCGATCAGATGGCCCGGCGCCTGCTCGACCTGTCCCCAGCAGAAGCATGAAGGGCCTGTTGCAGCGCGTGCGTGGCGCGCGCGTCGAGGTAGCGGGGGAGGTGGTCGGTGCCGTCGATCAGGGTTTGCTGGTACTGGTGGCGGTCGAGCCCGAGGACACTCGGGCCAGTGCCGACAAACTTCTGCATAAGCTGCTTAACTATCGTGTGTTCAGTGACGCCGAGGGCAAGATGAATCTGTCCCTGGCGGATGTCGGGGGCGGGTTGCTGCTGGTCTCTCAGTTCACCCTGGCCGCCGACACCAAAAACGGGTTGCGCCCGAGTTTTTCAACCGCTGCCCCTCCGGCGCTGGGCGAGGAGCTTTTCGACTATCTATTAGAGAAAGCGAAACAGGTGCATGGCACAGTGGCATCAGGTAGATTCGGCGCGGATATGCAGGTGCACCTGGTCAATGATGGCCCGGTAACCTTCCTGTTACAGACCTGAAAGCGCTTGAAACAAGTTTTTAAGCGCTTTTTCACTGAAAACAGGGGTTTTTCGCGAGAAATACTTTGTTGCGCCTGATGCGTTGTAACGCGGCCTACTAGATAATCGCGCGCTACGGGGATCAGCGTTCGTTGGTCCGTTTTGACTTAGGTAGAGACTTGTCCTGGGCCTGTTGGGGAATCATTTAGCCCCATAGGAGTCGGAACAATGCTCGCCAACTTGGCAAGAGTGGTTTGTAGGGACGGGTTTTTCATCCCGTTTACCTCACAGGCCCTTTAACTGGCCGTTGGTTTTTTGATCTGTTTTCGGCGAGGGTTGCTCGTGATTGTTAGTCCCTGTAATGCACCAAGATTGTCAGCCAAACGGCTACGAAGCGCACTGGTAGCGGGCTCTGCACTGCTCTGCCTGTTCGGCGCCGGCCAGCTTTGGGCATTCAATCTGGATGATGTATCGGTCAAGGCAAAAGAGCTGGCCGGGCAGAAATTCGAAGCCCCGCGCAGTAACCTGCCGAACGAATTCCGTGAGATGAAATTCGCGGACTATCAGAAAATTCGTTTCCTGACCGAAAAAGCCGAATGGGCCGATCAGAAAACCCCGTTCAAGCTTTCGTTCTATCACCAGGGTATGCATTTCGATACTCCGGTGAAAATCAACGAAATCACGGCCAACACCGTCGAAGAGATCAAATACGACCCGTCTCGTTTCGATTTCGGCGACCTGAAATTCGATCCTAAAGCCACCGAACAACTGGGTTATGCCGGTTTCCGTGTGCTGTACCCGATCAACAAGGCCGACAAGCAAGACGAAATCATGACCATGCTGGGCGCGAGTTACTTCCGCGTTGTCGGCAAGGGTCACACCTATGGCTTGTCCGCTCGCGGCCTGGCAATCGATACCGCGTTGCCGTCCGGCGAAGAATTCCCGCGTTTCCGTGAGTTCTGGATTCAACAGCCGAAGCCGGGCGACAAGCACCTGGTGATCTTCGCGCTGCTGGATTCGCCACGCGCCACCGGTGCCTATCGCCTGACCCTGCGTCCGGGCAGCGACACCATTGTCGACGTCAAGGCGCAGATGTTCCTGCGTGACAAGGTCACCAAGCTTGGCGTTGCGCCGCTGACCAGCATGTTCCTGTTCGGCGCCAACCAGCCGTCGAAAGTGCTGAACTACCGCCGCGAACTGCACGATTCCAGCGGCCTGTCGATCCATGCCGGCAACGGCGAGTGGATCTGGCGTCCGCTGAACAACCCGAAACACCTGGCGGTGAGCAACTTCTCGATCGAGAACCCGCGCGGTTTCGGTTTGCTGCAACGTGGCCGTGACTTCAGCCACTACGAAGACCTCGACGACCGCTACGACAAGCGCCCAAGTGCCTGGATCGAGCCAAAAGGCGATTGGGGCAAGGGTTCTGTCGACCTGGTCGAAATTCCGACTGCCGATGAAACCAACGACAACATCGTTGCCTTCTGGAGCCCGGAAAAACTGCCTGAGCCTGGTCAGCCGCTGGAATTCGGCTACCGCCTGCACTGGACCATGGACGAAGCGGCGATTCACGCACCGGACAGCGCCTGGGTCAAACAGACCTTGCGCTCCACCGGCGACGTCAAGCAGTCCAACCTGATTCGTCAGCCGGACGGCAGCGTTGCCTATCTGGTGGATTTCGAAGGCCCGTCCCTGGCAGCGTTGCCGGCCGATACAGACGTTCGCAGCCAGGTCAGCGTGGGTGATAATGCCGAGCTGGTCGAGAACAGCGTGCGCTACAACCCTGAAACCAAGGGCTGGCGCCTGACCCTGCGCATGAAGATCAAGGATCCGGGCAAGTCCACCGAGATGCGTGCCGCACTGGTGCAGAACATCGTGCCTGCCGATCTGGCCAAGACTTCGATCCCGTCGTCCACCTCTTCCGTTGCCAAGGCCGACAAAGTGGCCGCCAAGCAAGCGGAGAAAGCGGACAAGGACGCGAAGGCCGCCGAGGCCAAGCAGGCCGAAGCCAAGCCAGTTGCAGATGCCAAGGACAAGGCGAACAACAAAGACGCCAAGCAGCCTGTCGCTGCCGACGCGGCCCCAGCCACACCGGAATCGGCACCGACTGAAGAAGTCCTGACCGAGACCTGGAGCTATCAGTTGCCTGCCGATGAGTAATTCTCAAGTTCAGCCAGAAACTCTTGCCGAGTATCTGGCGCATCTGCCGATGACCGACGAGCAGCGCGCGGAACTCGCGGGCTGCAAATCGTTCAGCGAACTTCACGAGCGTCTGTCGTCCTCGACGTTCGATGCACCGGTCGAGGCGGCTCAAGCCTCGGTCGGCCGTCGCTTGACCCTGAGCACCGCTGAAGAGCTGGAAGAGGCGGAAATGCTGGTGCTCGACGCCAGCGGGCGTGTTTGCCTCAAGGCAACCCCGCCGATCCGCCGGACCAAAGTCGTGCCGGAGCCGTGGCGCACCAACATTCTGGTGCGTGGCTGGCGGCGTCTGACCGGTCGCACCAACCCGCCGGCTCCGCCGAAAGACGAGAACGTGCTGCCGGCGGCCCGCTGGCGCACCGTGGGTTCGATCCGCCGTTACATCTTGCTGGTACTGATGCTCGGTCAAACCATCGTTGCCGGCTGGTACATGAAAGGCATCATGCCGTACCAAGGCTGGTCGTTCGTCGACCTCAACGAAGTCCTGCATCAGCCGCTCCTGCAAACCGTCACGCAAGTACTGCCGTACGCGCTGCAGACCACCATCCTGATCATGTTCGGGATTCTGTTCTGCTGGGTCTCGGCCGGTTTCTGGACCGCACTGATGGGCTTCCTCGAGTTGCTCACCGGTCACGATAAATACCGCATCTCCGGTAAAAGTGCCGGCAACGAGCCGATCCCCAAAGACGCGCGCACCGCACTGGTGATGCCGATCTGCAACGAAGACGTGCCACGGGTGTTTGCCGGTCTGCGCGCGACGTTCGAGTCGGTCGCTGCCACAGGTGACCTGGACCGCTTCGACTTCTTCGTCCTCAGCGACAGTAACGATGCCGACATCTGCGTCGCCGAACAGCAGGCCTGGCTGGACGTCTGCCGCGAAGCCAAGGGCTTCGGCAAGATCTTCTATCGCCGCCGTCGCCGTCGCGTAAAACGCAAAAGCGGCAACCTCGACGACTTCTGCCGTCGCTGGGGCGGTGACTACAAGTACATGGTCGTGCTCGACGCTGACTCCGTGATGAGCGGCGAATGCCTGACCAGTCTGGTGCGCCTGATGGAAGCCACGCCGGACGCCGGGATCATCCAGACCGCGCCGCGTGCGTCGGGCATGGACACTCTTTATGCGCGCATGCAGCAATTTGCGACCCGCGTGTATGGTCCGCTGTTCACTGCCGGTCTGCACTTCTGGCAGTTGGGCGAATCGCACTACTGGGGCCACAACGCGATTATCCGCATGAAGCCGTTCATCGAGCACTGCGCCCTGGCGCCGTTGCCCGGTAAAGGCGCGTTCGCCGGCGCGATTCTGTCCCACGACTTCGTTGAAGCCGCGCTGATGCGCCGTGCCGGTTGGGGCGTGTGGATTGCCTACGACTTGCCAGGCAGCTACGAAGAATTGCCGCCGAACCTGCTGGACGAACTCAAGCGTGACCGTCGCTGGTGCCACGGTAACCTGATGAACTTCCGCCTGTTCCTGGTCAAGGGCATGCACCCGGTTCACCGTGCGGTGTTCCTCACCGGCGTGATGTCTTACCTGTCGGCGCCGTTGTGGTTCTTCTTCCTCGTGCTGTCGACGGCGCTGCTGGCGGTCAACACGCTGATGGAGCCGCAGTACTTCCTTGAACCGCGTCAGCTCTACCCGCTGTGGCCACAATGGCACCCGGACAAGGCCATCGCGCTGTTCTCGACCACTATCGTGCTGCTGTTCCTGCCGAAGCTGTTGAGCATCATCCTGATCTGGGCCAAGGGCGCGAAAGAGTTCGGTGGCAAGTTCAAGGTGACCCTGTCGATGCTGCTGGAGATGTTGTTCTCCATGTTGCTGGCGCCGGTGCGGATGATTTTCCACACCCGTTTCGTACTCGCCGCGTTCCTCGGCTGGGCCGCGACCTGGAACTCGCCGCAACGTGACGACGACTCCACGCCATGGAGCGAAGCGGTCAAGCGCCACGGTCCGCAAACCCTGCTGGGCTTCTTCTGGGCCTTGTTGGTGATCTGGCTGAACCCGAGCTTCCTCTGGTGGCTGGTGCCGATTGTCGGTTCGTTGATGCTGTCGATCCCGGTTTCCGTGATCTCCAGCCGTGTCGGCCTGGGCCTGAAGTCCCGTGATGAGAGCCTGTTCCTGATCCCTGAGGAATACAATCCGCCACAGGCGTTGCTGGCAACTGACCAGTACACCCATGAAAACCGTTGGCATGCGCTGAAAGACGGCTTCATCCGGTCGGTGGTCGATCCACAGCAGAACGCTTTGGCGTGCTCGCTGGCGACGTCGCGTCACGGTCAGGCCGAGCCAATCGAATGGCTGCGGATCGAGCGAGTTCGCCATGCATTGAAAGTCGGGCCTGACGGTCTGAACAACAATGAGCGTGTGCAACTGCTGAGCGATCCGGTGGCACTGGCTCGTTTGCATGAGCAGGTCTGGAGCGAAGGTCATCCCGAGTGGCTGGAAGCCTGGCGCAAATCGGTGAAATCCGATCCTCATGCGCCGTTGCTGCCGCTCAAGCCGCTGAGTGCGCAACCGCAGTTGGCATAACAAAGAGAACCCCGCGAAAGCGGGGTTTTTTTTGCCTCATCGTTCCCAAACACTTGTGCAAACGAGCGAGTACGTTAGCATCCGTCCCCGAATTGGTGCGCCCGGATAATTTTTGTCCGTATCGATGCGTTTCCTGAGGGGAGCCGCCGTTTGCGCGCCTCATAACGCACTGGTTTTGGGGACATGAAGATGAAGAAGTATCTCTCGATGCTGCTGGTCGGCGTCACGGCATTGGTTGCAGTCAGCGCGGCGCAGGCCGGTGCCATCGATGACGCGGTCAAGCGCGGCACGCTGAAAGTCGGCATGGACCCGACCTACATGCCATTCGAAATGACCAACAAGCGCGGCGAGATCATCGGCTTCGAAGTCGACATCCTCAAAGCCATGACCAAGGCCATGGGCGTCAAGCTGGAGCTGGTGTCCACCGGCTACGACGGCATTATCCCGGCCCTGCTCACCGACAAGTTCGACATGATCGGCAGCGGCATGACCCTGACCCAGGAACGCAACCTGCGCCTGAACTTCAGCGAACCGTTCATCGTGGTCGGCCAGACGCTGCTGATTCGCAAAGAGCTGGAAGGCACCATCAAGTCCTACAAAGACCTGAACACCGCCGACTACCGCATCACCTCCAAGCTCGGCACCACCGGTGAGATGGTCGCCAAGAAGCTGATCTCCAAAGCCAAGTACCACGGCTACGACAACGAGCAGGAAGCAGTGCTCGACGTGGTCAACGGCAAGGCCGACGCCTTTATCTATGACGCGCCTTACAACGTCGTGGCGGTGAACAAGGTCGGCAACGGCAAACTGGTGTTCCTCGACAAGCCGTTCACCTACGAGCCGCTGGCCTTTGGTCTGAAGAAGGGTGACTACGACAGCATCAACTTCATCAACAACTTCCTGCACCAGATCCACGAAGACGGCACCTACGATCGCATCCATGACAAGTGGTTCAAAGACACCGCTTGGTTGAAGGATATGGAATAAGGCCCGGTCAGATAGACCGCGTCGCTCCCATTCGCGGGCAAGCCTCGCTCCTACAGGATATGACTTTGTAGGAGCGAGGCTTGCCCGCGAAGGCGGCCTCCCTGGCGACATAGAATCCGGAACCTGCAATGAAACAGAAAAAAGCCCAATGGCCCTGGCACGTGTTGACCGTGCTGGTGCTGATCGGCCTGGCCGGCGCGTTGTATTACGCCACCTCGCTGATGTCCTACGAATGGCGCTGGAACCGCGTCCCGCAGTACTTCGCCTACCACGCCGAAGAGTCCCAACGCGCCGCCGACATCTCCACCGTCAGCGAGCTGGTGCGCAAAGGCGACAAGGCTGAAGTCACGTTGCGCAACGACGCGGGTGACGAGCAGCGCGTGACCGTCGACGACAACAGCCTGCAAGTCGCCCAGGGCGATGATGTGGCCGAAGGCGACGTGATCGGCGTGACTCGCCATTGGGCCGCCGGACCGCTGATGTGGGGTCTCTGGACCACCTTGTGGTTGTCCGTGGTGTCTGGCGTGCTCGGCTTGCTGATCGGCCTCGCCACGGGCTTGTGCCGTCTCTCGAACAATCCGACCCTGCGCGACCTCTCGACGATTTACGTCGAACTGGTGCGCGGTACGCCGCTGCTGGTGCAGATTTTCATTTTCTACTTCTTCATCGGCACCGTGATGAACCTGTCCCGGGAGTTTGCCGGGATCGCTGCGCTGTCGCTGTTCACCGGTGCCTACGTGGCGGAAATCATCCGCTCCGGCGTGCAATCCATCGCCCGAGGCCAGAACGAAGCTGCGCGTTCCCTGGGCTTGAGCGCGGGTCAGTCGATGCGCCACGTGGTGCTGCCGCAAGCGTTCAAGCGCGTGCTGCCGCCGCTCGCCGGGCAGTTCATCAGCCTGGTCAAGGACACCTCGCTGGTGTCGGTGATTGCGATTACCGAGCTGTTGAAAAGCGGTCGCGAAGTGATCACCACCTCGTTTTCGCCATTCGAAATCCTGTTCTGCGTGGCTGGCCTGTATTTGTTGATCAACCTGCCGCTGTCGAAAATCGCCAGCCGGCTTGAGCGGAGGCTCGCGCAAAGTGATTGAAGTCCGCGATCTGGTAAAAGTCTTCGACACTCGCGGCCACGTGGTGCGCGCGGTGGATAACGTCTCCACCCAGGTGGCGAAGGGCGAAGTATTGGTGGTGATCGGTCCGTCCGGCTCCGGCAAATCGACCTTCCTGCGCTGTCTCAATGGCCTGGAAGAGTTCGACTCGGGCTCGGTGAGCATCGACGGCCTGCAACTGGCCGATCCGAAAACCGACGTGAATGCCTACCGCCGCGAAGTCGGCATGGTGTTCCAGCATTTCAACCTGTTCCCGCACATGACCGTGCTGGAGAACCTCTGCCTCGCCCAGAAAGTCGTGCGCAAACGCGGCAAGAAGGAGCGTGAAGCCAAGGCCTTGGCATTGCTGGAAAAGGTTGGCATTGCGCAGAAGGCCAACGAGTTTCCGTCACGCCTGTCCGGCGGTCAGCAGCAGCGCGTGGCGATTGCACGGGCATTGGCCATGGAGCCGAAGGTCATGCTGTTCGATGAGCCGACTTCGGCGCTCGATCCGGAAATGGTCGGCGAAGTGCTGGATGTGATGAAAACCCTGGCCGTGGAAGGCATGACCATGGTCTGCGTGACCCACGAAATGGGCTTTGCGCGGGAAGTAGCGGATCGGGTGCTGTTTTTCGATCACGGCAAATTGCTGGAAGACGCCTCGCCAGCCGAGTTCTTCGATGCGCCGAAGGATCCGCGGGCGCAGGCCTTCCTTCGTCAGGTCCTCTGACGCCTTCGCGGGCAAGCCTCGCTCCTACAGGGATCTGCGATTAACTGTAGGAGCGAGGCTTGCCCGCGAAGGGGGGCGACTCGGTTTTAAACCTTGAACCTGCCCACCAGCATCTGCAAATGCGTCCCCAGCCGCGCCAGCTCAACGCTGGACGCCGCGGTCTCTTCACTGGCTGCCGAGGTCTGCTCGGACACATCGCGCACGTTCAGCACGCTGCGATTGATCTCTTCCGCCACCGCGCTTTGCTGTTCGGCAGCGGCGGCAATCTGCTGGTTCATCGACTGAATCGCCGACACGGTGCGGGTGATGCTTTCCAGCGAGCCACCGGCGCGGCGGGTCAGTTCGACGCTGCTGTCGGTCAGGGTGCGGCTGTTGTCCATGATGGTCGCGACTTGCTGGGTGCCGCTCTGCAGGCCGACGATCAGCTCTTCGATTTCTTCGGTGGACTTCTGGGTGCGCTGCGCCAGGCTGCGGACTTCGTCGGCGACCACCGCAAAACCACGTCCGGCTTCACCGGCGCGAGCAGCTTCAATGGCTGCGTTGAGCGCCAGCAGGTTGGTTTGCTGAGCCACGGATTTGATCACGTCGAGCACACTGCCGATCTTGTCGCTTTCGCGTTTGAGATGCCCCATGGCGTCGGTGGAGTTGCCGACTTCCTTGGCCAGGCGTTCGATTTGAGCGATGGCTTCGCCGACCACCTTGTCGCCTTCGCGGGCCTGCTGATCGGCGGCGAGCGCAGCTTCGGAGGCTTCTTCGGCGTTACGTGCGACTTCCTGCACCGTGGCGGTCATTTCGTTCATCGCGGTCGCCACCTGGTCGGTCTCGACCTTCTGGCTGTTGACGCCGGCGCTGGTCTGCTCGGTGACTGCGGACAGTTCTTCAGCGGCGCTGGCGATTTGCGTGACGCCATCGCTGATGCCGCCGATCAATTCGCGCAGGCCCAGGGTCATGCTTTGTATCGCGCGCTGGAGCTGACCGAGTTCGTCCTGACGCTCGGAAACGAGGTTCTGGGTCAGGTCGCCGGCGGCGATGCGCTCGGCGACTTTCAGCGTCTGGCCCAGCGGAACGACGATCTGCCGGGTGATCGCCCATGCCGCGAACAGGCCGAAGACCAGCGCCAGGGCGGTGGCCAGCAACAGCATGTTCTTGGCGTGTGCGGCGTCAGTGTCGCGGATGATGGTTTGCGAGGCAGTTAGCTTTTTGCTGACGTCGAACAGGATGTCGCCTTGAGCGGCCATGCGTTTCAACGCGGCGGCGCTGGCGACCTGGGAGTCACGGAACTGGCTGACGGCGGCGCGGTAGGCTTTGAGTGAATCGCTGGCCTGTTGCAGGTTGGCGATGTGCTGTTCCGGCAATCTGGACGGCAGGCTTTCGAGGTTTTTCAACGCATTGTCGATGGCGTCCAGCGCCGGTTGTTCGGCTTCGGTCTTGCCGCTGTAGGTATAGCCGCGCACCTGGAAGCGAGCTTGCTGGATCAGTTTGCTCAGGTCGATAACGCTGTTGAAATCGGCGACGCTGTCGCCTTGCAGCAAGGATTTCTCGACTTCACCCACGCGCGCCACGGCGTTATCGGCCGTGGCGCCGAGTTTGCTGCGAGCATCTTCGCGGTTGGCGCCGGCCTGGGTCATGGCGGCGAAGGCTTGTTTGTACTCGCTGACTGCGGCCAGTTGCTGATCGACCATGGCTGCGTCGGCAGGTTGCTCGATCAGTGTGCGGGCGGTTTTCAAACCGGTGTCGAGTTGGCCGAGCAGGTCGTTGACGGCGCCAGGGCCTTGTTCGCCACGACGCATTTCGTAGTCCAGACGGGCCAGGCGCAGGTCTTTGGTCAGTTCATTGAGACTGGCAATAAACCCGAGCTTGTCGCCGCGATTCACCACGTCACTCAGGCCGGTCCAGCCCGTGACGGTGATCAACAATGTCAGCAGCAGCACCAGACCGAAGCCGACACCCAGTTTGCGATTGACGCTGACGTTCCCCAGTTTTTCGGCTAGCCATCGGTACATGCTGCAACTCCCACGGACCACAAGTTGGTTTTATGGGAACTGTATCGGCAGGCGTGTGGGGATCTGTAGGCGCTACCTGATGCATGGACGAATGAGGACCTGTGGGAGCGGGCTTGCTCGCGAAAGCGATGCATCAGTTACTTCAATGTCGTCTGACACGCCGCTTTCGCGAGCAAGCCCGCTCCCACAGAGATGGTGGTGTGTTTAGAAGAGGCGGGCGAGCAGCGCGGTGACGGCGGTCTCGACGCGCAGGATGCGCTCGCCGAGCTGCACCGGTTGCAGGCCGGACTTGGCCAGCAGGTCGATTTCGTAGGGGATCCAGCCGCCTTCCGGGCCGATGGCCAACGTGACCTGCTCGTCGAGGCCGCGGGGGCAGGGCGGGTAGTTGCCCGGATGGCCGACCAGGCCAAGGGTGCCTTCGGCAATCGCTGGCAGTCGATCTTCGACAAACGGCTTGAAGCGCTTCTCGATGACAATTTCAGGCAACACGCTGTCCCGAGCCTGTTCGAGGCCGAGGATCAGTTGTTCGCGAATCGCTTCCGGTTCCAGGAACGGGGTCTGCCAGAAGCTTTTCTCGACGCGATAGCTGTTCACCAGCACGATCCGTGGCACACCCATGGCCGCCACGGTCTGAAACACCCGGCGCAGCATTTTTGGACGTGGCAGGGCCAGCACCAGAGTCAGCGGCAGCTTGGCCGGTGGCGGTTGGTCGAGGGTGACGCGCAGTTCGGCTTCATCGGCGTCCAGGCGCAGCACTTCGGCCGAGCCCATCAGGCCGCCGATACGCCCGACACGCATGCTGTCGCCCACTTCACAACGGTGGACTTCCTGCATGTGCGTCAACCGGCGATCACGCAGGATCGCCCGGTCGGCCGCAATGAAATCGGCCTCTTCGAGGAGCAGCAGGTTCACGCTTGGGTCGCTGGCGGCTGGTCGTTGTGATCGTCAACCGGTTGGTCGTCCGGATGGTCGCCGCGCTTGCTGATCAGGCCACCGAACAGGATGCCGATTTCAAACAGCAGCCACATCGGTACGGCCAGCAGCGTCTGCGAGAAGATGTCCGGTGGCGTCAGGATCATGCCGACCACGAAGCAGCCGATGATCACGTACGGGCGGATTTTCTTCAGGTATTTGACGTCGACCACGCCGATCCACACCAGCAGCACCACGGCCACCGGAATCTCGAACGCCACGCCGAAGGCGAAGAACAGCGTCATGACGAAATCGAGGTAGCTGCTGATGTCGGTCATCATCTCCACGCCGGCCGGGGTGGCGGCGGCGAAGAATTTGAATATCAGCGGGAATACCAGGTAATAGGCGAATGCCATGCCGGCGTAGAACAGCATGATGCTCGATACCAGCAACGGCACCGCGATGCGTTTTTCATGCTTGTACAGGCCCGGCGCAATGAAACCCCAGATCTGATGCAGGATCACCGGGATCGCCAGGAACAGCGACACCATCATGGTCAGCTTCAGTGGCGTCAGGAACGGCGACGACACGTCGGTGGCGATCATCGTCGCGCCCACTGGCAGATACTGGCGCAGCGGCGTGGAGACGAAGGTGTAGATCTGCTGGGTGAACGCAAACAGCCCGGCGAAGATGATGAAGATCGCCGCTACGCAGCGCAGCAGACGGGTACGCAACTCGGTGAGGTGCGAAACCAGCGGCATGTGCTGGTCGTTTTCTGGGAGATCGCTCATGAGGCTCGCGGCGGCAAAGTGGTGTCGTGAGGAGCCGGCGTTGTCGGCACGGCGGCAGGAGCAACGGGTTCTGCATGCGCCACGACCGGCGCCGCTTCAACCGCTTTCACGGTTTCCGTCGGCGCAGCAGCAGGCGCGGATTCTGTCGTCGATGCATGGATCGTCTGCTCCGCCACCGGCTGAACCGGAGTGGCTTCCTGCTGGGTCGGCGTGAAAATCTTCCGCGCCTCCTGTTCCAGCGACAGAATGTGCTCGTTGTGCAGTTGCCGACGAATCTCGTCGGCACCGATTTCACGCTCAACTTCCTGTTTGATCGCATTGAAGCTGCGCTTCAGGCGACCGACCCACAGGCCGGCGGTGCGCGCAGCACCCGGCAGACGCTCGGGGCCCAGCACCAGCAGGGCCACGAGGCCGACGAGCAGCAGTTCAGAGAAGCTGATACCAAACATTAGTCAGTGCTCACACGTCTTTGCGGATCGGCTCTTCGACTTTTTGCGCCTGCACGTCGATGGTGTGCGGCTGGTTCACGGACTGGGTGGTCTGTGGCTGAGCAGGCGGAACCGGTTGGGCCGCTGCCGGATCGGCCGGTTTTTCGTCGTCGTTCATGGCTTTCTTGAAGCCCTTGATCGATTCGCCGACGTCAGTGCCGAGGTTTTTCAGTTTCTTGGTGCCGAACACCAGCACGACAACAACCAGGATGACGATCCAGTGTTTCCAGTCAAAAATGCCCATGTTGCTGCTCCTCTCTAATAGTTGTTCAGGCGGACGGGCGCGAGGCTTTCTCTGCGTGTCCGGACAGACCGAAACGACGGTCCAGTTCATCGAGTACAGCCTGTGGATGCTGCCCCAGTTGGGCGAGCATGACCATGCTGTGGAACCACAAATCGGCGGTCTCGTAGATCACATCGCTGCAGTCGCCGCTGATGGCGGCATCCTTGGCGGCAATGATGGTTTCGACCGACTCTTCGCCGACCTTTTCCAGAATCTTGTTCAAGCCCTTGTGGTACAGGCTGGCGACGTACGAGCTGTCGGCGGCGGCGCCTTTGCGCGCTTCCAGTACCTCGGCCAGTCGGGTCAGAGTGTCACTCATGTGTGTGTCCTGCGGAATAGATGGCGTGCGGGTCTTTGAGGACCGGGTCGACGGTTTTCCAGTCGCCGTTCTCGAAGACGCGATAGAAGCAGCTCTGCCGACCGGTATGGCAGGCGATGTCGCCGATCTGCTCGACCATCAGGATGATCACGTCGGCGTCGCAGTCCAGGCGCATCTCATGCAGGGTCTGCACGTGGCCGGACTCTTCGCCCTTGCGCCACAACTTGCCACGGGAACGTGACCAGTAGATGGCGCGGTTTTCGGCAGCGGTCAGTTCCAGCGCTTCGCGGTTCATCCAGGCCATCATCAGGACGCGCCCGGTCTTGTGATCCTGGGCGATTGCCGGCACCAGGCCGTCGGCGTCCCACTTGATCTCGTCCAGCCAGTTTTTCATCTTCGACTCCGACAGCGGGCTCCGCACTACATGAGCAGAGTCCAACGTTCAAACAGTGTGCCAGTGGATCACACAACTGGCTATCGGCGAACGACCAGATACAAGCCGACGGCCATCATGATTCCTGCCGGCCAGTAGGCCAGTTCGTTCAACGGCCCGCCCATGGCCAGTATTGCGCCGCCGGCCAGGTGCGCGGTACCGAGCAGGCGCAGGAACCAGTCGTCCCGGCGTCGATGCCACGATGGCGGCGGGTCGTAAGCGTGGGGCTGCGACATGCGTTCGAGCAGATCGCGCGCCATGTTGGCCAGGTGCGGCAGTTGTTCGAACTGGTTCTGCACGTTGCCGAGCAAGGCTTTGGGGCTGACGCGCTCGCGCATCCAGCGTTCGAGGAACGGCTGGGCGGTGTTCCACAGATCGAGGTCCGGGTACAGCTGACGGCCCAGGCCTTCGATGTTCAACAGGGTTTTTTGCAGCAAAACGAGTTGTGGCTGCACTTCCATGTTGAAGCGTCGAGCGGTCTGGAACAGGCGCATCAGCACCTGACCGAAGGAAATATCTTTTAACGGTTTTTCGAAGATCGGCTCGCAAACGGTACGGATCGCCGCTTCGAATTCGTTGAGTTTGGTTTCCGCCGGTACCCAGCCCGAGTCGATGTGCAGTTGCGCCACACGCCGGTAATCGCGCTTGAAGAACGCGAACAGGTTGCGCGCCAGATAATCCTGGTCTTCGGGGGTCAGGCTGCCGACGATGCCGCAGTCGATCGCAATGTACTGCGGGCTCCACGGGTTGACGGTGCTGACGAAGATGTTGCCCGGGTGCATGTCGGCGTGGAAGAAACTGTCGCGGAACACCTGGGTGAAGAAGATCTCGACGCCGCGCTCGGCGAGCATTTTCATGTCGGTGCGCTGGTCGGCCAGGGTTGCGAGGTCGGTGACCTGAATGCCGTAGATGCGCTCCATCACCAGCACTTTCGGCCGGCACCAGTCCCAATAGACTTGTGGCACGTACAGCAGCGGCGAACCGTCGAAATTACGCTTCAACTGGCTGGCGTTGGCCGCCTCGCGCAACAGGTCGAGTTCGTCGTAGATGGTTTTTTCGTAGTCGCTGACCACGTCCACCGGGTGCAGCAGACGCGCGTCGGCGGAGAGTTTTTCCGCTGCGCGGGCGAGGATGAACAACCACGCCAGGTCTTGCGCGATGATCGGTTTCAGGCCGGGGCGGATGACTTTGACGACGACTTCTTCACCGGTTTTCAACTGCGCGGCGTGCACCTGCGCCACCGAAGCCGAGGCCAGCGGTTCGACGTCGAAACGGCTGAACACTTCACTGATCTTTTTGCCGAGCTGTTCTTCGATCAGCTTGACCGACACTTGCGAATCGAACGGCGGCACGCGGTCCTGCAGCTTCATCAGCTCATCGGCGATGTCTTCCGGCAGCAGGTCGCGGCGGGTGGACAGGATCTGCCCGAACTTGATGAAAATCGGCCCCAGGTCCTGCAGCGCCAGGCGCAATCGCGCGCCACGGCTCAGGTCCAGCGGCTTGCGCGGGAACCAGCGCCACGGCAACGCGTAGCGCAGCGCCAGCAGAAACCACGGCAGCGGCAGGGCGAACAGCAGGTCATCGAGGCGGTAGCGAATCACAACGCGCTGGATGCGCAACAAACGGCGGACGGCAAGCAGCTTCATGCGTTATCGCTTGGGTCGAGGGATCGGGAAAGGCGCTCGAAACGCGCCTCGAGACGTTCCAGATCGAGTTTGATCTGGTCCAGTTCACTGAATCGGGCTTCGGCTTCGCGCTGACCGACGAGGGTGCGCGATTCTTCGGCCAGGTATTCGCCCAGGTTCTGACCCAGGCTGGCAAATCCTTGCTGATACCAGCGTGCGCGACTGCGCAGGTGACCGCCGACCAGTTGCGTGGCCACAGGTCCCAGCCAGCGCGAAAGTTCGTATTCCCAGTCCAGCTCCAGGTCCTGGAGGATCGCGGCCAGTTCCAGCAGCACGCCGCTGTCGCCGTCTAGTTCGACTTCAGGGGCATGCAAAACGGAGGTCTTGTCCTTGCTCATCGCCAGTTTCAACAGGCTGGAAGCCGGTGCACGCAAGGTGCAGTCGGCGCCGGTTTCCCAGTGGGTCGCCAGCATCAAGCCTTCGTCGCTGGGCAGGATGAACAGTTGCAGTGCCGGGCTGCGGCAATCGACGGCAATCACCCGGCCGCTCAAATGCGCCAGCCGCGGCAGCGCCGTGCTGTCGAGACGCAGCACCCGGTTCAGGCCGAGTTCAATGCTGGCGAGCAGACCGGCCAGCAACATCAGGGTTTGATGCCACGGTGCAGGGCCACGATGCCTGCGGTCATGTTGTGGTAGGTCACGCGGTCGAAACCGGCCTCGACCATCATCGACTTCAGTGTTTCCTGGTTCGGGTGCATGCGGATCGATTCGGCCAGGTAGCGATAGCTTTCCGAGTCGTTGGTGATCAGCTTGCCCATCAGCGGCATGAAGGCGAACGAGTAGGCGTCGTAGGCTTTGGACATCAGCGCGTTGGTTGGCTTGGAGAATTCCAGCACCAGCAAACGGCCGCCCGGCTTGAGTACGCGCAGCATCGAGCGCAGGGCGTCTTCTTTATGCGTCACGTTACGCAGGCCGAATGCGATGGTCACGCAGTCGAAATGGTTGTCCGGGAACGGCAGCTTTTCAGCGTCGGCCTGAACGAACTCGACGTTGCCGGCCACACCCAGGTCCAGCAGGCGGTCACGACCGACCTTGAGCATGGATTCGTTGATGTCGGCCAACACCACCTGGCCGGTCGGGCCAACGAGGTGCGAGAATTTTTTGGTCAGGTCGCCGGTGCCGCCGGCAATGTCCAGCACGCGGTTGCCGGTGCGAACGCCCGACAGCTCGATCGCAAAACGCTTCCACAAACGGTGCATGCCGCCCGACAGGAGGTCGTTCATCAAGTCGTACTTGGCGGCTACCGAGTGGAAAACCTCAGCGACTTTTTCCGCTTTTTGGCTTTCCGGAACGTTTTTGAAACCGAAGTGCGTGGTGGGTTCGGCATCGCTGCCTTTGCGCTGATCAGT
Source organism: Pseudomonas sp. IT-P44 (assembly GCF_949768225.1). Lineage (NCBI taxonomy): Bacteria > Pseudomonadati > Pseudomonadota > Gammaproteobacteria > Pseudomonadales > Pseudomonadaceae > Pseudomonas > Pseudomonas sp. IT-P44. The sequence goes on along the minus strand of NZ_CATKQM010000034.1, from coordinate 2,825 downwards.
CATATCGCTGTCACCAGAAGAGAATGCGGGACATTCTAATCCCGGTGGCCTGCTTTGTCTTGGCAAGGCTGAAGGTAAGATGTAGAACCGCCGGGACGTTTTGCCGCAGGCGCGGTCAAGATGCTTCAGGAAAGTATTCATAAAGCAGGAGTCATTCGATGGCCCGTATTAGTGTTGAACGTGCCCACGGCCTGGGCAAGGAAGCGGCCCGCGAGAAGGCCGACCAGTTGGCGCAGAAACTGTCCGATCAATATGGCCTGGAGCCGCAGTGGTCCGGCGACACCCTGAACCTCAAGCGTTCCGGGGTGAAAGGCGCGGTGCATGTTGCTGAGGATTCGATTCGCGTTGATGTGGAATTGGGCCTGATGATGTCGGCCATGAGCGGCATGATCAAATCGGAAATCGAAAAGGCCCTCGATAAAGCCCTCGCGTAAATCCGATTGTTCCCTTGGAATACGATCATGTGGGAGCGGGCTTGCTCGCGAATGCAGCCTGTCAGTTAACTGAGATGTCGACTGGCACGACGCTTTCGCGAGCAAGCCCGCTCCCACATTTGTTTGTGGTGAATCCAAAGGTTTATGTCAGTTGTTAGGGTGCCGTTTCTAATTTTTCTCCCTACTTTGTGCATGAGCCCGACACTTTCGCGGGCAGTTCCTCAAACCTTCTGCGCGTGAGGTGCACCATGGCCAAAGTTATTTTGAAGAAAAAAATCGACGCTTCGACAACCGCTCTGAGCGACGTCAAATCCTATGCCCGCAAGATCTGGCTGGCAGGCCTGGGTGCCTACGCCAAGGTCGGCCAAGAGGGCAGCGATTACTTTCAAGAGTTGATCAAGGCTGGTCAAACTGTTGAAAAGAAAGGCAAAAAGGTAGTTGCCGAGAAACTTGAAGCAGCTAACGCCGAGATTGATGAAGCCAAGAGTGAAGTAAGCACTTTCAAAGGCAAGGTCGAAGTTCAACTCGACAAGGTCGAGAAGGCTTTTGACTCGCGTGTCGCAAGTACCTTGAATCGTATTGGCATTCCGTCTAAACATGACGTTGAGGCACTCTCTGCTAAGCTCGATGAGCTGACGGCATTGCTCGAACGCGTCGCGCGTAAATCTTAAGGAGAACGGGATGGCTGGTAAAAAGAACACCGAAAAAGAAGGCAGCTCGTGGATCGGGAAAGTCGAAGACTACTCCCGCAAAATCTGGCTTGCTGGTTTAGGCGTGTACTCGAAGATCGACACTGACGGCAGCAAGCTCTTCGATACATTGGTCAAAGACGGCGAGAAAGCCGAGAAGCTAACCAAGAGCGCTGTCGGCAAGAAAGTCGATGCCGCCAAGGACTCCGCTACCTCTGCCAAATCGCGCATCACTGGCGTGAAAGATCGTGCGCTGGGCAAGTGGGATGAGCTGGAAGGGGCTTTCGACAAGCGCCTGAACAGCGCCATTTCGCGCCTGGGTGTCCCGAGCCGCAACGAAGTGAAAGCGCTGCACAGCAAGGTCGATACCCTGACCAAGCAAATCGAAAAACTCACCGGTGCCAAGGTTGCGCCTGTTGCGGCGAAAACCGCAGCAGCCAAACCAGCGGCGAAAACCGCTGCCAAGCCACTGGCAAAAGCTGCCGCTAAACCGGCTGCAAAACCCGCCGCGAAAGCAGCGGCTAAGCCGGCTGCCAAAACGGCCGCAGCAAAACCTGCCGCAGCCAAGCCAGCAGCGAAGCCGGTTGCCGCCAAAGCCGTCGCTAAACCGGCTGCTAAACCTGCAGCAGCCAAGCCTGCGGCAAAACCTGCCGCCGCGAAAAAACCAGCAGTGAAAAAACCGGCAGCGCCGAAAGCTGCTGCTCCAAAACCAGCAGTGGCTGCCGCCAAACCGGCAACCCCGTCGACTCCGGTGAGCAGCTCGAACTCTGCTACCGCGCCGACCCCTGCTGTAACCCCGACTGCCGCGCCAGCTCCATCGACGCCAACCAGTCAGTCCTGATTTCAGGGCTCAAAAAAACGCCCGGCCTGCAAAGGTCGGGCGTTTTTGTTTGTGCACGGTTCTGTAAACAGCGCATTACCCCTTGTGGGAGCGGGCTTGCTCGCGAATGCGGTGTGTCAGACACATCAATGCTGAATGATACACCGCATTCGCGAGCAAGCCCGCTCCCACAGTGAAATGTGTTTACCCAGTGACATTGTCACTCGTGTTCTTCGAGGTATTGGAGTGCCAGTTGCTCCGTCGCCACCTTGATCGGCGGCAGCAGATGCGGCGCCACCAGCATCATGATCTGATACACCACCAGCCTTACCTCTCCTTCGCGATCCAGAATCCGCTGGTAATCCAGCGAAAACAGCAGCGTCATGGTGATCTGTTCCACCAACTGCCCCAACGCCTGAGTGTCGCTGACCAAGTGCCCTTGAGCCTTCAATCGCGCCAGCAATGAAGCCAGTGTGCGCTTCAGCGCATTGAGCAGGTTGCGAATCCCCTTGGCCAGTTTCGGCAGGCGCCCGGCGAGGTTCGACAGGTCCTGAAAGAGAAACCGATAGTGCGACAGGCGCTCGACGATCAGGTGCAGGAACAGCCAGTAATCTTCCGGTGCCAATTCCACATCGGACGGTGGATCGAGCAGCGGCGCGAGCTCCGCCTGGAAGCGCTCGAACAGCCCGAGAATCAGCGGTTCCTTGCCGTGAAAGTGGTAGTAGAGGTTGCCCGGGCTGATGCCCATTTCGTTGGCAACTTCCATGGTGGAGACGTTCGGTTCGCCCTTCTGATTGAACAACTGCAGGGCACATTCGAGGATCCGGTCGCGGGTTTTCATCCAGTCTTCTTAATGTTCAGGTCCTGCCGCGCTTAAACCCT